>JALWEJ010000053.1 GCA_027014115.1 Desulfurellales bacterium
TCTTCTTTATTATGTTCACATCCATGCTGTCACCTCCACTCTCTTTTTCATTCTCACTCTCATTCTCAGACATAGATATTACCTCTATTGCTTTAGGTGGTAAGTATGTTGGGACATATTTGGTCTTCTTTTGCTCAAACAGTTTACAATTACATTAAAATTTGATATTTTGTAATCGTGAAATTTTTAGTGAGATGGGCTATTAACACCATAGCACTCGGTTTAACGGTTTTGATAGTAAAAGGCATATTTGTCAGTGGCGTTTTGTCATTGGTTGTGGCAAGCCTTGTAATAGGTTTTTTAAATGCCATTGTCAGACCTGTAATGATTATTCTAACTTTGCCTCTCAATGTTCTTACATTGGGTTCATTTACATTAATTATCAATACCATCATGATACTAATAACCGCTCAGATTGTCAGAGGTTTTGATGTATCGGGTTTTTGGGCTGCATTTGTTGCATCGCTAATAATGAGCTTCATAAGCTTTATGCTGAACATGTTTGTATATGTAAATAAAGATGAAGAAATATAAATATTCGGGGTTTTGCTATGATATCAAAAAAAATGCCTAATCTATATTTTAGAGATTTAAAGGTTGAGGTTCCTATAATTCAAGGGGGTATGGGTGTCGGCATATCTATGTCAAAACTTGCATCTGCCGTTGCAAATGCAGGTGGCGTGGGCGTTATATCGGCAGCAGAAATAGGTTTTGTAAAAGATAATTTTGCAAAAAATCCAAAAGAAGCAAATAAAATTGTTTTGACCGAAGAAATAAAAAAGGCAAAACAACTTGCACCGAATGGCGTAATCGGTGTTAATATAATGGTGGCGATGACCGAGTTTATTGACCTAATTAAAACATCTATAGAGGCCAAAGCCGATATACTCTTTTGCGGGGCAGGCCTTCCTTTAACGGTTCCTATTGATGAAATAAAGGAAAGCGGTATAAAAATTGGTGTTATCGTATCCTCAGCAAAAGCAGCAACACTAATTTTCAAATACTGGGACAGACACTACGGTGTAATACCTGACGGTGTTGTGGTAGAAGGTCCAAAAGCCGGAGGCCATCTCGGTTTTAAATACGAACAAATTGAAAACCCAAATTATTCACTGGAAAAAATATTCCCGCCTGTCGTAAAAGCCGTAAAAATCTACGAAGAACAATACAATAAAAAAATACCTGTAATTGCTGCTGGTGGAATTTATACCGGTGAAGATATATATAAATTCATAAATGAATTCGGGGCAAGTGGCGTTCAAATGGCAACACGCTTTGTTACAACACATGAATGCGATGCTGATATAAAATTCAAAGAAGCATATATAAACTGCAAAAAAGAGGATATAACAATAATCAAAAGCCCCGTAGGACTACCGGGAAGAGCCATAAAAAACGAATTTTTAGAGGACGTTGAGGAGGGTAAAAAACAACCATTTAAATGTATATGGCAATGTCTGAAAGGCTGCAAATATACAAAAGCACCTTACTGCATAACACAAGCTCTTATAAGCGCCCAAAAAGGAATATTCAAAAGCGGATTTGCGTTTGCAGGTTCAAATGCCTACAGAGTAGACAAAATAGTCTCGGTACAAGAGCTTATGGATGAATTAATAGAGGGCTATGAACAAGCTGCAGAATAAGATTAATTTTTAGTGTATAAATAGTATTCTCAAGGAGTTATATAATAATGATGAAAAATGATAGCATTAGAAACATAGCTATAATAGCTCATGTCGATCACGGAAAAACCACACTTGTCGATGCCATGCTTAAACAGAGCGGACTTTTCAGAGAAAACCAAAATGTAGAGGAACGCATCCTTGACAGTATGGATTTGGAAAGAGAACACGGCATAACCATAGCTGCAAAAAACTGCTCAATCAAGTATAAAGATGTAAAAATAAATGTAGTCGATACACCTGGGCATGCTGACTTTGGAGGAGAGGTTGAAAGGGCACTATCTATGGTTGATGGGGCTATTTTGCTTGTTGATGCAGCAGAAGGTCCTCTGCCCCAAACACGTTTTGTACTCAAAAAAACTCTTGAGAGAAAACTTAAAATCATCGTAGTTATAAATAAAATCGACAGAAAAGATGCGAGAGCATCTGAAGTTTTGGATGAAATATATGACTTGTTCATAGATTTGGATGCAGCGGACGAGCAGCTTGATTTTCCATACCTTTATTCAGTAGCCAAAGAGGGAATAGCCAAAAAAAATCTTGATGATGCAAGTGGAGATTTAGGTGTTTTATTTCAAACTATTGTCAATAAAATACCAGCTCCCGAATATGACGAGTCAAAACCATTTCAGATGCTTGTAAGCGACTTGGGGCACTCTGACTACCTTGGAAGACTTGCTATAGGAAAGATAGTAAACGGGGAGGTGTCGCTAACCGACAACCTTATATATATAGATAAAGATAAAAAAGAGGTACCAATAAAAATATCCACTATGCAGGTATATGAGGGATTAAACCTAAAAAATACAAAAAGTGCCAAAGCTGGTGAGATAATAGTAATATCGGGTTCAATAGAAAACATAAGTATAGGTGATACCGTCTGTTCAAAAGAGAGTCCACTCGCCTTAAAAAGACTGAGGGTGGATGAACCTACTGTCGCTATGAAATTTACAATTAACACATCACCGTTTTCCGGCATGGAAGGGGATATTGTCCAATCAAACAAAATAAAAGAAAGACTGCGCAAAGAAATAATAAAAAACGTATCTATAGCCATAGAAGAAACAAGCAATGCAGATGAGCTTATAGTGAAAGGCAGGGGAGAGCTTCAGCTTGTTATTTTAATAGAAATGATGAGAAGAGAGAGCTTTGAGTTAACGGTAGGCAGACCACAGGTAATTTTTAAATATGACGGTTCAAAAAAACTTGAACCGATAGAGAGGCTCTTCATAGACTGTAATGAGGAGTTTGTCGGAGCTGTGACAAGTAAACTCTCGCAAAGAAAAGGCAAAATGGTCAATATGATAAATAAAGGCTCAGGTAGAGTTAGGCTTGAATTTTTAATACCCGCAAGAACATTGATAGGATACAGAGACGAATTTATGACAGACACAAAAGGAACAGGAATAGTGAACTCATACTTTGAAGGATATAAAGAATTTCAGGGTGATTTTAAATCCAGGTTTACAGGTTCGCTTATATCGGACAGGGGAGGGACTGCAACGGCTTATGCTTTATTTAATCTTGAACCAAGAGGTAGATTGTTCATAAAACCAGGTGATAGGGTTTATGAGGGAATGATTGTCGGGGAACACAGCAAAGACAGAGACTTAAACGTCAATCCCACAAAAGAGAAAAAGCTGTCAAATATGAGAGCAGCAGGCAGAGACGACAACATTATACTTGCACCTGTCACACCCATGAATTTAGAAAAAGCCATAAATTTTATCAAGGATGATGAGCTTGTAGAAATAACTCCAAAGTCTGTAAGACTTAGAAAATCCATACTCCCAGCACAAAAAAGAAAAGTTTATGAGCATACAAAAGACTAAACAAAAGAAAAATTTGACTTATCAAATTAAATTATACTAAACTTATAAAAAAGGAGGTTAGCTATGTATAGAAACATTATCGTTATGACAGACTTCTCCAAGGATTCGGATTTTGCAACAAAGATTGCCTGTGAAATATCAAAAACATTTTCAAGCAAGCTCTACGTAATGCACGTTGGCTATATGGACCCAGGTTTTACAGTTTTACTTGACGATGAAGATATGGATAAAGTTAAGAAAAGAATGGACGAAAATGTTGAAAAGGAATTTGAGAAATTGGAAGAAAGAGTGCCATGTCTTAAAGATGTAGATTATAAAACGATATATCACAGAGGAGTGCCTTACGAAGAAGGATTGAAAGAAATTGAAACCGGAAAATACGACCTGTTGGTTTTGGGTTCACACGGAAAAAATAGCATAAAAAAATTCTTCTACGGAAGCACAACAGCAAAACTCACAAGACGATCCCCTATAAGCACCTTGATCACAAGAAATACAGAAGAAAAATAATAATAAAACTTCTTTTTATAAAAAAGGGGCATTAATGCCCCTTTTTTATAATTCTCAAGCTGCTGCAGTTTTAATTTTTGACCTTGCTTTCTGTTCAAGATAGAGAAGACCAAAAATTATTAACCCTGGTATATACATGTAATATTTCAAATCTGGAGATAAATGGAAGGTTTGAATAGGGCCTGAGGGATTAAATAAAATCCATGTGGCTGCAAGGAAAAACGGAACTTCGTACCATTTGTTTTTTGTAATAAACCATCCCTGCAGTGCAGAAGCGAATGCAAACGAACCCAACACAGCCATCAAAAAAATCATAATAATCTTAGGCCAGCTTGTAATATGATACAAAATTAAATCGGGATTAAATACAAACATAAAGGGCAATATCGCTGTTCTCATATCATAGATAAATCCTTGAATAGCTGTTGGTATAGGGTCTGTCTCTGCCAATGCTGCCGCCGCATAGGCGGCCAATCCCACAGGTGGCGTATCATCTGCTATAATGCCAAAATAGAAACAGAAAAGATGCGCTGCCATTAAAGGAATAAAGAAACCGTAATTGTGACCTATTGTAACTATAACCGGTGCAGTTAAAGATGCCATAACTATATAGTTGGCGGTAGTCGGAAGACCCATACCTAGAAGCAAACTTGCCATCGCTGTTATAATAAGAAGAAGATATATATTGCCGTGTGCTAAAGTATCAACAAGCTCCGTAATCATACTTCCTATACCTGTAGCAACAAGACCTACAACAACTCCGGCAGATGCACAAGCCAAAGCGACAACAACCATATTCCTAGAACCCGAAACAAAAGCATCAGCCGTTACCTTTACAGAATTAAAAAGGGCATCAGACAGCTTTATACCCTCTTTTTTGACCTTTCTTATCTCTTGATAAAGAATTGTAAAAACAAGTAGTATAATTGTTCTAAATGCCGACATAGCAGGAGAATGTCTCAAAACCATAAGCTCGATAACAAGCCATGTTATAGGTATAAGATAATGCATTCCGTTTTTGAAAACCTCTTTTGCATTCGGAAGTTCCTCTTTTGGTAAGCCTTTTAATCCTAACTTGCTTGCTTCGAGGTGGGATACAAAAAAGAGTGCAATATATGCAACAAGTGCCGGTATGAAAGCTGCCTTAACAACCTGTATATAAGGGACGTTAACATATTCTGCAATAATAAACGCCGCAGCTCCCATAATAGGTGGCATTAGCTGGCCGTTTATACTTGCAGCAACCTCTGTCGCCCCTGCTTTTTTTGCAGGATAACCCGTCTTTTTCATAAGAGGTATTGTAAATGTTCCTGTTGTAACAACATTTGCAACTGATGAACCAGAAACCAAGCCAGTTAGTCCGCTTGCTATAACAGCCGATTTAGCAGGACCGCCTTTATACCTTCCAAGACCGGCAAATGCTAAATCTATAAAAAATTTACCCGCTCCTGCTTTTTCAAGCATAGCACCCATTAAAACAAACAGAAAAACTATATTCGTTGAAACGCGCAAAGGGATACCGAAGATTCCCTCGGTAGATAAAGAAAGCTGGCTAACATATTTTTCAAGATTCACACCTCTGTATGCCAAAAGCTCGGGCAAATGGGGACCGAAAAAGCCATAAAGCGTAAAAAGCAGGCCAACCATAGGCAAAGCAGGCCCAATAGCCCTTCTTGTAGCCTCAAAAACCATAACAATCAACAATAAACCGAATATTTTATCCGCCATATTGGGTGAACCCATTCTCATGGATATTCCCGTCCATTCAACCATAATATACAAAGATACGGCAACACCTATCGCCGCAAATATATAATCTATTATCGGTATACCTTCTCTCTGAGATAGGAAAGGTAGTGATTTAATATGGTGTCTTTTCAGGAAAGGGATGCTCGTAAAAACCATAGCCATAGCAAAAGCAAGGTGAATTGAACGCGCAAATGTACTATCTATCGTCCACACGCTTGCTATTGCAAGCTGAAATAAAGCCCAAGATACCCCTATTGTCCAAACAAGGGCTTTTTCATACTTGTTCAAAGTTCTTAGATCACCGGTATCCTCTTTTAGAAGTTCTTCAAGTTCTTTTTTTCTATCCTTGTCCATTTAGAACCCCTTTGGATAAAAATTTTTAAAAAAAAACGGATGACATAATTATGTCACCCGTTTAAGCTATTCCTTGCTAATTAAAGTTATTTAATTAAAGATTTAGGAATATATTTAATTAAACCAGACTCTTTGTAATACTTTAATGCACCTGGATGTATAGGTGCTGTCAAACCTTGAAGCATATTCTGCTTTGTCAAAACAGCATATGCGGGGTGTAGTTTTTTAAATGCTTCAAAGTTGTCGAAAACTTCTTTTGTAATAGCATAAACAACATTTGCAGGCTCTTTTGCACTTGTAACCAAAGTAGCTTTAACACCCACTGTGCTTACAGCATCCTGTTTGTTTGCAGCCATAGGATAGAATTTTTTAACTAAAATTTGAGCTTTTGCATAGTATGGATGTTTTTTCAATAGTTTATCAACAGCAGGGCCTGTGATAGGAATAATTCTAACCTTAATTCTTCCGCTTGTAGCTTCTTTGATATTTCCGTTTGGATGTCCAACTGTGTAAAAGAATGCATCAATTCTTCCATCCTGCAACAATCCCGGAGCTTCAACGGCTTTAACATACTCAGGATGTATATCTTTCAAAGATATACCGAATGCTGCCAAAACATCTTTTGAGTTCTGGAGCTGACCTGAACCCGGGTTACCCAAATTAACTCTTTTGCCCTTCAAATCTGCAACACTTTTGATTCCACTGTCAACAGACGCAATAAGTGTAATAGATTCCGGGTGAATAGAAAAAACGCTTCTTAGATTTTTCTGAGGACCTTTGTCCTTCCACTCTGCCAAACCATGCCATGCCTCATACTGCCTGTCCGATTGACAAATACCAAAATCAAGATCACCGCTTAACACAGCATTAATGTTGTAAACAGATCCTCCTGTCGATTCAACCGTTGCCTTAATGCCGTACTCTTTGTACTTTTTGTTTACCATCTTAGAGATAGCTCCACCTGTAGGATAGTAAACACCCGTAACACCACCTGTTCCAATAGTTACGAATATTCTCTTTCCGTAACTAAGAGAAACAACACTGACCAAAAACAACATAGCCAGCAACAAAATCTTGCCTTTACGCATAGGCAACACCTCCAAAAAAAATTTTAATACTTACAAACCGATGCTACACCAAAAACACATTGATTATGTTACAAAAAAATTTACTGATTGTCAAAAAGTTAATTAATTTATTAAAAATTAAACAGTATTAATATTATGAACATTTTTCATATTTAAAACATTGAATCTGTTATATGTAATTTGACATAAGGGGTGGGCAGTGAATCAAGCCCACCTAATAAAAGGTAAAATAGATGGGGGGGAGGCCTCACTGGGGGAGTGAGGCAATTGTGTAACTTAGACTAAATTAAATTCTACCTATAAATTTTTCTAATGCAAGAAAAATATTTATTGTTTTTTCGACACAAAAAATATTGACAAACATAAAACAATTCATATACTTGCATTTGTCTTATTTATTGCTCCTCTGTAGCTCAGTCGGTAGAGCAGGTGGCTGTTAACCACCGGGTCGGGGGTTCGAGTCCCTCCGGGGGAGCCATTAAAAAACTTTAATTGGATGCCAATTCCGAGAAAATCGGGGTTGGCATTTTTTGTCGGTGAAAATGCGAGTGTCCACATAGTGCAGATTTTTTCAACCACATCTATTAAAATATCTAAAATCATTTTAACTCGATTAAAACAATAAAGTTTGCCTATTTTGTTTATATAATCCGATAATGTGCAATTAAAGTATATACAATTTTTCGTATTCTTAAGAAAATAGAGTCTACGAACAATACAAAACACAACATCAAAAGATTCAACCTTGCTTTTGCCAACATTGTGGGTATTATTTTATTAATAGGATGTTTAATATTAAAATAACAATAAAAGCAAAAACGGAGGATTGATATGTATACACAGACAACAAAAAAACTCAACAAAAAATACAACTATCAAGACTATAAAAACTGGCCTGATGATGAACGCTGGGAAATAATAGACGGTGAAGCATATAATATGAGTCCATCGCCAAAAAAAAGACATCAGATTATTAGTAGGAATGTGACAGAGACGTTTGTAAAAAAACAAAAATTAAACTCAAAAGGGGCTTTTGGAGTTAAAAAAATCAAAACAGATAAAGAAAAATTAGAACCTGTTATTGAATATGGTAATATAAGATTGAAGTAGACTTAAAATGAAAAAATAGTGTGATAACAGAATTTTTGAAGCTTAGCTGGGAGATTTTATGAGTCAGAAACTTAAGAAAGTTCTCACCCGAGTTTAAAACAAAAACAATCTTGGAGCTTTTAGAAGATAATGCAGCGATAAATGAGTTTGCATCAAACCAGAAACCAGAATCATCGAGCCGACAGCTCGGCTTGATTTGAGAATGCTGTTAATATTAAAGAAATATTGATAGAAGTAAAAAATTAGAAAAAATTGTTTTGACAAACTGAAGCAGTATGATTTAAGCCAAATCCCTGAGTCTCTACTGTTATAAGCTTACAATACTTGTTATGATGTAATATTTTTGTACTCATCTGCTACTGTCAACTCCTCAGAAAATCTAAGTTCCCCGTCTATATCGTGGGTTAGACAATAGATAAGTGCATCAAGATCTTTTGAGCGTACCTCTTTTAAAAATTCCAAATCGGAATCATCGATATAAACCATACAACCTCCTTTTTTTGCTCCAAATAAACAAATCAACCTCCACACCCTTATTGACATTGTATACAAACAAGCGTAAAATAAACTCGCTGTTTCAATAAAAATAACAAATATCGGAGGATTTATGCCGAAAACAAAAACCCTTGATAAGCTTATGCTTATTCTTGATCTGCTCGGACGATACAGAAACGGTGTCACAACCGAAGACATACAAAACTACATACAGGAAAAAGTGAATCTCTCCTCATATTCAAAAAGAGCAGCACAAAAGGATATGGAATCACTTGAACAGATAGATGCTCTTTATCTTTCGGGGATTTTTGAGTTTGATAAAAAGGGCAACAGCAAGATTGTAAAATATGTGGGAGGCTCTATTGGTATAGATGCCGTCGTAAAGGCGTATGAACAAAAATATGTATACGAAATACTCAAAGAAAATATTCTATCAGAAGAGCACAAACAAAAGATGGAAGATTACTATTCTGACTATAGTGTTTTTAGGATTATGGGCTTCAATATGCAAAACATTTTCCCGGTGAGGGAGTCTTAAAAACAATATCACAAGCCATAAAGAGTAGAAATCCGATAGATTTTAAATATACAAGAGCAGACAAAAACAGACAAATTAAACATTTCAAGCCCTACAGGGTTGTAATGGTAGATGATGGATGGTATCTGCTTGGAGAAATTTCAGACAAAGAGTACAGACTGTTTATACTGGACTACATAAAAGAAATAAAGGTCTCAAAAAACGATATTTTTGAAGCAGTCGACTATAAAGATATAGATGAAATGATAAAACATTCAAAAACGGTTTGGCATATAACAAGCCCTAAGATAAAAATAAAAGCCAGGCTAAACAGCAGGATAGCTTTAAAAATACTGGAGATGGAAGAAAAGGGTGTGTACTATTTTTCTAATCAAAAAATTTTAAAAACACATAAAGACGGCAGCATAACAATAGAATTTGAAACTGGTGACGACGGTAAACTGCAAATTGATTTTAAAAAACAGGTCTATCCCTGGCTGCCCGATATAGAAATTCTATCTCCCAAAAAATATGTTGATTTTATAGCCGAAGATTTGTGCAAAAAGGATATTCAAAAAAGGAAGTAAAGTTGACATTATCTTTCATATAACTTGACTTGTATATGCTTAACAATATAATATAGCTCTATGAAAAAGATTACCTATCTGCTTATGATAGTTTTTTTATACTCTTGTGCTTCAACACAACAAAGATATCCATCCAAAATCGTACCGTCTGAAAAAAATAAAAAACTGGCATATCTTGAATATGAAATGGCAAGAAACATCATACTCCACAAAGACTATGTCCGGCTTCCAGAAGCCTTTAAACATCTAAAAAATGCAAGGGTGATGCTTGAAAATGACCCAAAAATTTATTATATGATTGCACTTGCCTACAGGATGAGAAACGACAAAGAAAAGTATGTTGCATACCTAAATGAAGCCATAAAAAAAGATAAAAACTTTTTTGACGCATATAACGCTCTTGGAATTTATTATTACGAAAAAAAGGAATACAAAAAAGCTTTGGAAACCTTCTCCAAGCTCATAATAAACCCACTCTATCCTCACGGAGATGTCGCTTTTTTTAACAGGTCAAGGGTTTATATAAAGCTAAAAAAGCTTGATAAAGCAGAAAACGACGTAAAGAGTGCTTTGATGTTTTCAGGCAACAGAAATAAAACATACTGGCAAAACCTGATTGCTTTAGAAATAGAACAAAAAAAATACAAACAAGCCCTATCCAATGTTGAAAAAATGGCTCTAATCGATGGAGACTCTGACTACACCCACTACACAAAAGCTCTCTGTTACGCAAAACTCTCTATGCCTGAAAAAGCAAAAAAAGAGCTAAAACATATAAGGGACGACAATCCGGAATATTATGTATTAAAAAAGGAGTTACTGCAGAGCATTAATGCTGGTAAGTCTCACAACTGATTTTTCTGATTCAGGCGGATTTGTTGCACAGTTAAAAGCCCAAATAATCAAACTGTTTGGTGAAAACACAACCATCATTGACATAACACACAACATCTCTTCTTTTAACGCAGTTGAGGCTGCCTATATCGTCAGAACGGCAGTACCAAGATTCCAACCAAATTCAATCCATATAGTGGTAGTAGACCCGGGTGTTGGGAGCAAAAGAAGAATAGTAGCTGCAAAATTTTCAAACCTCTACATCATATCACCCGACAACGAAGCTCTTTCTCTAATTGAACCAAATGCCGTTGTGTGCATAGACAAAAACTCCATTAACCCGCACTCTTCATCAACATTTGAAGCCAGAGATATAATGGTACCTGCAGCCTACAAACTCTATAAAAACGGCATTGAAAGCCTCGGTTCTTTTTGTGCTCTACAAATGCCCAAACTGTTTCCCGTAAAACGAAAAAACCTTATAAAAGGAAAAATAGTCTATGTAGACAAATTCGGAAACTGCATAACCAATATAGAAAAAAATCTTATCGCAGACTTTAAAGAAATAAGAATAAAAAACTTAATATTTTCACTGCTTGATGATACCTATTCAAACAATAATCCTGCGCCAAAAGCACTCATAAACTCTTATGATTTTTTGGAGTTTGCCCTATTTAGAGACAGTTTTGCAAAGAAATTCAACATAAACTACTTAGACGATGTAGAAGTTTTTCTCTGAATAAGAAACAGACCTAAAAACATAAACAGATAGCAGACCAAAACACCATAGATTGATATTTTTACACTGCATGCCCCTATGTTTGATGTAAAAGCAACAAACTTTAGAAATATGCCTGTAACGAATGTCAAAACATTAAACACTGTGTATTTTATGTAAAAAATCGACACAAAAGATGCACCAACTGTAAAAAATGAAACAGGCATTATCAGTGCGGCAAAATAGGGCATAGCAACAAGATTGTTCAAAAATGATGTGTAGGAAAATTTGTGAAAATAAAAAGCCACTATCGGCACTGCAAAAATACTCATCACAATACTAAAAACTACATACAAATATACACCGCTCAATCTCATCTTAGACAAGCTCGAATAGATAAAAATAGCCGAAAAGCTCATAAAAAAAGATAAAACAAAAGAAGCATTTAAAACAACATCGTACCCTGCAAAAGCAGCAAACAGCGCCGCCACAAAAAATAGAATGTTGTATGAGTTCTTTTCATAACCGAACATGACCGCAAAAACAAAAGCCAACAGCATTAAAAAAGACCTTACTGCTGGAAGATGCATTCCGCTTATCAGAAAATAGACAAAAACAGGCAGTACGGCAAAAAGTGAGGCAGTAATTCTAAGGTCATACCTTGAATAAAAATACCTAATGTGCGCAAACAGAAAATAAAACAAAAAGTAAAAAAGTCCGAAAACAAAACCCATATGCAGACCGGAAACAACAGAAATATGGGCAAGTTGCGTATTTATAAGTTCATTTTTTATTTTACTGTAAGCCATAGGATAGCCCAAAACAGCACTCTCAAGAAACCTGCTTTCATTCCCATTCAAAAAATAACCAAACTCCTCTTTAATCTTATCCCTCATATTCTGCCAAAACCCAAAAAAACCGCTTCTTGGTATAACTGTTTTGATGTGTTTAAGAAATCCGATATAACAGATGTTGTTTTGTATGAGATACTGCTTGAAATGGCTGTTTCTCAAAGAAGAAACAGGCTTAATGCGAGCTTGAAAATCAATAATCTCTCCCACATCAAGATTGTCATAAGTCTTTGATGTAAAAACAATCATTTTGCCGTTTTTTGTTTTTATATAAACCATATTGCGCTTTGATTTTTTTACTTTGTAGATTTTTCCAGAAATTAAATCTTTTGTGTTTGTATATGTTTTACAGCTATCCGAAAAGACAACAGAGGCATAAAGCACAACTAAGGAAACAGCAAAAACCCTAAGCCTAAATACACTAGTAAAGGACAAAATCAAAAAAACAACAAACCACAAAGAACCATGCTTAAAAAGAACATAGGCAAAAACCGAAAAAAATACAAAGGCAAATGGATAATCGTATAAAAATCTTTTCATTCTATAACAATAGATGCATACCCCACAACCTGACTGTAATCACCGTTTATCTCGCCACTTGTTCTATGCTCAAGCAGCTCTGCTTTTTCTGCACCTAATTCTTTTGCTGCGACAAGTGCCGAGTATGCACAGGCAGCCCCGCACATTGATATGTCGTAAGATTCCACAGTATCGAAAAAAGCCTCTTCGTTAAGCTTCAAAATCTGTTCTACCGCAAGGGCATCTTTTTTCAGTGTAGTTTCCTGGTTTTCATAATGGTTCATGTCACTGCTTACCACAATTAAGACTTTCTTTGAGGATTCCCTTATCGCATTCGATATGGCATACCCCAAACCCCTTAACTTATTTCTGTTATGTGTACCCACAACAATAGGAATAATCTTATAAGAATCATCAGATATAAAATCAACAAAAGGCAACTGCACCTCAATGCTGTGCTCTTGAATGTGTGCATGATAATCCTTTTTGGCATACCTGCTTTTTTGCAGTATTAAATCCGCTGTCTCATTATCAGTATAAACAGAGCCGTAAGACATCTCACAGACACCCTCGAAAACCGATATCTCTTCTCCTAAGCCTGTATGGTTTGGAGCTAGAATAATATATGTATCAAAGCTTTTAAGAATGGAATAGACTTTGGCTGCCACATGACCTGAATAGATATATCCGGCATGCGGAACAATAACCGCCTTGGGCTCAATCGATGGATTTCTGACCACAACGCTTTTTATGTAAGCTTCAAGCTCATTTTTATCCAAAGGATAAAACAGATCCGCAACAGCCGGTTTTCTAATCCACATAGCTCTACTTCTTTAAAAGATTTTTTAGCTCTTCTATATCTTGCTTGGTGGCAAGACCAAGTTCATCGGCAAATTCTTTCATCTCGTTTGAAAAAAGTTTGTCCACTTGATTCTTTCTCTTTTTCAGATGCTCAATACCAATATCAACTATATCCTTATCCTCATACTCTTTTTTACCTTCTTCAACAAGAGATGCGAGCTTATGCGTTATCTTTTTCTCAATACCGCAGCCCAAATATATAAGTTCTTTCAACATAAAGCCTCCTTTTTGAGTCTATACAAACTCATCTATGTGGCTTATTACATAATTCAAAGCTTGAGCATCTTTTCCGCCGCCTTGGGCAAATTCCTCTTTTCCGCCGCCTTTTCCGCCAAGCCTTACAGAAATTTTCGAAACAATATCCCTTGCTTTGGCTGTATTTGTCATATCTTTTGTCACCATAGCCAAAACATTGATTTTTTCGTCTTTTTCGTTAAACAGAACAACAACACCGCTTTTTAGTTTTGCCTTTATATTATCACCTATATTCCTAACCTGCGACATTTCAAGTTCTTTAAATCTATCGACATACACATCTATGCCGTTTATGTTTTGCAGTTTACTATTATCAAAGCCAATGCTTACATTTTTTTGCGTTTTTGGTTTTTTTGATTTCAACTCCTCTATTTTTTTGTCCAAATCATCAATTCCAACACCAAGCTTTTGGCTAACATCTTTTAAAACCGCATCACGCTTTTTAAGATACTCAAAAGCACTCATTGCTACTTTTGCTTCTATACGCCTTACGCCTTTTGACAAAGCACTTTCTGATACAATTTTAAACAAGCCTATCTCACCGGATGATTTGACATGTGTTCCGCCACAAAGTTCTTTACTCACACTGCCCACAGAAACAACCCTTACGGTATCACCATATTTTTCTTCAAAAAGAGCAACAGCCCCGTTTTTTACAGCATCATCTATGCTCATTATTTCGGTTTTTACAGGGTAGTTTTCAAAAATCCAGCTGTTTATCAAAAATTCAATTCTATCCAACTCCTCAGCACTAGGTTTTGAGAAATGTGTAAAATCAAACCTTAGCCTGTTATCCTCAACAAGCGAACCGGCTTGTCTGACATGTTTGCCTAAAATATTCATCAAGGCAGAATCAAGCAGGTGTGTTGCTGTGTGGTGTCTTGCGACATCCTTTCTTCTTGCAACATTGATTCTCAATGTATAGTTTTTTAAAACCTCAAAAGAACCGTCTATTACACTAACCTTATGAACAAACAAACTGCCATCAAAATATTTCTGAACATCTTCAACATAAGCTTTAGAATCATCGCTAAATATAAAACCGCTGTCTGCAACTTGACCGCCGCTTTCGGCATAAAAGGGTGTTTTATCGAATATAAAATAGTATATACCTTTCTGTGCACTCTCTACAATATTCTCATTTTCATCAACAATAGACAAGAGTTTTGCATCTGTCTCAAATGTGTCATAGCCCACAAACTCGCTTTTGCCTGTATTTTTATAGACATCTCCAAACACATTGGATATGCTTGCGCTGCCTGTGCCCTTCCAATTTGCCTTCGAGGCTTCTCTTTGTTTTTCTAAAAGCCCGTTAAAGCCCGCCATATCAACGCTGAATCCGTTTTCTTCTGCAATATCAACAGTCAAATCTATAGGAAATCCATACGTATCGTAAAGCTTAAAAGCATCGCTTCCGCTTATTGTTCTGCTTTGAGAATGCTCAAATATCGAATTTAGGATTTTCAAACCATCCTCAAGTGTTTCAAAAAATTGCTCCTCTTCATTTTTTACTATATTAACAACCATATCCCTGTTTTGGACAATTTCAGGATATGTTTCACCCATCTGCTCAACAACCATATCAATCAGTTTATGCATAAATGGCTCTTTTGTCCCAAGCTTTTTCCCAAATCTCATGGCACGCCTCATAATGCGCCTTAAAACATATCCTCTGCCCTCTTTGTCTGGGAAAACACCGTCTGAGATAAGAAAATCCGTTGCTCTTAAGTGGTCTGAAATAACCCTAACTGCAACATCATCCTGCTCTTTTGCCCCATATTTTATGCCAAAGTAATCACTTGTACCGTTGATTAAAGGAACAAACAGGTCTGTATCGAAGTTGCTGTGAACACCCTGCAAGATAGCAGCAACCCTTTCCAGTCCAAGGCCGGTATCTATGCTCGGCTTTGGCAGCGGCGTCATATTTCCGTTTGCATCCCTGTCAAACTGCATAAAAACAAGATTCCACAGCTCAAGATACCTGTCACAGTCGCACTCAACGGAACATTCAGGTCTTCCGCATCCCACGCCTTCACCCTGGTCAATATGTATCTCAGAACACGGACCGCAAGGACCTGTGTCGCCCATTGACCAAAAATTATCCTTTGCACCCATTCTTATTATTCTCGACGATGGCACACCCTCCTGTTTATTCCATATTTCAAACGCTTCATCATCCTCTTCAAAAACCGTAACCCACAGCTTGTCTTTGCTCATACCGAGAGTTTTTGTTATAAATTCCCAGCCAAAGTGTATGGCATCCTTTTTAAAATAATCGCCAAAAGAAAAATTACCGAGCATCTCAAAAAATGTGTGATGCCTTGCCGTATATCCCACATTCTCCAAATCATTGTGTTTTCCGCCTGCTCTAACACATTTCTGACAGCTTGTTGCGCGGTTGTAATCCCTTTTCTCTTTCCCTAAAAACACATCCTTAAACTGTACCATACCTGCATTAACAAAAAGCAAAGACGGGTCGTTTTTTGGTATAAGCGGTGCACTCTTTACTATTGTGTGACCATTTTCCTTAAAATAATTCAAAAAAGCTTCTCTTAATTCTTTGGATTTCATATCAACCCCTTCTTGTTTTCTAAAAGTTCATTTATTGTTTCATAAGAATAGCCTCTTCTTTCAAAAAAAGAGAACATCTTAATCTTTCCGTTTTTTTTGTTTCTAAAACTGTTATACCTGCTTTCAAACAGTCTTTCTGCAGATTCTTTTTCGCAAGCTGTGTTTAGATGTTTGTCTATCAACTCTTCATCAATACCTCTACTTTTCAACTCATATCTTATTTTAAACTTACCATATCCCGCATTAAGCCTAAAATATATGTAATTTTCAACATAACGCTCATCGTTTATAAAATTTTTATTTCTTAAATGACTTATCACATTCGATACAACTTCTGCATCAAAATTCTTTGTCTCAAGCTTGTTTCTTAGTTCAAATTCGGTATAGTCTTTTCTGTTTAGAATATTTAAAACATATTTCAAGGTTTTTTCGTATTCCTCCATAAATTAAACAATGCCCCTTGCCCTCAAAGCAAAATCATTGGGATTTGTAGCAAACTCTATAGCCTTGTCAAGCTCAATCAAATCATTGGCATATAATTCAAGTAGGGACTGGTCAAATGTTTGTGTTCCGTATGTATCCCTATTCATCTCTATTGAACGTTTAATGTTTGCACTTTTTTCAGCATCAAGTATTGCATCCTTGACAAAATCTGTGGCAACCATAA
This sequence comes from Desulfurellales bacterium, assembly GCA_027014115.1. Classification (GTDB taxonomy): domain Bacteria; phylum Campylobacterota_A; class Desulfurellia; order Desulfurellales; family Hippeaceae; genus JALWEJ01. The sequence goes on from JALWEJ010000053.1 coordinate 17,201, forward strand.
TCTCAACTGCCGGCACCATACCTGAGCCGTCTTTTTTCGGTATAAGCCTTTGAGATAGAATAGCCTCTATGGTTCCTGCAAGCTCGAGTCTGATTTGAGCCTGTTGAGACAAATCAAACGATGCAATTATTCTATTTATAGTCTCTGTTGCATCCTTAGTGTGCAGTGTTGACATAACGAGGTGTCCTGTTTCCACCGCCTCCAAAGCCGTTGCAATTGTTTCTCGATCCCTCATTTCTCCAACAAGTATAACGTCGGGGTCCTCCCTTAAAGCACCTTTTAGTCCACTTGCAAAACTAAGGGTATCATACCCCACCTGTCTTTGCACTATTGACGAATTTATGTCTTTGTGTAAAAACTCTATCGGATCCTCTATTGTTATTATATGCTTTTTTCTTTGTTGGTTTATTAAGCCAACCATTGCGGCAAGCGTGGTTGATTTTCCGCTACCTGTTATACCTGTAACAAGAACAAGACCTCTTGGTTTTAAAGCTATTGTTTCTATGACTCGCGGTAAATTTAAATCCTCAATTGATGGTATGCTGAATGGTATAAATCTAAAAATAGCAGCCAAAGAACCTCTTTGGTAAAACATATTAACCCTAAATCTGCCAACTCCTCCTAATCCGTATCCTATATCTACTTGCCTGCTCTTATGCAGTTTTTCAAGTAAAAATTCATCCACTTCCATCTCTTCAATAAAACCGTTAAAATCCTTTTCATGAATAATATCAAAACCACTTTTTACCATCTCACCGTCTATTCTGAACATGGGAGATGAGCCTGTTTTTATATGAATATCCGATGAACCCGACTCAACACCCTGGATTAAAATCTCACTCAGCTTCATCCTTATTCTCCTTTGTGCCGTTATCAAAACAATTTAGCTTTTCTCTAACTTTGCTTTCTATCTCCTTAACTACATCTTCTTTTTCTTTCAAAAACTCCTTTGCTTTATCTTTACCCTGCCCAAGCCTTTCGCCACCATAAGAAAACCACGAGCCGCTTTTTTCAACTATATCGTATTTTACAGCCAAATCTATCAAATCACCGAATATGTCAATACCGACTCCATACATTATATCAAATTCAGCTTCTCTAAACGGTGGTGCAACCTTGTTTTTTACAACTTTAATCTTTGTATGATTACCCACAACATCACTGCCCTGTTTCAAAGACGAACCTGATTTTCTTATATCAATTCTTACAGATGAATAAAATTTTAACGCATTTCCACCTGTTGTTGTCTCAGGATTACCGAACATGACACCTATTTTCATTCTTATCTGGTTTAGAAATATTATTGCGGTGTTTGACTTGCTTATTGCACCCGTAAGTTTTCTCAAAGCCTGACTCATCAATCTTGCCTGAAGACCAACATGCGAATCACCCATGTTACCCTCAATCTCAGCCTGAGGCACAAGTGCGGCAACTGAGTCAACCACAATAATATCAACAGCATTGCTCCTTACCAAAGTATCTATTATCTCTAAAGCCTGCTCACCAGAATCGGGTTGACTTATCAATAGATTATCAACATCAACACCGAGATTTTCGGCATAGGCAACATCCAAAGCATGCTCTGCATCCACAAAAGCTGCAACACCTCCGTTTCTCTGCGCACTTGCAACACAATGTAGGGCAAGTGTTGTTTTTCCGCTTGATTCTGGTCCGTATATCTCTGTAATTCTACCCCTCGGCAAACCGCAAACCCCAAGTGCATAATCAACAGAAAGAATCCTTGTTGGTATCACATTGACATCCACTGCCTGCTTTTCGCCAAGTCTCATCAATGCACCTTTTCCGTATGTTTTTTCTATTTTCGAAATTGCCATATTCAGTGAATCCAGTTTATTCTTATCCATAACTACATCCTCTCTTTAAATTTAAATTCTTTTATTTTTTCATAGACCGCACCGCTTTTTAATAATGTGCTTTTATACAAATTTATACCATAAACATCAAAACGCATATTGTTGTTTTTTACAAATTGGCTGCATATATCCAAAACCTCCACTGCATTTTTCGGATTCATAGATTTAATTCTTCCGATAGTCAAATGACATACAGGTTTTTTGTCTTCAAACCTAAATACCTCAAGCTCTTTATGTATCAATAAAGACAGTAAAGTAAAATTTTCATTATTCTGACCAAGCCAAAGAATTCTGGGGTTTTTTATGCCGCCGAATATGCCGCTTTTTTCTAAACATATATTAAATTGCTGTGTATTACTGCAAATATTTTTTGTAATTTCTATTATTTTATCGACAGCAAAATCGTTCTGCTCACCTAAAAACTTAACCGTTATATGCATATTATTCATCTTTGTTAAGCGCATATATTTTGAATAAACCTTTAGCTTATCCTCAAGCTCCAAAATCCGATTTTTTATATTATTCGGTATATCGACAGCCAAAAATATTCTCATTGTCTAAGTATAAAATCCCTTAAAAATAAAATGGCGAATTTTGCTGTTTTTTCTCTTATAAGTTTTCTGTTACCGCCAAATATGACCTCTCTTACATCAACTCCAAATCTTGAAGCAGCTGCAATATAGACAAGTCCAATAGGCTTTTGTTTTGTGCCTCCTCCTGGTCCTGCAATACCCGTTACAGCGACACTAAAGTCACTTGATGTATTATTCAGTATACCGACAGCCATTTGCACCGCAACCTCTTTGCTTACTGCACCGTATGTTTCAAGTGTATTTGTGTTGACACCCAAGAACCTACTTTTCAAATCATTTGAATAGGTTATACAGCCTCCCTTTAGATATTCCGATGCTCCCGGAATATCTGCAATAGAGGATGCAATCATACCTGCTGTACACGATTCTGCCGCAGCTATAGTTGAGTTTTTTTTCTTTAATGTTTTAAGCAGAGCAGCTTGGGGTGATTCTCCGTTTGTTGTGTATATTTTAGTTTTATCTTCAATTAGATTTAATGCATCGTTAAGTCTTAAGTCATCAACAGCCATAACTGTTTCTACTTCGTCTGAAAAAAGTGTATAGCTGCTCTCTATCGCCGTACCAAAAACACCGATTCTGTGCTTATTCGATGAAAAAATACTCAACATATTTCCAAAAGAAAAATCCTCTTTTAAGTCGCTTGAAATAAACATAAACGGTTTATTATAAACATTGTCGAAATATATGCCTTTTCCTATTTCTTTGAATCCGTTTGCAATAACATAAGGTATTTTACCCTCTACAAAAACGCTGCTCCTTTCAAATTCCATAAGCATGGATTTTTGGAGATTAGGCCAGCTCTTTTTTGAATAGAGGACACATATACCGTCGGATTCTTCAAAAACAGATTTAAGAGCACTTTTTATACTGTTTAAATTGTTGTCTATATAAACAAACATAAAAAGCTCTATACCATATTTATAAAATGTATATCTATCCAAACCGCACATATCGGCTGTTTTTATACATACAACAGAAACCTTCATCTCAAAATTACCTGAAGAATGATATTAACAATCAATCCACCTACTGCATCGTCAAGCATTATACCCATACCGCCATGCATTTTCTCAAGCCAATTTAAAGGGGGCAGCTTTGCTATATCAATAATCCTAAACAACAAAAATCCCATTATGGCAATCAATGGGCTGTAGGGCACATATGCAAGAGAGATAAGCATTCCAACAACCTCGTCTATAATAATAAAAGACGGATCCTTCGTATCATAAACATCTTCCATGATATTGCTTGAATAGACACCTGCAACAAAAAGAATAAAAACAATACAAAGATAGATTGCTATATTAACATCCTTCAAAAACATATATATTAAAAGCCCAAACAAACTGCCAATTGTCCCCGGAGCATGCGCAGTATATCCCACACCAAAAACAGTGCTTATATGCTCAGATACTCTGTTTATCAAATCATCATTAATCTTCATAATACATTTCTCAAAACATCCAAAAACTCATCAATCTGATATTTTTCCACGACAAGAGGCGGCTCAAGCCTTACTGTGGATTCCCCTGCTTTTCCCACAAGAATTTTCTTTTCAAGTAAAGATTTTACCAAATTATCAGCATCTTCTGAACTTTTCATTTTCAAACCGAGCATGAGACCGATACCAGAAACAGACTCTGCACTATCTTTTGTTTTTACAATATTCTCCAAACCTTCAACGAAATAATCGCCAAGTTGTGACACTCTGCCCATCAATCCCGATTTTTTTACATATTCAACAACCTTGTATGACACATAGCTTGCAAAAGGACTGCCGCCAAATGTAGAGCCGTGACTACCGTATGTGAAATATTTTGCTACGCTGTCTTTAGAAAGCATTGCTCCGATCGGTATACCGCCGCCCAAAGCTTTCGATAGGGTTACAATATCGGGCTCTATGCCGTAGTGCTCAAATGCAAAGAATTTTCCAGTCCTTCCTGTTCCAGTCTGCACCTCATCGGCTATAAAAAGTATATCCTTTGCTTTGCAAAAATCATACACCTTTTCAACATAATCCCTGTCTGCCGCATTGATTCCGCCCTCACCCTGAATAAATTCAAAGAATACTGCCACTGTCTTGTCGTCTACTTTTTGTTTTAAATCGTTAAAATCATTAAATTCGGCATACAAAAACCCATCAAGCATAGGCTCAAAACCTTTGTGGTATTTTGTCTGTCCTGTTGCAGATAGCGTTGCCATTGTCCTTCCGTGAAAAGAGTTTTTCATAGAGACTATTTTGTATTTTTCCGATTTTCCGTACAGCCTTGCAATTTTTATTGCAGATTCATTGGCTTCAGCTCCTGAGTTACAGAAAAAAACCTTATCCAAAGGAGTATCTTTTGTTAACAGACAGGCAAGGTCTGCCTGTTCTTCTATGTAGTAGAGATTAGAAACATGTATAAGCTTTTTTGACTGCTCTTGAACTGCATCCACAACAACAGGATGGTTATACCCCAAAACATTAACAGCAATTCCCGCCAAAAAATCTAAATATCTACTGCCTGCTTTATCATAAAGATAACAACCATCACCCTTTTCAAATGCAACCTCGAAGCGCTTATAGTTACCTATCACGCAATCGGCTGTTTTTTTAAACACATTCATATCAACACCCCATTTAGAGAGTTATAGTTATAGTGAGGTTATACCGTATGGGAATTTTTTGTCAAGGAAAAGATAAAAAGATGAGGCAGCTTTCAAAAGAACTGCCTCATCTTGAGAAATGTAATAAATTAAAATCCGATGGAATGAATAGCTATGTCAAGGAATGTGCTTGGGAAAATACCTATATACATAACTCCCAACGCACCAAGCATAACTACAACCTTCAAAGGCACACTGTTGAAAACCGGCTTTGCATCTTCAGGCTCACCTTTCATATACATCGTAACTATGACATTCAAATAGAAATATGCCGATATAGCACTGTTGACAACACCTATTACAGCAAGATAGTAAAGATGTGATTTTACCGCTGCAGAAAATAGATAATACTTACCCACAAATCCAACCGTAGGCGGAACACCTGCAAGGCAGAACATAAACAATAGCATAGCAGCACCCATTAAAGGATACCTGTATCCCATGCCTTTTAGGTTTGCTATCTCTGTTCCCCTATCCTCTTTTGTGCTTATAAACTCTGCTATTGCAAAAGCGCCGAGGTTCATAAATAGATAACCGAAAAGATAGAACATCACAGAACCATAGCCCAAATAGTTGGCAGCTGTTATGCCTACAAGCATATATCCTGCATGTGCTATAGATGAATAACCCAAAAGCCTTTTTAGGTCTTTCTGGAAAAGTGCAACTGTGTTACCGAATGTCATTGTAAATACTGCAACAACCCAAAGTATTTTCGTCCACTCAACCTCAATCGGACCCATTCCAACAATGAGAAATCTAAGCAGAGCCAAGAAGGCAGCTGCTTTTGGAGCAATGGACATAAATGCACTCATTGGAGTCGGAGCTGCAGCGTAGACATCCGGTGTCCAGGAATGAAATGGAAATGCTGCAATTTTGAAACCGAAACCTACAAAGATAAACAAGAATGCCAAGATTGATGCCCATTTATGCAAGCTGTCAGCATGAGCCAAACCAGCCTTTACAATATTCAAATCCGCACTGCCGAAAAGCCCGTATATCAAACCTATACCCAAAACAAGAAACGAAGATGCAAAAGAACCCAGTATGTAATACTTCATTGCACCTTCAACGCTTTCATTTTTATTTTTCAAGAAACCTGTAAGTATATACATACCTATTGAAAGTGTTTCAACTGCCACAAACATTGTTATAAGATTATAGGTTGATGCCAAAGCCTGCATTGCAACAATAGAGAAAAGAAGAACCTCGTAATACTCTCCCGCCTCAAGTTCTTCTCTTTTGATAAAATCAAAACTCAATATAATGGATGCAAAAGCGGTAAGAAGCATTATAATTCCGACAAAGTTGCTTGCTTTATCCATTACGACCATACCGTTAAAGGCACTTATGTTTTTTGAGTACATTGAAGCTGTAACGCCAAAAGCTATAACAACCCCCAAGAGAGCCAAAACACCGTTTAATCCTTTTGATTTCTTGGGGAGCCAGAGGTCTATAAGCAGGATAGCAAATGCAAATACCGCTACTATCAATTCCGGCATAATAGCCGCTAAATCCTTCATTGTATAAAGCATACCTACTCCCCTTAACCTTTTTTAACAACTATAGTATTTATTAACTGAGCCTCTTGTGTCTTATCAATAACCTTAACCGATCTGTTTGTCTGCTGCAGAAGATGTTCAACAGAAACTCTCATTCTTGATAAGAATGTATTTGGATACAAACCTATCCAGAAAACAAACAGAAGTAGAGGAAGCATATATGCCCACTCACGCTTATTCATATCTTTCAATTCAAGATTCTTAGGATTCGTAACCTTTAAGAATACAACTCTTTTATACATAGTAAGCATATAAACTGCTGAGAAAAGTCCGCCGAATGCAACAATAATTCCATATATAGGCTTATCCAAGAATGCACCAAGCAGTATCATAAACTCACCCACAAATCCGTTTGTTCCCGGAACCGCTATTGATGATAGGGTAAATATCATAAAGAATGCCGCAAACACAGGTACAAGTGATGCAAGACCGCCATATTCAGAAATAAGCCTTGTATGTCTTCTTTCGTAAACTATTCCGACTATCAAGAAGAGTGCGCCCGTTGATATACCGTGGTTTAACATCTGAAGTATTGAGCCCTCAACACCAACTTGAGTTAGAGCAAACATACCCAACATTGAGTAGCCCAAGTGAGAAACAGAGGAGTAAGCAACAAGCTTTTTGATATCAGGCTGAACCATTGCAACAAATGCACCGTAGAATATACCTATTATAGAAAGAATTATAACAAGCAGCGCAAATGCGTGAGTCATATCGGGAAACATGGGAAGATTAAATCTCAAGAAACCGTAAGTTCCCATTTTCAGCAAAATACCAGCAAGTATAACAGAACCGGCCGTTGGTGCCTCAACATGTGCCCAAGGCAGCCATGTATGGAACGGCCACATAGGAACTTTGATTGCAAAAGCTATAAAGAATGCCAGGAAAAGCCATAACTGTATGTGAGCAGGCAATGGGATTTCCATAAGTTTTACCATATCCATGGTGTATGTTCCTGTGAAATGGTAGTTTAGGAAATATAGAGCCATAAGAGCAATCAACATCAAAACACTACCTGCAAAGGTATAGAGGAAAAACTTCATGGTTGCAAACACTCTGTTTGGTCCGCCCCAAATACCAATCATCAAATACATAGGTATGAGCTGAACTTCCCAGAATACATAAAACAAAAATGCATCGATTGATATAAATACACCGAGCATACCTGTCTGCATAACCAATATAACTATGTTGAATAATTTAATTTTTTTATCAACAGCACTCCATGTAGAAAGCTGTGCAAGAGGTGTTAAAAATGTTGTCAACAATACTAAAAACAGACTTATGCCGTCTATGCCCACATGATATTCAAAACCCAGCGATTTAATCCATGGAATCCTTTCAACAAACTGCATATGGTATGTCGAAGGATCAAAGTAGAAAAACAACGGCAGTGAAACAATAAAATCTATCACTAATATAATAAAAGTAAACCATTTGATAAGGTTTTCATTTTTCTCATTTACAAGAGCAATGAAAAATGCACCTACCAAAGGTATAAATGTAATTAGCGACAGAATAGGAAAATGAAGCTGATTCATACCCTAAACTCCTCTTTCGAATTAGATAATTTTAACAATGTACCATCCGCTTAGAACTATAGCTCCCAAGCTGACCCAATATGCGTAGTGATTAACAAATCCTGTCTGTACATATCTCAACAAGAAACCAATTCTGCTTGCAAGCCAACCGGCTCCATCAACTCCGCCTTTATCTATGATTTCAACATCCACTATCTTCCACAGCAGATTTCTTGATACCCACCAGAAGGGTTTAACTATACAGCAAGCCACAAATTCATCTACATAGTATGTATTGGCAAGCAGTGTATATACAGGTCTAAATGTTCTGGCAACACCCTCTGCTGTAAGAATTTTCTTAATGTAGATAAGCCATGCTGTCAAAATACCCAAAAGACCCATTGTTACGGAAACACCTATAAGCAAAGCTTCTGAATAGTGAGCTTCGTTTGGGATTTCCGTATTTGGAGCAATTTGTGTTACAAGATGCTCAAAAGGTATAGAACCTCCATAATGAAGACCAACAAAACCTCCAACTATGGACAAAATACCCAATGCCCACATAGGGAGCGTCATAACGGATGGTGCCTCATGGGTATGTAGTTCGTGATAAAGATTAGGAACCTTCTCTTCGCCGTAGAATACGGTAAATACAAATCTAAACATATAAAATGCTGTCATAAATGCTGTAATTTCTCCTACAACCCAAATAATAGGATGTCCAAACTCCAAAGCATGGGCTAAGATTGCATCTTTTGAGAAAAATCCCGCAAACGGAGGTATACCGCTTATTGCCAGTGATGCAATAACCATCAATATAGCTGTCTGAGGCATATGTTTTTTCAGTCCACCCATCAAATCAATAGACAGCAAACCCCTCATGGAGTGCATAACAGCACCCGCTCCAAGGAACAAAAGTCCTTTAAAGAATGCATGTGTCATAAGATGGAATATTCCTGTCCAGTATGCACCTATACCAACACCTATAAACATGTATCCAAGCTGAGAAAGTGTAGAATATGCCAAAATTCTTTTTATATCTTTATGAGTCAAAGCCATTGTTGCAGCATAGAATGCCGTAAACGCACCTACACTTGCCACAACCTCCTGAGCTATAGGAGCCAAAGAGAATATGGCATTTGACCTTGCAACCATGTAAACACCTGCTGTAACCATTGTTGCTGCGTGAATCAAAGATGAAACAGGGGTTGGACCTTCCATAGCATCGGTCAACCATATATACAATGGAAACTGTGCTGATTTACCCATTGCTCCAAGAAACAAAGCAAGACCGATTATTGTTGCCACTGCGGGTGATAATACCTCTTCTGCTCTTGGGAAAACATCTGCATAGGTTGCGCTTCCGAAATAGTAAATAATAAACATAACACCGATAAGAAAACCTGCATCACCAATTCTGTTAACAACAAAAGCCTTTTCACCTGCATCCGAGGCAGTATCTTTTTCATACCAAAATCCAATCAACAGATAGGATGCCAAACCTACGCCTTCCCATCCGACAAACATCAAAACATAGCTGTTTCCCAAAATAAGTATTAACATTGCCGTAACAAAGAGGTTGAGATAGGCAAAAAATCTTGAATATCCCGGATCACCGTGCATATATCCTATTGAATAAATATGAATCATGGTAGAAACAAATGTAACAACAAAAAGCATTACGGCACTTAGAGCGTCGACTCTAAGACCCATAGGCACAGCAACCTCTTTGAAAGGCAGCCATGTGTAGTATATATGCTCAACTATATTTCCGTTCAGTACGGACATAATAGGGAAAAGACCTAAAATAAAAGATGTTGCCAAAGCCAGTGATGCTATAATACCGGCATAAGGTTTTGTCCATTTGCCAAATACACCGTTGATTACGAAACCTATCAAAGGCGCAAGGACAATAAATAGTAAAATTCCGCTCATCATTCATTCCCCTCTTATTTCTTTAACACTGAGAAGTCGTTGATATCAATGCTTCCCTTCCTTTTATACATCATAATGGCAATTGCCAATCCAACAGCCGTTTCCGATGCAGCTACGGCTGCAACAAATATAAACATAACCTGACCGGATACATTGCCAAGGTAGTAAGACATAACAATCAAAATCATGCCGGCACCGTTAAGCATAAGCTCCAACGACATCAACATGATAAGAAAATTTCTTCTAATCATTACACCGACAGCACCTATGGCAAAAAGCAGAAACGAAACAATCATATATTCAACGAGCATTATCTTGCCTCCTTTTCATCATCCTTAGACAAAACAATCGCTCCAACCAGCGCAACAAGCAATACTATTGCAACCATTTCAAACGGAAAAAGATAATGCTTAAACAGTACATCACCGACCATTTTAGTATTGCTGCCATTTATTGTTAAATTTTTGCCGGCTTGCGAGATGTCTATTTTAAATTTTAGCGCCAAAGCAAGCAAATCTGCCAACAAACCAGCGCCAAAAATAGCACCCCATAAATATTGAGGATTGAATCTATCTTTATTTTCCAAAACCCTTCTATCCATCAACATCATGACGAACAATATCAAAACAGCTATTGCACCAGCATATACAATGATTTGCAGCATTGCTATAAAAGGAGCATTGAGCATAACAAACAAGCCTGATACACCCAAAAATGATGTAATCATCCACAGGGCACTCGAATAGGCATTTCTTGCAATTACGGTACCCAAAGCCCCTCCGATAGTAATCAATGATAAAATAAAAAACATTATTGCAACCATAATTACCCCACCTTCTCGCGTTCTTCTTCGCCCACATGAGACAGCTGCTCCATATTGAAATGGAACTTCTTCCTGTTAGAATCAGCAAATTCATGAACATCAGTCATCGTAATAGCCTGTGTAGGACATACCTCAACACATAATCCGCAGAATATGCATCTATCAATTTTTATATTATATCCGTTAAGCTCTCTTTTGCCCTCGGCATTTTTACCTATCTCCATAGCTATACATTTAGGAGGACAGATATTTTCACACAACTTACACATAATACATTTATCAGGTTTGAAATTGTGCAGCCATCTTGCTCTTTCGGGCATCTCAAGTTTCTCATACGGATAGTTGATGGTGTGAGGTTTCTTAAAGAGATATTTAAATGTAAGCGCAAGACCTTTTCTAAAATCGCTAAAGAACATCAGAACCTCCTATTAAAAGAATGGCAAGCCTGCCGTAAGAGCAAACCCTGTCCAAAAAATGTTTAACACCGATATAGGAAGCAAAACCTTCCATCCAATATCCATCAACTGATCATATCTATATCTTGGGAATGTTCCCCATGCCCATGTGAACAAAAAGATGAAGAAAGCAATTTTAATCCAATACCATATCAAGCCAGGTATAAAACCTCCGCTCCAAAAAGGACCTGTCCAACCACCCAAGAATGCCAAAACCATAATTGCAGACATCACAAGTACAACAACATATTGAGCAAATGGATAAAGTCCCATTTTTAAACCTGAATATTCAACAAAGTGTCCGCAGCAAATCTCAGATTCAGCTTCAGGTAGGTCGAAGGGAACCTTTGCCGATACTGCAAACATTGAAATCAAAAAAGTCAAGAAAGCAACAGGCTGATAAAATACAAACCACAAATGGTGAGTCTGAGCTGCAACTATCTGTTCAAAATTCAAGGATTGACTCATCAAGATAGGATTTAAAAGAGATAATGCAAGAATAATCTCATAGCTAACCATCTGAGCGCCTTCCCTTTGCGCACCTATGAAGGGATACTTACTTCCACCAGATGCTATACCTGCATACAACACTCCAAAAGAAGACAATCCCAAAAAAGCAAATACAAACAGCATAGCTTCATTGATATGTGCAACTGAAAAATGAAAAACTCCGCTTGCTGTTTTTATGGGTGGAGCAAACGGCACAACAAATGCTGCTGCAAAAGCAGTCGTAATTGTTATGATTGGAGCAAGCCAAAACATAACTCTATAAGACCTGGTAGGAATAATATCCTCTTTCCAAAAGGATTTAATAGTATCTGCCAAAGGCTGCAGCAAACCGTGAAAACCCACAAGCTGCGGGCCTATTCTGTTCTGCATCCTTGCAAGCACTTTCCTATCAAACCAAGTCATAAACAAAACATAAACGCTAACTATAAGCATTAGCGCAACAAATTTCACCAAACCCCATATTACAATCATCATTTTTTCACCTCACTACCTATCGCATTCGCCGAACACAACGTCAAAACTTCCAATTACGGCAACAACATCCGAAATTAAATATCCCTTTGCAGCGAAAGGAATAGCGTATGCATGAATAAAGGAAGGAGACCTGATTTTCATTCTGTATGGTTTATTTTTTCCTTCACTAACAATATAAAAACCAAGCTCGCCGCCGGGAACCTCGTTGTATCCGTATGCCTCTCCTGCAGGAGGCTTAATTGGTTTTGATACCTTTTTAAAATCATCCATCATTGTAGGACCATCTGGAATTTTTGCGATACACTGTTCCAATATCCTATTACTCTGAAGCATCTCATTCATTCTCACCAAATATCTTGCATAAACATCACCCTCAGAATAGTAGGGGATATCAAAATCAAGTTCAGAATAAACAGAGTACGGCTTCTTCTTTCTCAAATCCCACTCTATATTGCTGCCTCTCAATGAAGGTCCTGACAATCCCCAGTTAATTGCATCCTCTTTGCTTATAACCGCAACATCTTTAGTTCTCTTCAACCATATGCGGTTTTTGGTAAGCAGCATATCATACTCTTTCCATTTTTCAGGGAAAATCTTGACAAACTCTTTGAGCATATCCATAAAACGCGGCGTTATATCTTTGGCAACACCACCAATCCTTACATAGTTGTAAAGCAGTCTTGCACCGCATATCTCTTCAAACATGTCAAGGATCATTTCCCTTTCTCTCATGCAGTAAAAATAGGGTGTCATAGCGCCAATGTCGAGCGCATGTGTTGCAAGCCATACAAGATGGTTTGCTATTCTATCCAATTCTGCAACTATAACCCTTATATATTCAGCTCTTTCTGGAATTTGGTCTGCAACACCCAACAACTTTTCAACAGAAGATGCATAAGCAAAGTTGTTGTTCATACTATAAACATAATCAAGCCTATCTGTAATGGGTGTAAACTGCTGATATGTCATGTTTTCGGCAAGTTTTTCTATTCCTCTATGCAGATAACCCACTCTCGGCGATACATTCTCTACTTTTTCACCGTTTAGCTTTAAAATGAGTCTCAGCACACCGTGTGTACTTGGATGTTGAGGACCCATATTAAGTTCAACGGTTCTAATATCCGAACTACTCATTTTACCTCCCTAAGGCATTCTTGTATGTTCTATTTGATGACGCTGGCCCTTAGGCAAATATTTTTCCGCCCATCTATCGGAAAAACCATCCCCTTTAAGAGGATATTCTTTTCTAAACGGATGACCAACCCAATCATCAGGCATAAGGGCTCTTCTCAAGCCTTCTCCGCCGGACCCTTTGTGGTTTTTAAACCATATACCGAACATATCATAAGTTTCACATTCATCCCCAATAGCCGATACCCAGATATCGGTAATACTTTCAACCTCTTCATCCTCTGCCACAGAAACCTTAACCCTTATCTCATCAAAGGTAGAAGTGGCACGCAGCTGATAAACAACATCAAAACGTTTTCCCTCTCTTTTGGGATAATCCAGCGCTGTTATAAAAAGCAGGTAATCGAAAGACTGTTCATCATGCAAAAATTTTAAAACATCGTGAAGTATGTCATTCTTGACTTCAACAATCTGGTCACCGCAAGATTCACTTACCTCTATTATTCCGTCGTTGAACTGACTCTTAAGTGCATCTAAAACTTTACTATTAAGCATTTAGCGACCCTCCTTTTCTCACCTTATCCTGCAGCTTCATTAAAGCATCAAAGAGAGTCTCGGGAGTTGGGGGACAACCCGGAACATAGATATCCACAGGAACAACCAAGTCAACACCCTGAAGAACACTGTATGTGTCAAATACACCACCTGAATTGGCACAACTGCCCATAGAAACAACCCACTTAGGGTGAGGCATCTGATCATACAACCTTCTTAAAACAGGAGCCATTTTTTTTGTTACGGTTCCTGCAACTATCATAACATCCGAATGCCTTGGAGATGGTCTAAAAACCTCAGCACCAATCCTTGAAATATCAAAGCGTCCAGCAGCCATCGCCATCATCTCAATAGCACAGCATGCCAAACCAAAAGTCATAGGCCAAAAAGACCATCTTCTTCCCCAACTGACAAGCTTGTCAAGCTTGGCTGTTACAGCCACATTCTTTGGTCCTAAAACCTCTACAGCCATTCTAAAGCTCCTTTCTTATAAGCATAAATCCATCCAATAAATACAAGGAAGAGAAAAATAAACATTTCAACAACACCAAGAATACCTAACTCCATGAAATCCACAGCCCAGGGATACATGAATATGGCTTCAATATCAAACAGCGTAAATATAATGGCTATTACAAAAAACCTTACATTAAACTGAGTGAGTTCAGCCAATGGGTACATACCGCACTCATAAACCTGGAACTTGATATGATAACTTTCCTTTGGAGATAGAAAACGGGACAAAGCCAAAAGAACACCAAAGATGACAAAGGCAAGAAAAACTGTCAAACCGGCGTTAAACCATTCAAGCATACTCCAACCCCCTAAAAAATTATTTTCTTTTCACTATAATCCATTGGGAATTTTACATTAAAGATTTTCTATGTCAATAGAGTGTAAAAATAATAATTGTATTCTTAGGTAAAAAACCAAAGAATGACTTTATTAATATAACTAATAATTAATATTTTGCAAAAGTTTGTCTTTTTTTGATTTTGTCAATCTCTTCTTTTGACAAAATCCTATACTCACCTTCTTTTAATGCACCAAGCTTTATATTTTCTATCGCTATTCTTTTTAACTTAATAATCGGTATATCAAAATGCTTAAAAAATCGTCTTATTATCCTATTCCTGCCAGAATCCATTTTAATTAAAATCCAAAAAGAGTTCTCTGTTTGAGAAACCTTTAATGGTTTAAAAAAACCATCTTCAAGTTTTGCTCCTTTAGATAATTCTTCTATGAATTCTTTGGTCAGTTTATGTTTTGTTTTTACCAAATACGTTTTTACAAGTTTATACTTGGGGTGCATAACCATATTAGCAAAATCACCATCGTTTGTCACAAGCAAAAGCCCCTCGGACACATAATCAAGTCTGCCTATACAGATAAGTTTTGTATCTATATCTTGAAAAAAATCGCAAACAACTTTTTTATCCGACAAATCTTTGGTCGCACTTAAAACATAAGGGGGTTTATAAAACGCAAAGTAATACTTTTTATTAACCGGAACAACAACTTCTCTTTTAACCATCACAACATCATTATCTTTTATATCAACAAAATCCTTTACTACTTTTCCGTTTACACTTACAAGACCTTTTTTTATATATTCGTCAGCTTTGCGTCTAGATATATTTATGCTGCTTGCTATATATTTATTAACCCTCATCGGCAAAAGGCTGTAACAACCTGCTCCTTTTTGGATGTCTTATCTTTCTTATGGCTTTTGCCTCTATCTGTCTAACCCTTTCCCTTGTAACACCAAGCACCCGCCCAACCTCTTCAAGGGTGTGGTCCGAGCCATCCCCTATACCAAACCTCATACTCAAAACTTTTCTCTCTCTTTCCGTTAGAGTGCCGAAAACCTCTTTTATCTTCTCCTTCAGATCCGATTCAATAACAAAATCTATGGGTAACTTGGTTTTTGTATCCTCTATAAAATCTTCCAAATGCGTGTCGTTATCATCACCAATGGGCGTCTCCAAAGAAATAGGCTCTTTTGCTATTTTTATAATTCCCTTTATTTTGTCGGCATCCATCTTCAAATAATCGGCAAGCTCGGATGTTGTCGGCTCTCTTCCGTATTTTTGAACAAGTAGTTTTGATGCTCTGACTATTTTATTGATTGTCTCTATCATATGCACAGGAATTCTAATCGTTCTTGCCTGGTCGGCAATTGCTCTTGATATGGATTGCCTTATCCACCATGTGGCATAGGTGGAAAATTTAAATCCTTTTCTATAGTCGAATTTATCCACAGATTTCATTAACCCTATATTGCCTTCTTGTATCAAATCCAAAAAAGATAGGCCCCTGTTTAGATGTTTTTTGGCAATGGAAACGACAAGTCTCAAATTTGCTTTAATCATCTTCTGTTTCGCATTTTCCAATCTAACTTTCTCTTTATCTATCTCTGTAAGCATATCCAACAATGTTTCTCTATCATCCAGTTCCTTGTCATTCAAAACCTTATTCTTGAAGCTATCTATCATCTGATGCATAAATCTATCACTTAATGCTATTTCAAGAAAATCGTTAAATATTCTTTTCTTTAAATCTTCAATATCATGTTCGTTTGCCATCTCCATCTGTTTATATTTATCCACTATACTGTCCAATATTTTTATGAACGTTTCTTTGGATGTATGATCCTCACAATCAACATCATCCTCATCATCTTCATATGTTAAATCAAGAGCATTGGATATATTTTTCACCTTTATTTCGCTTGTCAGTATATCTTCTTTTAATTTTTCAATTTCTTCCGATATAAACGGTATATCTATTAATTTTTTTGTTAAACTGCTTTTATGTTTTTCTATTTCTTTTGCTATCTCAATTTCTTCTTCTCTTGTCAAAAGGGGTATGTTTCCCATTTCTCTTAAATACATACGTATGGCACTACCTATCTCTTCTGATGTCTCTATCTCAAGTTCCTTGCTCAAACCTTGTTCTACCAAAGAAACCTTATCCGTATCAATAATATCTATATCCAGATCATCACAACGCTTTATTAAATCATCAATATCATCGACACTCACACCTTCAGGTAACATATCGTTGATTTCATCGTATGTAACATAACCCTTCTTTTTACCCTCATCTATAACCTTTCGAAAAGCCTCTTTGCTAAAATCTTTTTCCATACCCCATCCTTTCGTGTTTTATTTTTCTTCTATGTAAACGCTTTATGTTTTATTGATAGCAAACAGATGCATAAGGAACGGATTTAAAGTAGTTAATAGTTCCATATTTAATAATTTGATCACAGTTCTTTTCTTTGTCAACCTCAAATGCAAGATTTTATACATTTTTTTATCTAAGCATCACTATCACTTACAATAATATATTCATAACTTACAAACATAACCGTATTATCTAAAAAAACAATGCGCCAACAACAAATACAAACTGAAGCGCTATTCTATAGATAGTTTTCTATTTTTCAAGAAAAATCTAAAAAAACAATGGATAGAAAAAGTAATTTATTATATAATTTTGTATGGACGTATCGCTTTTTGATTACTATCTACCCAAAGACCTTATTGCACAAAAACCACACATCCCAAGGGACGAATGCAAACTGCTAATCTGCAATAAAAACGAAAATTCCATTGAACATAGAATATTTAAAGATTTGACAAAATACTTAAAACCAAACGATTTGCTCATTTTAAACGATACAAAAGTTATACCGGCAAGACTGTTTGCTCACAAAACAACAGGCGGTAAAGTTGAAATATTTCTTTTAGAGGAGATAGAAAAAAATAGATACCTGTGTCTTACCAAAGGAAAAATAAAAGACAAAAACAGACTAATACTAAAAAACAACATGGAGTTAGAAATAGAAAAAACAGATACTGATAAACGAATAGCCACTTTTTTAATAGAAAACGACATAAAAGCACATCTCGAAGAAATAGGCGAAGTTCCTCTCCCTCCTTATATAAACAGAAATTATGAAAATTATGACAAAAAAAAGGATGCGACATACTATCAAACCGTGTATGCAAAAAAAGCAGGTGCAGTTGCGGCCCCTACAGCCGGTCTGCACTTTACAGAAGAATTATTGAACAAGATAAAAAACATGGGCGTAAATACTGCATACATAACACTCCATGTAGGCATAGGCACATTCAGGCCTGTAAAAGAAAAGATTGTCGAAGCTCACAAAATGCATGAGGAAACCTACGAAATAACTCCACAAACAGCAAATCTCTTTAACTATGTAAAGCAAAAACAGGGTAGGGTAATAGCAATAGGAACAACTGTTATAAGGGCGCTTGAATCTGCTGTTGACAATAACGGTATACTAAAACCAAAAAAAGATTCAACAAATATTTATATCTATCCAGGATACAAATATAAAGCTGTAGATGCCATGATAACAAATTTTCATCTGCCAAAATCCACTCTGCTTATGTTAGTAAGTGCATTTTATGAAAGAGAAAAAATATTGGAATGTTATAAAGAGGCCATTGATAAACAGTATAGATTCTTCAGCTTTGGCGATGCTATGTTTATTTTTTAAAACCAACCTGTCTTATTGCTTCATACAAGACAACCGAAACACTGCTTGCAAGATTAATAGATCTAACATTGTCTGTTGTTGGAATATTTATGCAATTGTCATAATTTTCAATTAAAAGTTCTTCCGGAAGCCCTTTGGTTTCTGAACCAAACATAAAAGTATCACCCATTCTATAATTTTGATCAAAAATAGTAGATGCGGCTTTCGTTGTTGAGAAAAATATTCTTCTATCTGAAAAACTCTTGAAAAAATCGTTCAACGAATTATAAACAGTAAGGTTTAAATGTTCCCAATAATCCAAACCTGCTCTTTTAAGATGCTTATCATCCAAAGAAAAACCCATGGGTTTTATAATATGAAGATGTGAATTTGTTGCAACACACAAACGTGCAATATTACCTGTATTTGGAGGAATATCGGGTCGATATAAAACAATATGAAAATTAAAGTTGTTTTTAAGTAAGAAATGTCTTTGCATAAAAATTTTGCGGTCTAACTATATAAACCCCCTGGCAATACCTACTCTCCCACGGGCTCTCCCGCAGTACCATCGGCGTATACAAGCTTAACTGCCGTGTTCGGAATGGGAACGGGTGTTTCCTCGTATACTATCCTCACCAGGGGGAAATTATAAGCACCTAACCATTAAAGAACAGAAGATAAGCCTAAGCCTCACGGTCTATTAGTACGAGTCAGCTCCATGCATTACTGCACTTCCACCTCTC
>JALWEJ010000054.1 GCA_027014115.1 Desulfurellales bacterium
AAACCTGCCTCCTTTAGTTAGTTTAGCATATGCACTAACTTGGTGTATACAGGATTGTAGCAGGGTCAAGTGACACAATTTATTTTACACTATCAGATTGATGTTTTAAGTTCAAAAGAATTTTTGAGAATATAAACTAATAGAACAAAATAAGAGAACTCTTCTTACCCATATACTCATTTTCCAACTACCTATTCACCTTTCTATATACGAATATGCATTGTGGTTGTGTATGCTTTCGAAGTTTTCGACCGATATTGAAAAGTGTCTGATTCTTTTATCGTCCTGCAGTTTTACGGCTATGTTTCTTGCAATATCCTCAACAAAAGCGGGGTTGTTGTAGGCTTTTTCCGTTACATATTTTTCATCGGGTCTTTTTAGGAGTGAATATATTTCGCAGCTTGCTGACTCTTCGGCAATATCTATAAGCTCCTCTATCCAGACCATATCTTTAAGCTCAACCGATATTGTGGCTAAACCTCTTTGATTGTGTGCTCCGTAGTCGCTTATTTCCTTTGAGCATGGGCAGAGGCTTGTTATCGGAACGGATATACCTATGATTGTTGTCTGTGTTTTTTCGTCGCCTATTGCTTCAACTGTGCAGTCATAGCTCATCAATGACTTAATTTTGCTTATCGGTGCCTCTTTTTCTATGAAATAGGGGAAGCCAAGCTCAATGTATGCCTTCTGCGCATTTAATTTTTTTCTCATTTGTGCAACAATTTCTTCAATGTTGTTGATGTCTATACAGTCTCTGTTTTCATTTAGTATTTCGATAAAACGGCTCATGTGTGTGCCTTTAAATCTGCTGGGCAGAAGGACATACATATTTATATTGGCTATGGTATGCTGCCTTTTTTTTGCCTTATCCAGAAGGTATATCGGATATCTGACATTTTTTATGCCCACCTTGTCTATAGCTATGTTTCTTGTATCCTTTTGAGACTGAACATCAACAAGTTTATTCATAACGGGCTTTATTGTATTAAAAAATTGAACCTTTGCAATAACTATTGATTTTTTAACAACTTTTTTGACAATTCTATAATCTCATCCGGCTTTATGAGCTTCATACAGTCGTGGGTTTTTATCGGGCATACCCTCTTCATGCAGGGTGCGCACTGTAAATCTTTTTTTACGACTATGCCGTTTGGGTTTTGCCACTGGTTTGTTTCTTTTGGGTTTGTGGGACCGAATATTGAAATTGTGGGAATTTGATATGCTGTTGCTATGTGCATAGGTCCTGAGTCGTTTGTTATAAAAAGCGAAAGTCCCGCAATATTTTTAATCAGTGATGGGATGTCTGTTTTGCCAGCCAGATTTTTGTAATTTTTTATTGTCAGCATTTTTTCAATATCATCTGCTATGTCTGTTTCTTTGGGTCCTCCGAATATGACTATGTCACCGTACTGCCCAAGCTTATTTGCAGTTTCTGCGAAATATTCCGGATACCACCTTTTGGCACTTCCGTATGTCGCCCCGGGGTTTATGCCTATTGTTATTTTTTCAAAGCGTTTCGGTTTGTAATAGAGCTTGAGTCTGTCTGGTGTTAAGTCTGTTTTGAATATGCTGTTGATAAATTCATTGTACTTTTCAACCTGGTGTCCTTTGAAAGTATTTTTGTAGATAAAGCGTTTTTTTGTGCCTGTTAAAAAGGTGAGAAGTTTTGAGAAAAAATGGCTTCTAAACGATACTGCCAAATTGTGTTTTCCTATCTGTTTTGCAAGTCTGTATGCTGCCAATAATCTGTTTTTTTGGCTTTTTGTGTTATCAAGAAACACCTGTGTGATTTTCGGATGATTTTTTAAAGCTTCAGTCGATACATAGCTGCCTACGATTGTCACGGATTGTGCATTTGTGATTTTTATTAGGTTTTCTATGGCGCTTGTTGCCATAACTGTATCACCAAGCCACGTTGGAAGTTCGATAAGGATTTTCATCTATTTATACAGTCTGACAATAGATTCTGCAGTACAAGCAGGCTTTTTGTCGTTTTTTATCTCAACTGTGATTTTGTAGATTATTTCAACGCAGTCTGTGAGTTTTCTTACGGATATCGGGGTTGTTTTTGCTCTTATTTGTGAATTTACCTTGACGGGAGCAGGAAATCGTACTCTGTTTAGTCCGTAATTTATGCGTAGCCTCATGCTGGGGTAGTTCTTTTGAAAATAGTCGGGGTGGTTGGATTCTGTTAAAAACGGTATCATGGAAAGGGTCAAAAAGCCGTGAGCTATCGTTGTTTTGTAGGGCGATTCTCTTTCTGCTCTTTTTGGATCTACATGAATCCACTGAATATCGCCTGTAGATTTGGCAAAATTATCGATTCTTTCTTGCGTTATCTCTATCCATCTACCTGTATGTATGGTTGTATTCAGCTTTTTTTCATACATTTGAACCAATTTATCATAACTATCCATAAAACCTCCCAGCACTTGATTAGTGTATATATTTTTTGCTTATTTTCAATCTTTGGCAACTGTTTTGTTGACACGGCAATTTACACAGTGTAAAAATAACTCACTATGAGCCCGTTTGTCAGTGTTCCGATATTTGTTTTTTATATGACGATTGTTTTGTGCCTCTTTTTGTCCTATCTGTCAAAAACAAAGGGTGTTTTTTTAAAAGATGAAAAACAAAAACCGTGTGTATGCGGAGCGGGACTTTTTTTCTCTTTTTTGATTGGTTCCTGCTTGTTTGCAAATATTACTGCCGTAAAAATTTTTACTGCAGCCCTACCTCTTTTTGCTGCGGGCTTTCTTGAAGATATAAAATTTAAACTAAACAGTATAGTGAGATATTCTCTGCCTGTTTTTTCTTTTATGCTTTTGGCTTTTTTTGTAGGGTTTGATTTTAAGCATTTTTCTTTTGTTGAGTTTCATGCCATATTTATCGTTTTGGTATCCCTGCTTTTTGCAGTGACTACTGCTTTGGGTTTTAAATTTATTCGCACAAGGGCGGTTTTAAGCAGTTTTTTCCTTGCTGTATTTAGTTTATTTGCGTTTTTGTTTTACAGATATGGCTGTATCGAACTGTTTGAAAGTGCTCTGATTACTGCTTCTTCTGTTCTTGGTTATTTTACACTCGATGTGCCGTTTCATAAAACATCTTTTGGAAGAAGCGGTCTCTATCTTGCGGGTTTCTTTTTTGCGGTGATGTGTGTTGAATTATTGAAAAAGGTTAATTTTTAATAGATTGGAGTGTGAATATGGAGCTTGGAATCAATAATGTTTTGATACCCGATTTTGAGAATCTGACATTTAAAAAAGCAAATGTAGGTATAGATAACGGTCTGGTAAAAACAGTATCTGATATGCCAATAGAGGCTGAAAAAATATTGGATGCTGAAGGGCGCTATCTCTCTTTGGGGCTTATTGACTGTCACTGTCATATTGAAAGCTCCCATCTTCTGCCTGCGAGTTTCGGAAATGAGATAGCCAAAAACGGAACGCTCTTTGCCGTCTGTGACTGTCATGAGATTGCAAATGTAAAGGGGCGTGCTGGTGTTGAGATGTTTATGGAGGATGCAAAACAGAGTGTGTGTAATCTTAAATTTGCTGTTCCATCATGTGTTCCTGCAACCGATTTTGCAACAAGCGGTGGCAAAATTGAACCTGAGGATGTGAAATATTTTATGGGATTTGATGATGTTGTTGCTTTGGGTGAGCTTATGAATGCACCGGGTGTTGTAAATGGTGATGAAAAATTTCTCAAAATGATAGATATAACAAAACAGCATAAAAAAAGAATAAACGGACATGCACCGCATCTTGGAAGCGATATGCTGAAAAAATATGTACAAGCCGGCGTTGAGGATGACCATGAAAGCGAAACATACGAAGAATTGAAAGAAAAAATAGAACTGGGTCTGCATGTTTTTCTGAGAGAGGGAAGCGCAGAAAAAACCGATAATGAAGCATACAAAATAATAAATGAATACCCCGACAGGGTGATGTTCTGCACAGATGATAAAACAATAGGCGACATCAGAAGGGAAGGCCACATAAACCACAACCTAAAAAAAGCCGTTTCTCTCGGGGTTGAGCCTATTTTGGCTTTAAAGGCTGCAGCATACAACGGTTTGAAATATTACGGTCTTGATGAATACAGTGATGTGGCAGTAGGCAAAAAAGCCTATTTTGTTATTTTTGATAAGAACTTTGATGTAAAACATGTTATTGCAAATGGTAAGATTTTTGAATACACAAATCCGCAGCACAACATACCCGATAATTTTTTAAATACAATTGCGGTCAACGATACAAAAGATGTGCCGAAGATTAAAAATAAAAATATCTGCATGGTCGCCAAAAGCGGCAGCCTAATAACTCAAAAGCTTGAGGTTGATAACAATACGCCTGAGTTTGACTTGGAAAACGATATGCTGAAAATGTGTGTTTTTGAACGATACGGACATGGAAATAAAAGTGCATGCAGGATAAAGGGTTTTGGACTAAAGAAAGGGGCAATAGCATCGTCTCTTGCACATGACTGCCACAATATTGTAGCTGTAGGGACATCAGATGAAGCAATAGCAAAAGTGTTGGATGAAATTGTAAAGAATCAAGGCGGAATGGCTTTGTTTGACGGCAGCGATATCTATTTTATGCCTTTACGGGTCGGCGGTGTTGTATCGTTTGAGGATGCAGACAGTGTTGCAGATGATGTTGAAAAGTTAAGAAGCAGGGTTTCTTATTTGGGCTGTGAGCTTGAGGATGCTTTTTCAACACTATCTTTTATGGCGCTTGAGGTTATACCTCACATAAAACTTACAGATAAAGGACTTTTTGATGTCGATAGGTTCTGTTATGTACAGGATTAAAGAAGACGATACAATTATACTCTACGATAATGAGAGCCAAAAGAAACGCATAATAAGCCTCAAATTCTCTAAGGGCAGGCTCAATACTGATAAAGGATTTATAGTGCTTTCTGATATTGTTGGAATGAAGTATGGCGATACGATAAGCACGCAGCTTGGCTTTGAGTATACTGTTTTACCCATAAATCTGTTTGATTTTATAATGAAAAAACTAAACAGACTGACACAGATTGTTTATCCTAAAGATGCAGCATACATTGCTTTCAAACTTGATGTGAAGCCAGGTGATACCGTTATAGAAAGCGGAATAGGAAGCGGTGCAATGAGCTGTGTGTTTGCGCACTATATTGGTAAAAACGGCAGACTGATAAGCTATGAAATTAGAGATGAATTCATAGAAAATGCTTATTCCAACATAAAAAAGGTGGGTTTTGAGGATAGAGTTGAAATAAAACACAGGGATATTGCGGAAGGTTTTGATGAGACGGATGCAGACAGCATATTTCTTGATGTGAAAGAACCGTGGCTTTATCTAAGGCATGCCTATAATGCGCTGAAGGCCGGCGGTATGCTCGGTATTCTCATACCAACCGTAAATCAGGCTGAGGAGACATTGAGAGAGCTTAATCTGTTTTCGTTTATTGACTTGGAGGTAAGCGAGCTTTTGCTTAGGAAGTATAAACCGACTCCAGGAAGATTTAGACCTCAGGATAGGATGGGTGCTCATACGGCTTTTATGATTTTTGCAAGAAAGATTTAAGCAAATCTTGAAAATAACAGTGTTATGCACTATAAATAGTTATCATGAATATATCCAAGCTGTTTCCAAAATGGATTATACTTCTGTTTTTTGCTTTGCTAGTAGGTGCTTCTTGTAGGACTTGAGCAGGAATCTTACCACAAAAGCGAAGAAAAAAACATTTCGGCGGAATAAGAACATTTCCTCTAATATCTCTTCTTGGCTTTTCTGTCTTTTATTTTATAGACAATACTGCATTTCAGACAGCCGCTTTTGTTAGTTTTGCAGCACTGATTGTAAGCGGCTATATTTATGAAGCGGTTAAGTTTCAAAGAAAGGGTATAACAATCGAGGTTGCTGGTATTTTAACCTTTATACTCGGTGTTCTTGTTGCAAAAGGATACACAACCAAAGCTATAACAATAGTCATAACCATAACACTTATTCTGTCTCTGTGTGAGCATATACACAGTTTTGTCTACCGCTATATCAACGAAAATGATATAGCTGCTGTCTTAAAATTTTTGATCGTTAGTGCGGTGTTATATCCTCTTTTATCCAACGAGCCCTACACAGCACTGAAGATAAACCCAAAATCCATCTGGCTAATGGTTATTCTCATATCGTCAATATCGTTTACTGTGTATTTTGCAACAAAGATATTCGGCTCAAAAAAGGGTATTTTAATGACATCTCTGCTTGGCGGACTAATAAGTTCAACAGCCGTAACACTTGCCTTTGCAAAACGCTCAAAAGATATGCCTGAGCTATCCGGAGAACTTTCATTCTGTATAGTGCTTGTTTCAACAATTATGTTTTTAAGGCAGTTTTTTGTTCTTATTTTTATTAATCCAAAGATTTCTTTACATTTTTCTATTTTTGCATTTTTGTTGTTTTTGGCAGGAATTTTTATTATATTCAGGCAGATTGGCCTATCAAAAAGTGATGTGCCAATAAACTTTACAAACCCATATGAGCTGAATTATGCTTTGATGTTTGGATTACTTTATACATTTATATTAATAACATCAAGTCTTGCGTACTATTATTTCGGTTCTTTTGGTGTCTACTTTGTGGGTTTTATATCAGGTGCTGCTGATGTTGATCCTATCACAATCTCTATGGCTCAACTTGCAAAAAACGGACTATCTGCATCAACGGTACTTGCCACAATCATGATAGCAAGTATAACAAATACGGCAACAAAGGGTATTTTTGCATCTATATTCGGCACAAAGGAATTGTCTTGGGGTGTTTGGCGTTAGTTTTGGATAATCATAGCGTTGGGAATTATTATTTTGCTGCTTTTTATGTTTTACTTGAAATAGTATCTAAAACCTGCAAAAAACCGTAATTTCTTGTAAAATTGGACGGTACACTGGCTATTAAACCCTCTATTGTTGTATCTTTCCAATCTGTTTTGTCAGCATGCCAATATTCGTAAAAAGGTTCAAATTCAAAAGAGATTGTATTTGAAATTTTGTATATTGTGGGCAGCTTTACTCTGAATCCGTCGGTACTGCCGAAGCTTAGGTTTATATTTTTTAAATCCGGGTCAAGTTTTGATAACTCTACATATACACTTCTAAAGTATTTGGATTTTATAGGTGCATACATGCCCTCTAATCTTACACCTGTTTGCAGTTTGTAGGATAAACAAAAATCAAAACCCAAGCCAAGACCAAGGTAACCCCAGTGATAGTATTCGCCGTATCCGCCCTCACCCTTCATATCTCGTTTTGCAAACCTATAGCTCAAAAGCCCATATCCCAGAATGTCCGCTCGGTTTGATACTGCTTTTTTAATACCTGCTTTTGCCGAGATATTGAAGACGGACAGTTTAGATGTTGTTTCTGCCGGTTCATAACTTATATCCCCGTTTAAATCAACATATTGATTAGCGCCTTTATATGAGATATTGGAAGATTGGTAGGATGTATCAATACCTATAAACATGTCTTGAGATAATTATTTGTGGGTTATGTAGAAAACATTGAGATACCCGCCGTTTATTTCCCTTGCATCTGTTACATATGGTGTTACGTGTTCTTCGAAATGCATATGGTTTGTCATAAGCCCAAAAGAAATATAGGATGAATTGGTATTTTTTGCATTGGCAGAAATACCAAACAAAATAATAAAAATGATTAGAGAAATTTTTTTCATAACTGCACTTCCAATTTTAATGTAGTCTTGTTTCTTATTATATAGTATATTTATTGAAATTTATACATTTTTGCGTAAAAAGATCTTATAAGGCAACTTAAGATTAATAATTAACAGAATAAAGTGAGGTTGTATGCATTTTTTAATGGGGAGATAGGCTATACTTGATAAAAAAGGAAAAACATTTGGATATGAGCTTCTCTATAGAGAGCAGACCAAAAAATGCATCGGATATGAGTGTAGACGAAAATACATCCACAAGCAGGATGATAGCAAATGCATTTATGAATTTGGGTATAAAAATAGCAAAAACAGGCAGGGTTTTATCAACTTTACAAAGGATTTGATAGTCGAGCGTATATATGAAGCCCTCCCGAGAGAAAAGATTATTGTAGAGGTTCTTGAAGATGTAATGGCAGAGCCTGAAGTTGTAAAATCCATTGCGCATGCCAAAAAACTCGGTTATACAATTGCTTTGGACGATTTTATTTTTTAGACCACTTGAACAACTGGTTGCTCTTGCAGATATAATAAAGGTTGATTTTTTGTAATTAGACCATATTGAAATTGAACAGCAGGTGTTAAGCTATAAACTCTACGAGCTTAAGCTTCTGGCAGAAAAGGTTGAAAACAGGGAAGAATTTCAATTTGCGCTGGATTTGGGGTTTGATTATTTTCAAGGATATTTTTTTCAAAAACCAACAATCGAGGTAAAAACGGATATTGCACCCTATCAAACCACTATTATAAAGCGCTTAATATAATTAGTGATCCAAATAGTGATATGAATGATTTTATAGAGCTTGTGCAGGGAGATCTTTATCTTCATACAAAATGCTTGCATATATAAATTCTCCACACTTTGGGCTTAAATGTCAAACGACTTCAATAGAATCCGCCGTCGCCATGCTTGGGTTTGAAAAGACCAAAGAGTGGCTTAACATTATGTATGTTTCAAAATTGGCAGAAGATAAGCTTGAGGAGCTTGTTATAATCTCTACAAGTAGAGCAAAGTTTTCATCTTTGCTGTCTGAAAATTTGGTATTGATAAGATAGTACCTACATTGTGGGCATGTTTTCTTTGATGGATTCCATACTTAATTTACCTATGCAGATTATTTTGGATGATTTTTCCTACATTAATAATTATGTTGAAGTAAATAAATTTTATATAGAATCAATAGAGTTTGCAGATAGTATATACAGAACTTAGACTATAAAGCTGTCTTTAAAAACCCTACAGCTTTTTTTAATGAGTTTTCAAGTTCGGTGTAATTCATTTTGTAGAATAACAGATTGACATAAACTATACTATTGTCTTTGGTAATTGCCAAATGGTTGAATTGTTTTTCATTAAACATTTTAACAAAATCTATAAATTTGTCATATTCGTTTGAATCCTTTAGCGCTTCATATTTTTTGCCGTCAATTGTTATGTTTTCGCTTTTTAGTTTTTCCCTGTTGTAAATTTTTGGTTTTGTGAGTTTTAGAGGACTTTCTTTTATTATGTGAAATTCGCTGACTATCGGTTTTTTTGTATAAAACATTATCTGAAGACTATCTTTTCCGCTTGTGACGAACATAAACGGCAGATAAAGAGCGCTTTGGCGCGGGATTAGCCTTAAGGTTACAGAGATTTTTTCAAAACCGTCTGCTTGGTATTCTGCAATGAAGCCCAAAACACCCCCAAGGTATGTGTAGAGTTTGTCTTTTGGTGAGAAGGCCGCTTCTAGTGTTTCCGCCATTTCTTTCATTATTTTTATATTTTTCTTGTATCCTGCAATATAGACAAGACTTATGACAACGCTTATCCCCACAAACAGTGTTATGTATTTAGTCATCTATCAACCTTTCTGCCCACTCTTTGCATATTTCTGCTATATGTTCCGTGCTTGAGGTATCTTTTACAAACGGTGCGTAAGCTTTTTCAATACCAGAAAAACTATTTTCAATATTGACTTTGTTTTCAATCATACCTTTTTTGTTTATGATTATCAGATTGAGCGGAATATTCATATAATCAAGTCCTTCTTTTATTCTTTTGCTTTCGTTAAGGGATAATTCATCCTCGTTCATAACAATAGCTGTCTTGGTTTTGTTTCTATCCTGCAGTAGTTCAACCAAAAATTCAACAGTAGAAGACTGTAAACCCAACTCCTTTAGAACTTTGTCGTCTTCTTCTTTTATGGCAAGTTCTTTGTCTATGGCGTCAGGATTTATGTTTGCTACTGCTCCCCGTGCGTTTATTATCTTTTTGCGCCATAAAATAAGTTTTTCTATCCACATTCTTGATGTAAACGGCAGGGCAAATATTTTTAGTATAAGTCCTGTGGGCGGTGTATCTATTATTATATAATCTTTATCGATATTGTTTTCTATTTTATCTTTCAACGCATACATTATGGCATACTCTTCCATGCCGGGTGAATATTTCATAACATCAAGCATACTGTCTAAGTTGATAATCTGAAGATACTTATATGTATTTTTCATACTTCTTGTTGTGTTTTTGACAAATTTTTTCAAATATTCCTCAACATCTACCTCTTCTGCAAAAAGGTTTTGATAGATATTCTTAACACCGTTAAACGGTTTTTCAGAGACTATATCGCATATATTATGTGCTGGATCTATAGATGCAAGATAGACACTTTTGCCTTTGTCTGCAAGGTGGTAGGATAGTGATACAGAAGATGTCGTTTTACCCACTCCGCCTTTGCCCAGAAAAAATATAATGTTTTTCATATATCGCTCAAATCAAAAAATTCCGCAAGCCTGTCATCAAGCCTTTCGGATTTGAATATCATAACCTTGATTTCTTGCTCTATATAGGGCAAAAGGGCCATCCCCAGATAGTTTGGTGGGGACGGCATGCCCATTAAAGAACCAAAGCAGACAAGGGCAAAGCTGTTTTCCATCTCATGAAGCTGAAGCTCTATTGCCGATGTGCTTTGGTTTTTAAAGCCTTCAACAAAAGCCTTAATATTATCTAAAAAATTCTCAAGCATTGTCCTCAACAAAGCTCTGATCTTTATCAGGTTTTGCAAAATCGTAGACGAGTATGAAGTTTAAAAGAAGCATAATAACCATCATTGCGCCAAGCACATATGCCTGAACAGGGCTTTTATGCATAAATATAGGAATAATCTTAATAACATACCAGATCATGGCTACTGTAACCGTTACCCACAAGAACATAGCCGGTATAAATACAGGCCAAGACGGTTTCTTTTGAACCCTCATAACCCAAGCAGATGCTGTCATTAATGCAATGGATGCAAGCATCTGGTTTGCAGCGCCGAATGCCGGCCATATAACCTTCCATTCGCCTGTCCAGGCAAGCCCTATACCTATTGCTGCAGGTATGAATGATGCAACCCATTTATTTGTAAACAGGTCATACATTCCCTTTGATGTTTCTTTTAGAGGCTCAAATATTTCTGCAAATGTGTATCTTGCAAGTCTGTTTGTTGTATCCAGTGTTGTCATAGCAAAGGATGCAACCCACATAGCGGCAAGAATAACCATAAATGCTTTTGGTATTCCCAACACATTATTTACAACAGTTGCATATGATTTGGCAAATATGCCAACAGGTCCGCCTGCTGATTTCATTGCAGGTATGTAGTGGTTTCCGAAGGCTGCAGCATTTGCCGTAAGTGTCTGAGCCTTGTCTGCACCTACTATACCCATTCCGGCTATACCTATTGAAAGTATAACGAGTGTTGATAAAAAGCCTTCTGTAAGCATTGAGCCGTAACCAATAAAGAGTCCTTCAACCTCGCTTGAGAGCTGTTTTGATGTTGTTCCGCTTGCAACAAGTGCATGGAATCCGCTCAAAGAGCCGCATGCTATAATAAGCGGTATTGCAGGCCAAAATGGTGTTGACTGTCCTGCGATAATCGGAGCTGAGAACATTGTTGTTGCAGGTATGCCCATTGGTTTAAACGCAAATATGACAGCTACACCGCCGATAGCAAGACCAAAAACCAAAAGCCATGCATTCATATAATCTCTCGGCTGTAGGAGTATGTTTACAGGTATTGCTGCTGCTATAATTATATAAGCCAAAAATACAATCATCCATGTTTGATATGATGCGTGAAATGGATAAAATTTTGCAACTATTATCGATGTTGCAAGCAGTATTATGGCTATTATTGTAGATATACCGAAATTTGCTTTCATTTTATACATTATGTAGCCAAGAATCAAAGCAAATGCAATCTGTAAAAAGTATGCTGTAGGTACTGCCGGCTGTTTAACGAATATGCCGCCCAAAACTGCACCGAATGCAGCGACAACAAGTATCAAAACAAAGAGTATAAACCATGCAAAGATGTAGGACGTTCTTTTTTTGATAACTTTTCCTGCAACCCATTGAACGGAGTGTCCGTCATATCTTACAGAACTCATCAATGATAGATAATCATGTACTGCGCCGATAAACACATTACCAAACCAGACCCACAAAATAGCTGGTAGCCAACCCCATGCTAAAGCTATTGCAGGACCTATAATGGGAGCAGCTCCTGCAATAGATGCAAAATGGTGCCCGAAGAGTACATATTTGTTTGCAGGAACATAGTCTACATTGTCAAAGAGTCTCTTTGAAGGAACCTCTTTTTCCGATGTGCCTACTATGGAGTTTTTTAAAAAACCGCCATAGGCTTTGTAGAATACTACATATATGACGAGACCTATGATAACTAAAACGGTAGAGCTCATAAAACACCTCCACTTAAAAAATTAGTTTATGCTATACCTACAATATTTGTTTGTCAATAGATAATTTTATATAGATATTAAAGATAGATTGTTAAGTTTAAATAAACATTTTTTAAAAATTTATTCTACAATTACTGTTTTATTTTAAAAAGCTTGTCCCTCCCTGTCTATTTGTTTGACAATGAATCTTTTTTTTGATAACCCTAGGTAAGTTTGTTTTCAATAAAAGGGGGCGTTATGGTTGAAGAATTAAAAAGAAATACTGACGAAAATAACAAGAAAAATAATGAGATTGAAAATCACGAATCAGAGAACGAGTATACAGAAGATGACATGAATGAAGAAATGGAAATGTTTTGTGAGGATGTAGACTCTAAGTGTGTTTTATCTCATATTTGTTATAAATATTCATCAATGGTTGTATCGGGACTTATTGAAGCATTGGATTATTTTGCCGGCAACCAGGGGTCTAAGGTTTTAAGAAGAATTCTTGCAAAAAGCATACCTTTGCAAATGATGGATGCGTTGGGTATCAATGCTCAACATTTAAAGGATGTAGATGAGGAGGGTATAATAAAACTTTTGCCGGAGCTAATAAATAAAAAAGGTGGTCCCAATATAAAAATAGAAAAACTCGATAACGGTGAATATAGGTTTATGCTCAATGAGTGCCATTTTTTGCCATATTCCAAGACGAAGGGTTTTTGCAACGTCACGGCAGGACTTATGCTTGGATTAGCACAGCTTTTGTCCAAAAAATCCATGGATATAGAAGAAATTCAGACAATTGCCCACGGCGGTGTGCAGTGTGAATTTATAGCAAGACCGAAAAATTTTTAATTACAAAAAAGGGAGTTGATTATGATTATTGGTGTACCAAAAGAAATTAAACCAAATGAAAACAGAGTTGGTTTAATACCTGCATCTGTTCATGAATTTATAAAAAATGGTCATGAGGTTGTTGTTGAAAATAATGCGGGCGTTGGAAGTGGAATAGAGAATAAAGAATATGAAAAAGAGGGAGCGAAAATAATCGAAACAGCAAAGGATGTTTTTGATAATGCGGATATGATAGTAAAGGTTAAGGAGCCACAAGCCCAAGAGATAGAGATGTTGAAAAATGGCCAAATACTTTACACCTATCTACATCTTGCACCTGACGAAAAACAGACAAAAGGACTTATTAAACAAGGTGTTGTAGCAATTGCTTATGAGACTATAGAGGTTGATGGCAAGCTCCCACTACTTGAGCCCATGAGTGAGGTTGCAGGAAAGATGTCCTCCATTATGGCAGCCTACCATCTTGCCAAGCCCTACGGTGGAAAGGGTGTTCTATCCGGTGGTGTAACAGGTGTGCATAGTGCAAAATTTGTTATTTTGGGTGGTGGAACAGCAGGGTTAAATGCTGCCAAAGTTGCAAGCGGCATGGGTGCAAGCGTTTTTATTTTTGATATAAATATTGAAAGGTTGAGATATCTTGAGGATGTTTTACCGAAAAACTGCCAAATGATTATGTCAAACAGGGTTAATGTAGAGCAAGAAATACAGGATGCCGATGCCGTTATTGGAACTGTGCTTATACCCGGAGCAAGAGCTCCGCATCTAATCACAAAAGATATGCTCAAATTAATGAAAAAAGGTACTGTATTGGTTGATGTATCCATTGATCAGGGCGGATGTTTTGAAACATCGTATCCGACAACCCATAAAGATCCGGTCTTTGAGGTTGACGGTATTTTACACTACTGCGTTGCAAATATGCCGGGAGCCTATGCCAGAACTTCAACATATGCTTTGAATAATGCAACACTGCCTTTTGGTCTTAAGATAGCAAATCTTGGCTGGAGGGAAGCTGCAAAGCAGTATGAGTGTATAGCAAAAGGTGTTAATGTTTTTGACGGCAAAATAACATGCAAACCTGTTGCTGAAGCTCACGGTATTGAATATACGCCGATAGAAGAGTTCTTGAAATAGCGTTGAAGCCCATAATTATTTTGGGACCTACAGCCATAGGAAAAACCGACCTATCAATAAAACTTGCTCAAAAAATCAGCGCTGAAATTATATCCTCAGATACCGTTCAGATACACAGATATATGGATATTGGCAGTGCGAAGCCATCCAAAAAAGAGCGTGCTTTAATAAAGCATCACCTTATTGATATTAAAAATCCGGATGAAATATTTTCAAGTGGGGAATTTGTAAGAACTGCAAATTCCCTGATTGAGAAGTTAAGTCAAAAAGGGAAAAATGTCATTATTGTTGGTGGCGGAGGATTCTACATAGATTCACTCGTGTTTGGCATAGATGAGATAGACAGCGTGGATAAAAAGATTAAAGGTTTTTTTGATGATATATGTGATGAATTTTCACCAGCATATCTCTATGAATTTTTAAAGATTGTAGATTTCAGGTGGGCATCTGCGATAAAGCCTCAGGACTGCCAAAGAATAAAGCGGGGTTTAAGTGTTTTTGTAGATAAAGGTGTATCTATAAGCAGTTTTTTTTCAAAAACAAAAAAAGCTGATGATAGATTTTTGATTTTTGTTTTGTATGCAAATAGGGATTTTTTGAATAAAAGGATAGAAAAAAGGGTTAATTTAATGATTGAATCAGGACTTATAGATGAGGTCAAAAGACTTGTGTTAATGGGCTATGCAGAAACAAATGCCCTAAAATCTATAGGGTATAAAGAAACAATTCAATATTTGGAAGGAAAGATAAACTTAGAGGAGCTTTCTAAGCTTATCAAAAAAAATACAAAACTCTACGCTAAAAGACAGCTTACATTCCTAAGAAGCAGGTTTTCAGATGCTGTCTGGATTGATGTTGAGAAAGAAGATGGGCTGCAGATTATGCTTGATGCTTGTAAGCCATATCATGCAGCCTCTTAATCCTTTCCTCAATAGGCGGGTGCGTAGAAAACAGATTTATAAAGCTTTTGTTTTTGAAAGGATTTATAATAAATAGGTTTTCGGTTGCAGGTGAGCCTCTAAAAGGTATATTTCCTGCGTAGGCTTCTAGCTTTTCCAAAGCATTTGCCAAAAAAAGCGGATTGCCAGAATATTCCGCACCGGCTTTGTCTGCGTCATACTCTCTTGAGCGAGATATTGCAAGCTGTATCAACATTGCGGCAAATGGAGCAATAACTGCCATAGCTATCAAAACCACAGGACTTGCATCCTCGTCATCTCTTGATAGTCCACCGAAAATTGCAGCCCACTTAATCATATCGGCAACAAACATAATTGTTCCGGCGATTGTTGATGCTATGGTTGAAATCAAGATATCCCTGTGTTTTATGTGCCCTATCTCATGCCCTAAAACACCCATTAATTCCTCTTTGGTAAGGATTCTCAAAGCCCCTTCTGTCACCGCAACAGCTGCGTGGTGAGGGTTTCTTCCGGTTGCAAAGGCATTTGGTGCCTCCTGAGGTATTATATACAACCTCGGCATTGGCAGATTTGCTCTTTGTGTTAAAAACTCAACGATTTCATAAAGTTCCGGTGATTCCTCTTTGCTGACCGGTTTTGCCCTATACATCGATAAAGCGATTTTATCTGAAAAAAAATAGCTTCCGAAGTTCATAATAATTGCAAAAAAGAATGCTATCATAAGCCCGCTTCGTCCGCCGAGCATTTCACCTATTATTAAAAACAGTCCCGTTAGAAGGGTTAAAAGAAAGGCTGTTTTTAGTGTATTCATTAATTCACCTCCAAAATTTCTAAGCTTTTAAAATAGTCTAAAAGACAGAAGTGTCAAGTTTTAGTTTTACTGAGTATTGTTTATGCTTTCTATTATCTCTATTACCTCTTTTTCGGTCTTTGCCGAATTGATTTGTGTATTTAGCTGTTTTGAGAATTTTATTCCTTTTGTATAGTGATGAAAAAATTTTCTAAAGTTTCTGACTGCAAGGTATTCACCGTAGTATTCAATCATGAGCGTAAAATGTTTTTTAATTAATTCCTTTAAAAAATCTACAGAGCGTATGCTGTCTTTTTTATTTATCAAATCCTCGAAAATGTAGGGTTTATCAATGGCAGATTGTCCTATCATAAAAAAATTGCATCTGGTTAGCTGTTTTACCTCCTCGATCTTTTTATATGAATTTAGCCCGCCGTTTACTATGACATCGATATTCAGGGCATCTTTTGCTATCGCAATATGCTCATAGTCCAAATGACCCTTGAAAAACTGACTTCTAAGTCTTGGATGTATAACAATAAAATCAATCCCTCTTTTCTCTAATTCTTTGTAGAAATCCATTGTGTTTATGCTGTTTTCGTCAAATCCTTTGCGCAATTTGATGCTTACGGGTTTTTTTATGTGTTTTTTTAATTTATCCACTATCTCGAAAAGCCTGTTTTTTTCTTTCAAAAGATATGAGCCCGAATGGGCTTTGACAACCTTATTGGCTGGGCATCCGGCATTTATATTTATGCAGTCGCATATATGTTCTATTTTTTGAGCTGCATACAGAAAAGTATCAGGGTTGCCTCCAAACAACTGTATAGAGAAAGGCTTTTCAATATCGCTTTTCTCTATCAGTTTCATTGTTTTTTTATTGCCGTAGTAAACTGCATTGACAGAAATGAGTTCGCTGACAGTTAAACCTGCACCGAATGTTTTGCATATAGACCTGAATGGTTTATCGGTATAGCCTGCCATAGGAGCAAGTAGATAGGGTGAGTCTACATCAAGAGAGCCGAGTTTCATCCTCTATTCATGGATTCCAGAAATTCATCATTGCTTTTTGTTTTTGATAATTTGTCAAGCAGAAAGAGCATAGCATCTATATCGTTCATTTCTATTAAGATTTTTCTCAAAATCCATATTCTGTTAAGCTGAACTTTTGAAACAAGCAGTTCTTCTTTTCTTGTACCTGAGCGTGTTATGTCTATTGCTGGGAATATTCTTCTGTCTGATAAACCTCTGTCGAGGTGCAACTCCATATTACCTGTTCCTTTAAATTCTTCAAAAATAACATCGTCCATTCTTGAGCCTGTCTCTATTAGGGCTGTAGCCATAATTGTCAAGCTGCCGCCGTCTTCAACATTTCTTGCAGCACCGAAGAATCTTTTGGGCTTTTGAAGTGCGTTTGAATCAAGTCCACCTGATAAAACTTTGCCACTTGGCGGAATTACAGCGTTGTATGCCCTTGCAAGCCTTGTTATGGAATCAAGAAGTATCAAGACATCCAGACCCTGCTCAACAAGCCTTTTTGCTCTCTCAAGCACAATTTCTGCAACCTGTATATGTCTTTCGGGTGGTTCATCGAATGTTGAGCTGATAACTTCGGCTTTAACGGAGCGTTTCATGTCTGTAACCTCTTCGGGACGTTCATCAATCAAAAGCACTATAACAACAACTTCAGGATGGTTATAGGTTGCACTGTTTGCTATATTTTGCAAAAGAACGGTTTTACCTGTTCGTGGCGGTGCAACAATCAAACCCCTTTGTCCTTTGCCTATTGGCGCTATCAAATCCATAACCCTGACAGCATAATTGTTTGATGTTGTTTCAAGTTTTATCCTTTCCATTGGATAAAGCGGTGTTAAATCATCAAAATGCTTTCTGCGTTTGGATTCTTCCGGGTCTTTGTAGTTGATCTGTTCTATTTTTAATAGTGCGTAGTATTTTTCGTTGTCCTTTGGCTGTCTCACTTGTCCGTATATGAAATCTCCAGTTCTTAAGCCAAATCTTTTTATTTGACTTGGCGATACATAAATGTCGTGTGAGCCGGCAAGATAGTTGTTATCTGAGGATCTTAAAAACCCAAACCCTTCAGGCAATATTTCCAAAACACCTTCCCCTTTAAGAAGGCTGACGCCGTTGGGTATTTTCTTGCTCTCTTTTTGCATGTAGGATTTTTTCTCTTCTTTGTATTCTGCACTTCGTTCGTTAGAATTTCTTTTTAATATTTCATCGATTAAATCACTTTTTCTTTTGATTGTGGTAGGTATACCCAAACTCCTTCCAATCTCCATCAACTCGGCAAGCTTCTTTTTACTAAGCTCTTCCCTGTTTTCATACATACACAACAATCTCCTTATTTTTATTTTGGTTATAGAAAAACTTTAATCTTATATACTTATAGCGTTAAGGTTAGTCACTTTGGAATTTTCTCTTTTTTTAAGAATATCTATAGAAAACTCTTTCGATAGCTCTATGTAGTTTTGCACAGCTCTTATTTGAACATCAAAATAGTTTGTTAAATATTCTTTCATTATGATACTCGATATGTTTTTATTAAAAGATAGCTTTGTCATCTCCTTAAAAAGCACCTTACTGAAAGAGAAACTAAAAAGAACACTATCTACTCTTTCTTTAAATTGATTATCTAATTCCTTATTGTACTTTGTAAGAATTTTTTTTGCAAGTACTTTGTAGCTTTTATCACAGAAAGCATCTGCAAGCATTTCTATGTATATGTGTTTTGCACCCTTAGATCTGTCGTTGTTTGTCATTTTCGGCATCATCATGCCATGAGCAGAGGCGTCACTTGCAAGATGGGTCAGATAGCCGTAAGCAAAAACCGTTTCCCTGTCGGATTTTGCAGAATGCAGAAGGTTAAAGCCTATATCCCAGTTATGCGAGTGTTTGCTCTCCGATGAATATTTTTTGCCTATTATGAAATCGGGAGCCAAAGAACCGTATAGATATTCGTTTATGTTCGACAATATGATACTCGCAGTATTTGCATCAAGATGGTCAATAATTGTTAATGAAACGCCCATATGGACGCCAGCACCCCACGCATAGGCGTTATGTGGAATAAGCAGAAAGAAGATAAAGCCAAAAAAGACAAAATAAAACATAGATGCCAAATTCTAATGCATTATATAGGTTGTGTCAATACAAAAAATGTATAAAAATTTGACAAAGATTAAAAAATTATGAATATAGTGAGCATGTTAGAGGAAATGAGTGTGGTTATTATTGCCTCAAATTCCGAAAAAACAATAAAAGAGTGTCTGGACTCTTTAAAAGACTTCAAAGAGGTTATAGTCTATCTAAACAATAGTTTTGATAATACAGAGAAAATAGTATCCAAATATGACAATGTGAAAATAGTAAAAGGTGAATTTACGGGGTTTGGAGATACAAAAAACAGGGCTGTGGAGTTTGCCTCAAATGATTGGGTATTTGTGCTTGATTCGGATGAATATATGGAACAAGAATTGGTTGATGAGTTGAAGAATGTTGTTTTGAGCAGTGATGTTGTTGTTTATAGAGTCAATAGAAAAAATCTTTTTTTGGGTAAACATATAAAACACAGCGGATGGAATCCTGATTATGTTGTAAGACTTTTTAATAAAAGAACAACAAGATTCAATAATGCACAGGTTCATGAGAGCGTTGTAACAAAATATTTAAAGGTTAAAACCCTTAAAAATTCTATTGTGCACAATGCGGTAGGTGATATAAACGATTTTTTAAAAAAAGTTGATAGGTATTCAAGGCTAAAAAGGGCAGATGAGTTAAAAATTTATCCACCGTTAGTTATTTTTTTTAAGGCTTGTTTTGGTTTTTTTAAAACCTATTTTTTTAAACTCGGCATACTAGATGGGTACACCGGACTTGTTATTGCCGTTTCTGATTTTAACGGTATTTTCTTTAAATATATGAGGCGATATTTAGAACATAATGATTTGTCATGTTAATTTTGCCAAAGGCTTCAGAGGTGGAGAAAGACAGACAGAGCTTCTCATAAATGAGCTTGCCGAAAAAGGTATAAAACAGAGGGTAATTGTAAGAGACGATTCTCCGTTGAAAGAAAGGCTTAAAAATACACAAAATCTTAATATAGTAACAATTTCCAAACCATACAGTTTAAATTTAGGAAAGGTAAAGGGTTGCAGTATTGTTCATGCCCATGAGACAAAGGCCGCGCAGTTTGCCTATCTATCTTGGGTGGTATACAAAATTCCATACTTTATAACAAGGAGGGTGAATTTTGTTCCAAAAGACAATTTTTTTAACAGACAGATGTATTCAAAAGCTCAAAAAGTATTTGCAATTTCAACATCGGTTAAAAAAAATTTAAAAACCGTATTTCAAAATATGGAAATAGAGATAATTCCAAGTGTTCATTCAAACCTTAAGACAACAGAAAGTCTTGAATTGCTAAAACAGAAATATAAAGACTGTTTTGTTGTAGGCCATATAGGGGCTTTGGTTGCTAAGGATAAAGGTCAAAATTATATAATTGATGTGGCAGAAAAACTCAAAAACAACAAAAAGCTGAAATTTGTATTTGTTGGAGATGGAAAAGACGCAGTTTTTTTAAAATTAAAAACAAAAAAATATAGCTTGGAGAATGTAGTTTTTGAGGGTTTTAGGGATAATATAGGGGACTATCTGAGTTTGTTTGATATATTTTTATTTCCTTCTTTAAATGAAGGACTGGGTTCCGTTTTGCTTGATGCTATGTATTTTAAAAGACCCATTATAGCAACAAAAGTTGGTGGAATACCCGATATAATAAAAGACGGTTACAACGGCATTTTAATCAACCCTTATAATAGCAATGAAATATCTGATGCTGTTATGAAGTTGTATAACGACCCTATTTTACGCAAAAAGCTTTCCGAAAATGCAAAAATGGAATCGAGAAAATTTTCTATGCAGAATATGGTAGATGAATATATAAAAAATTATGGCACATGCATTAAAACGCAAAAATAAGGAGAAGCAGTTGAAGGTTAGCGGTTTTACTTTTATAAGAAATGTACAGATGTTCGGATATCCTTTTAGGGAGTCTATTTTATCTGTTTTGACAATAGTGGATGAGTTTGTTGTGACCTTAGGCCTATGTGAGGATGATACTCCACAAATTTTGGAATCCATGCAGAAAGAACATAAAAAGATTAAAATAATAAATACGGTTTGGAATGAGAATATAAGAAAAGACTACAAAGCTATAAACGAAACGGTTTTGTCTATGGTCAACAAAAATCGATAGCTTTATTTAACTGTATGGGCGATTGGGTGTTTTACCTTGATGCGGATGAGCTTGTACATGAGGATGACTTGGAGAAAATTAGAAACACAATGGAGAGATACGAGGATGACGACGATGTTGAAGCGCTTGTTTTCGATACATTTCTATGGAAACAAAAATATATATGTTTGTGGTCATGGTTGGGTCAGAAGCAAGAATCAGATGAACAAAAAAATTGAAAAAACCAGAAGTGCATGGGGTGGTCAATCACAAACAGTAAAAGTCAAAACAATCAAGTACGGTGATATAAATCAGTGTCTGTTAAGGGAGTTTAAGGGTGAACATCCGGCTATCATAAAACAGTGGCTAAATGATGAAAAAGGAGTATTTAAAGCTGATGCGAAATACAAAATGAACAAAAAAGAAAAAAGAAGATATCTGGTCAGCAAACTTGAAAATCTATTGAATATAGATTTTAGCAAGAAATATTTTAAGCTGGTAAAATAAAAGTGAATATACTTCATACAGAATGGATGTGTTCCAAAGGTGGACAGCCTAAAAGGGTGCTTGAGGATTTAAAGATAATTAAGGAGCTTGGTTACAAAGCCTATGTTGCTTGTAACACAAAATCGTGGCTGTATCGGGCTGCTATGGCTAACGGTATAACCGTATTTGATGTTCCATTTGACCACATAGCAGGCCCGAGAAGTTTTTTTAAGTTGGTAAAAATCATAAAACAAAACAACATAAATATTGTCCACACACACAGCAGCAAGGATAGCTATGTTGCAGCTTTCTCCGCAAAATTGTGCGGGAAAAAAGTGGTGCGCACAAGGCATATGGATTTTGAAAACCCCCCCGGCTTGTTGTATAAGATGGCAGATGCGATAGTAACTACGGGTAAAAAAATAAGACTTGAGCTTATTGATGCAGGTATAGATGAAAAAAAAGTTTTTTCTATTCCCTCGTATCCCGATGAGACAATTTTTAATCGCAATGAAGATATAAGAAATATAAAGAGAAATGAGTATGGAGCAGAAAAAGATGATATTGTTATTGGGACATTGACAGGCCTAAAAAGAGACAAAAGACCGCACTTGCTTCTTGATATTTTGACAAATATCTCAAAAAACATAAAAAATGTTAAGTTGTTTGTGGCAGGTGTTGACAATGATGTGGTTTTTAAACAGGAATTTTTCAAAAAAACAGACAAGCTGAATCTGAACGAGCGTGTCAAATTTTTGGGATATGTAGATTCTTATGAGTTTCTTAACGCAATAGATATATATGTATGTCCTTCAAAAAAGGAAGGCATACCCCAATCTTTAATGCAGGCCATGATGGTCGGAAGAGCGTGTGTGTCATCGGATGTCGGAAGTATTAAGGAACTTAATGCTGATAACAATATGATTTTGGTTAAAAAAGACGATTTGAAAGGTTTTGAAAAACATATAACTAGACTCATTTTGGATAGCGGTTTGAGAAAAACCCTTGCCAATAAAAACTATTTTTTAAGCAGAAGATATTTTTGCAGAACAAAGGTAAAACAAATGCTGAAGGATATGTACGAAAAATTATAGCCTACTTTTTGGTGAGTGTGTACATGTAGTTTATAGCTGTTTTTGCCTATGCTTATCTTGACATGAAAAAATATTTATACTACCATAGAAAAGCAATATGTTAGAAAGTGGAGTATATGATGAAGCGTATAGCTGTTTTGTTTTTGGCACTATTTTTATTTGGGTGTGCAGCAAATAATAAAAGCCTTATAAAAAGCCCTAAGTATAAGGAATTTGCAAACAACCTTGAGCTTATCAACTCAAATATTGAACAAGGAAAATATAAAAAAGCCATTGAGATTATTGATTTTTTAATTGGAGCAGGTCTTAAAGATGTGAGACTCTTTTATAATCGTGGTATATGTCTGAGCAATACCGGATTGTACAGTAAGGCTGTAGATGATTTTAAATATGTTATTAAAAATGCCGAGAATAAACAACTAAAAGCCAAAGCATATACTGC
Organism: Desulfurellales bacterium; assembly: GCA_027014115.1. Lineage (GTDB taxonomy): Bacteria > Campylobacterota_A > Desulfurellia > Desulfurellales > Hippeaceae > JALWEJ01. The sequence goes on from JALWEJ010000054.1 coordinate 23,419, forward strand.
GATAGGTTACTGCAAATACAAGCTTGACGATGAAGATGCTGCTGTTTTGAATTTTCAAAAGGCCATTCAGATAGACAAAGATTATCTTGCTTTTTACAGCCTTGGGTATCTTTATATGAACAAACAAGAATACATAAAGGCAAAAATAAGATTTTATCGTTCGATAGAAGAGAATCCTCAATTTGTTCCTGCTTATATAAATCTTGGCAAATGCTACATAAAGCTTGGGGAGTTTGAGAGGGCAAAAGACACCCTTTTGGCCGCAGCGAACTTTGACAACAGCAACCCTGAAGTGTTTTATGATTTGGGGTATGTATACGACACATTAAACGACTACAATATGAGTATTCTATATTATACAAAAGCTTTGGATTTGACCCCTATGTTTGCACCCGCCTACATAAACAGAGGGCTTGTGTATCTGTATATAAACAAGAAAGACAAAGCCTGCAGAGATTTCAAGCAGGCCTGCAATTTGTCTTTTTGTGACAAGTATAAGAACTTAAAACAAATTGGCATATGTCAATAGCAATAAATGGTATTGTAGATTTTTTTAAAAACAAAAGATGGATTTTTGATATAATTGTTATATCTATCTGTGTATATTTTTTGGCATTGACTTTTGTTTTAATAATCAGCAGCAAGATTCCTTCTTTTGAAGCAAGAAAGGACAGCATAAAGCAAAAAATTATTAAAAAAAATACACAAAAACCACAAAAGGCTTTGTTTTTTTCTTATTTTTCACCAATAATACAGAGGGATTTGTTTAATTCGAAAGTGATAAGAACGGTCCAAAAAAAGCCAAAAGCTGTTATTGTTGAAAATATACCCGTATCTCAAAGACTGGGCTTAAAGCTTGTGGGCACCATAGTTGGAGACCCGACAAATCTAAGCAGAGCGATAGTCTATAGCTCGAAAAACGGAAAGTATGTCCTCTGGAAAATAAACGAAAAACTAAACGGTGCAACGCTTGAGAGGGTTTTGAGAGACCAGGTAATTGTTGATGTTAACGGCAAAAAAGAGCGCCTTGTAACAAAGGCAGAACCACACTCAAAAGAGTTTCAAAAAAGACTGAGTATAACAAATACGCACGGAGAAAGCATTGTAAAATCAAAAAGCGGTGATTCTGTTTATACACTATCAAGGGATGAAATAAATAAGGCTTTTAATGATTTGCCGTCTTTGTTGTCTGGCGCAACAGCTGTTCCCTACAGAAGAAACGGCATTTCAGGTTTTATCTTAAGAGATGTTAGGCCAAACAGCATTTATTCAAAAGTGGGACTGAAAAGAGGCGATGTTATAGTTAGTGTTAACGGCCATGCTTTGAGAAATACTTCACAGCTTATGCAGCTTTATAATGATATAAGGAATCAGTCGGAAGTAAAAATGAATATAGTCAGACATAATCAAAAAAAGGTTCTTACTTACTATTTAGAATGATGGAGATGTATTATGAAAAGTATTTATAAAGTATCCGCAGGAGTTTTTTTTCTGTTGATTGTTTTTTTGTTTAACTCTTATGCTGTAGACAACAAAACTGCCAATATTAAGCAGTCTAAAAAAAATGTTCAAACAAAAGTGTCTCAGGAAAAAAAGGTGCTCAAATTTAAAACGGTAAATAAACATGAGCCTACAATAGCCATAGATTTTAACGATGTGGATTTGAGAACATTTATAAAATTTATGAGTGAGATGACCGGTAAAAATTTTATAGTAAGCAGCAGTGTCAGACCAAAAAAAATCACAATTATTTCACCGAAACCTGTTAGTCTTGACGAAGCATATAAGGTTTTTGAGTCCACGCTTGAAGCATACGGATATACGCTTATTCCTGTTAACCATGTTATAAAAATAGTGCCGTCTGTGGAAGCAAAGAGAAAACCTTTGTTTGTTTATAAAGGTCACAAAAAAAACAGTGAAGATAAGTTTATGGTTCAGATAATCAAACTAAAATGGGCAAAAGAGGCTGATGTTAGAAGGGCTGTTGCTTCATTTGTTTCAAGGGAAGGTATGATTACTGGATATGCTCCAACAAACATTATTATAATAGCCGATTTTAAATCAAATATAGATAAGCTGTACGATATAATACAAAGCATTGATGTGCCTTCGCAGCAAAACAAGATAAAGGTTATAAAGCTCAATAATGCAAATGCAGAAGATGTCTCAAGGGATCTAAAAACAATTTTTTCTGCACTTATAAAAGAAAAAATAAAAGAGGGTAAACATGTAACATTTGTTGTTGTCCCGTATAAAAGGCTGAATTCCATAATGATTTTAACCAACAATGAGCTTTTAAACAAAGTGGAGGGGATTATATCAAAAATAGACCAACCTATTAGCTCTGATAAGGGCAACATACATGTTGTAAAACTAAACAATGCAAATGCCGCTGAACTTGCGGGCGTTTTGGATAAGCTTGTCGGTGCGAAGATTTCCACGGTTAAAGGAAAAACGGGCAAAGCTATAATATCCAAAGAGACAAAAATTGTTGCCGATAAATCTACAAATTCACTTATTATAACTGCATCCAAACAAGAGTTTGATAAGATTGAAAGCATTATAAAAAAATTGGATGTGCCGAGAAAAGAGGTGTTTGTAGAGGCTGTTATAATGGAGGTGAGCAACGACAATACTCTGAACTTTGGCATAAATTGGCAGGGCGGTGGAAGCCCCGGCAGCGGAAGCAGTAAAAGCGTTATGTTTGGTGCTGCAAACGGAGTTGTCGGAAGCACATTTGCAGAGATTAAAAAGAGACTACTTTTGTCTAGTTCTGGTTTGGCTTTTGGGGTTTTGGCATTTCCTTTTACCTACGATGCAAATGGAAACGGCATTATAGACCCAAGTGAACATTATTTTAGTCTTGGCTCTTTTATAGATGCTGCAAAGAACAGCAACAGTGTAAATATAGTCTCAACACCCCAATTAACTGTTATGGAGAATGAAGAGGCAAGTGTTGTTGTTGCTGAAAACAGACCTTTCCAGACAAAAGTTGAGATTGGTGATAAAAACGATTATGCAAACTATGAATACAAAAACATAGGTGTTACGCTTAAAATAACACCCCAAATCAATGAAGACGGATATGTAAAACTCAAACTCTACCAAGAAGTCAGTAGGGTTGACGAAACAACAGTGGGTAATACCATATATGCGCTAAGGCCTATCACAAAACAGAGAACAGTCGAAACAACCGTTAGCGTAAAAGACGGAGATACAGCTGTTATTGCAGGATTGATAGAGGATAAAACAGCTCAGCACAACAGTAAGGTGCCTGTGCTCGGCGATATCCCTGTTGCTGGTAATCTGTTTAAAAATAGAAGAAAAGTCTCGAGCAAAAAGAATCTTATTATTTTTGTGACGCCTCATATAATTAAAACAGCCGAAGATATGAGAAAGCTGTACTTTAAAAAAGCCAAATATATGTATAGGTTGAAATATGATATAAAGGGTAATGCAGAGCCTGTGGGTAAGGGATTGTACATACCCCCTGCTGAATTTTTTAATTAGATTGGCATTTGATGGATATATTAACTATTTTGATAAATGACGGAATTATAGATAAAGTTGATATAAAAGCGGAATGTTTGGATAAAGAGTGTTCGTGGGAAGATATAAAAGCCCTAATGCGCAAAAAAAATATAAGCGAAAACAAGCTTTTAAAAACTGTTTCTAAATATACAGGCTTTGAGTTTTACGAATCAATTTTAACAGAAGAAATTGATGTTGAACTTCTAAAAGACATATCCATTCATTATTTAAAAAAACACAAGGTTTTTCCCTTTGGTAAAAACGGTGAAATTAAGGTTGCAGTTAATGACCCATCGGTTGTTGAGCCTCTTGATGATTTGAGTATTATTTTTAAATGTGATGTTGTACCTGTTCTTGTGCCTGAAAACGAAATCAATGCTGCCATAAACAGGGCATATGGAGAGGTTCAGGAGGATACAGATGCAATAATACAGACCATAGAGGATGATAGCCAATACTCTCTTGATGAGATAGATGAGTCTGCTGACATATTATACGATACATCCGATGCGCCTGTGATAAAACTTGTAAACAGTATTTTAACTCAAGCTGTAAAGAGCAAAGCGAGTGATATACATATAGAGCCTTATTTGAAAGATGTTATAGTCAGATACAGAATAGACGGCATTTTATATCAGAAACTGACGCTCTCAAAGAGGCTACACTCTGCCATTGTTTCTAGAATTAAGATTATGTCCGAGCTTAACATAGCAGAAAAACGTGTGCCTCAAGATGGACGTATTGAGGTAAAAATTGGTGATAGAGATATAGATTTAAGGGTTTCAACAATCCCTACAGCCTTTGGCGAGCGTGTTGTGTTGAGACTGCTTGAAAAAGGTGGAAGGCTTTTAACTCTTGAGGATATTATAAAAAACAACGAGCTGCTGACAGAGATAAAACAGCTCATAAAGATATCTCACGGCATGGTTTTGGTAACAGGTCCTACGGGTTCAGGCAAAACAACAACTCTGTATGCCGCTTTAAATGAAATTAATACACCCGATAAAAATATACTCACAATAGAAGATCCGATAGAATATCAATTGAACGGCATAGGTCAGATGCAGGTAAATACTAAAACCGGATTTACATTTGCAAACGGTTTGAGGGCTATGGTTAGACAAGATCCCGATGTTATTCTTGTCGGTGAAATAAGAGATAGGGAGACAGCCGAAATTGCTATCCAGGCAGCTCTGACGGGGCATCTTGTTTTTTCTACACTACACACAAACGATGCGCCAAGCGCCATTACCAGACTAGTCGATATGGGCATTGAACCTTTTTTGGTATCTTCTTCTGTTAGAGCCATTTTTGCGCAGCGGTTGATAAGACTGTTGTGCAGCAACTGTAAAGAACCGTATGCACCAAGCGGTGCTGATATAGAAAAAATGGGATTGGGTAGAGACTATTTTGCGAATAAAGTGATATATAAATCTATAGGCTGCAGTCAGTGTATATATACAGGTTTTAAAGGCAGAGCCGCCATATTTGAATTTATGAAAATGACAGACGGTATCCAATCGTTGATTTTGAAAACCTCAGATTCCAATGCAATCAAAAAACTTGCCGTATCTCAAGGCATGAAAACTCTGAAAGAATACGGTATGGAAAACTTTGTAGCAAACGGCCTCTCTTCTCTTGATGAGGTTTTAAGGGTAACAGAGGTTTGATTCTATGCCGGTATACGAATATAAAGCCCTAACTCAAAAAGGAAAAACCAAAACAGGCATCATAGACGCCCAAAGCAAAAAAGAAGCAAAAGAAAAGATTAAGTCAATGGAATTATACCCTGTTGAGGTTGAAATTTCGAGCTCAGAAGATGTAGATGGTGTAAAAAAGGGATTTTCCTTGCCAACATTTGCTTCGGTTAATAAAACCGAATTTATATACACAATAAGACAGATTGCAACATTGATTTCTGCTGGTGTTACATTGGATGAAACGCTGTCAACTGTTGTTCAGCAAACAAGAAATGCTCCGCTTAAGAGGGTTTTGACTCAGATTCTGGGAAGTGTGAGAGAGGGCTCTTCATTGTCTGATGCTCTAAAAAAACATCCACGGGTATTTTCAAAAACCTTTTGTGCAATGGTTGTTGCTGGTGAATCATCTGGCACGCTTGAGTTTGTGCTTGAACAGCTTGCCACATTTTTGGAACAGCAAGAAGAGTACAGAAAAAAAATGAGGTCGGCTTTAGTCTATCCTATCTTTATCCTTGTTGTGGGTATAACCGTTTTATTTTTTCTGTTGAGCTTTGTTGTACCTAAGGTTGTTTCTCTGTTTTCTGATTTCAATACGGTTTTACCTCTGCCTACAAGAATATTGATTGCAGTAAGCGATTTCAGTAAAAGTTATTGGTGGGTTGTTTTGGGATTTGTGATTGTAGGTGCTGCTGGGTTTAAGTTTTGGGTAAAAACCTCCAAGGGTAAAACGATTGTTCATTCGTTTTTGTTGAATGTGCCTCTTGTTGGAGAGTTAATTATAAAAAATACATTTGCCAAGTTCGCAAATACATTGGGAACACTTCTGAAAAACGGTGTGCCGCTTGTTGACAGTATAAATATAGTAAGCAACCTTATTTCCAATACAATTATCAAATCGGCCATAGACGATGTAAAAGAGCAGCTTACAGAGGGTGTTTCTTTATCGGATGCTATGAAAAAATATGATTTTATACCGGGCTCTTTAATTCAGATGATTTCTGCGGGAGAAAAATCCGGAGAAGTCGAGGAACTTTTGTTTAAAATAGGTTATAGTTACGAAAGAGAGTTTGACTCAAAGCTGCAGGTTTTGACTTCAATGGTTGAGCCTATGCTTATACTTATTTTGGGCGGTGTTGTGGGTTTTGTTGTGATGGCAACACTGCTGCCGATTTTTGAGATGAGTCAACTTGTAAAATAATAGTTTTTAGGGGGATTTATGAAAAACAGAGGATTTACGCTCATTGAACTTATGATAGTTATAGTTATTTTGGGTATCTTGGCTGGTATTGTTGTTCCAAGGCTTATGAGTGAACCCGATAAAGCAAGGGTGGTAAAGGCAAAGATGCAGATTCAAAACCTATCTGTTGCCGTTAAAAAGTTCAAGATGGACAACGGGTTTTATCCGACAACAGAACAGGGATTGGATGCGCTTGTAACAAAACCGTCTATAGGAAAAATACCAAGCCATTATCCACCGCACGGCTATATATCAAAGGTTCCAAAAGATCCGTGGGGCAATCCTTATATTTACATATCGCCAGGTGAACATGCAGATTTCGAAATTATTTCATTAGGAGCAGACGGAAAGGAAGGTGGAGAAGGCTACGACAAAGATATAAAGAGCTATGAGTTGGAATAAAAAAGATAATATCCTCGGTTTTACGCTTATAGAGGTTGTCATAGTTTTATTTATCATTTCTGTTTTTGTAAGTTTTGGTATGCCGAAGTTTATGGATATGCTTTTTGAGTCGGATATATCACAAACGGTTAGAAAAATTGCCATGATTGTAAAACAGGAGAGGCTAAATTCTATAACGGAAAAACAGGAATCTGTGGTAATTTTTGACAAAAAAGCAAATGTTGTAAAATACTCAAATATATCAAACAAACAAGACAAACTGAAAATTATGAAACTTGACAATATTAAATTTACTTGTTCTTCACTCGAAGAAAGTGATAAAGACTCAGACATATGTAAAATAAATATATCACAAAACGGTTTGGCAACGCCTTGCCGAATAACTTTTTTTGGAAAAGGCAAAAGCTACACAATAACAATCAAGCCGTTTATTATAAATATGGACATAACAGAAAGTGGATAAACAAGGTTTTAGCCTTATTGAAATTCTGGTTGCGGTTGTTGTTATAGGCATAGGTTTTGGTATTATACTTTTGACGACATCAAATGTTGAACAGTCGGCAATAAACAACAGTCGCGACATAAAAGGTTATTTTTTGGCTGATAATACACTTAATCGGTATATTCTTGAAAAGGCATACGGAATCAATCTCAATAACACAGATGATGAAGAGAGCGGTTTTGATTTTGAGCAAGACAAAAATGATACATTTTATGACAAACTTGCCCTGTACTCCGTAAGTTTCAAAAAAGAATCTTTTTCAGGCGACGATTTTGAAATAACTGTTAAAAGATATGCCATCTCTAATGAATAATAAAGCCTTTACTCTTATAGAACTGCTTGTTTCTGTAACTATAACGGCTGTTATTGTCGGTATTGTGTATGCTACATTTTTTAATGTTATGGATGTTTCAGAAAAGCTCAATAATTCGGGGGATTTGAATTATCAGGCCGTTATGTTTTTTGGTTTGATGGAGAAGGATTTGGATTCTTTGTATGCAGAACAGTTTGCAAAAAACACAAAAAACAAGAAAAAGAACGATTCAAAAAAAAGCAATCAGCCCTATTTTGTTATAAGAAGTATAGATTTGGAAAATCTGGATGAAGAAAATCCGTTTTTAGAATTTTTTTCAACCTTTTCTTTAAACCCCAATGGCCATCCGCAGTTTATCATTAACAAAATATCCTACTTTATCAAAAAACAAAACACAAAAGATAAAAATATTCAAAGATTTTCAATAATAAGAAAAGAGCTCCCCTTTTCTGATATAAAATCAAAATTTAATGCTCTTGGCGTTGAAGTTGCCTGCAGTGTTGTAAAGATTAAAATAAAAGTTATTGATAAAGATTCCAATGAACAAGATGAATACGATTCAAGAAAGAATAAAAACAGATATCCTATTGCTTTGGATTTTTCTCTTGAATTTAGTGGAAAATCAAAAAAACAGAGTTTTGAAAAACTGTTTATAATAGGTGTAAATAAGTAGGCTGCTTATGATAAAAACAGATAAAAACGGCGTTGTGCTCATACTTGTTCTGTTTCTTATAGCCATCTTAAGTGTTGTTGATGTTGAAATGCTGAAGGTGTCAAATATGGAAAATTCCATCTCGTCAATTGAGAAAGGCTATATTTTTTCATATAACGCCATAAAGAATTCTGAAGCCTTTGAAAAAGCGCTGTTGATAAAGGATGCAAGAGAAAATAAATACGATTCTTTTTTTGATATTTGGTCTTTTGGTGAGAATGTGCATACATTGAACGGCTACGATAGAGAGCTGTTTGAAGGTGTAGATATTGATGTTGAGGATGAGTGTTCAAAATTTCCTATAAATTATATTTCAGACAACAAAACCGGACAAACATACAGGGATATACTTTTTAGGCTTTTGGTTAATAAACCCTTTAAACTTAAAGAAAAAAAGGCTGCCGAGATTGTTTTGTCTTTGTGGTATTGGATAGATAAAGAGGGTGTTGAAAAAAAATATCTTTCAAAACTGCCTGAGGGTGTGGATAATATAGATACAAGCAAATTTTTTGCATCGGCTGTAAAAAATGCCCCCATGGATAATCTCGGTGAGCTTTTTCTAATAAAAACAATCGACAGCAAGCTGCTTTATCCTACAAAAAAAAGGCCTGGTCTGTTTGATTTGTTAACTACGTACTGTAAAAGCGGAAAGATAAATATAAACACTGCAAACAGATATATTATTGCTGCAGTTGTGCCTGATAGTGTATCGCAAGATGAGGCAGTTGAGTTTGCCGATTCTGTTATAAAATTTAGAAGCGATGAATTTCACAAAGATTTATTAAAAAACAGCGACTGGTATCAGACAAAGATGCCGGGTTTTAGTGATATTGTTCTGCCATCAGGCATTATTTCAACAAAAAGTGATGTTTTTCGGATGAAAATTTGTTATAAAAATGCAAAACTGTCTGTCTGCGCGGTTGAGATTTTGGAAAGAAAGAAAGAAAAAGGTGGATATAAAATAAAAACTGTGTATAAAGAATTGTATTAATATGAGTATGAAAATTTTATGTATTGGATTTGGTAAGAATTATATAAAATTCGGACAGCTATATGTATCATACAAAAAAAAGGAACTTCTGCATCTTTCTGTTTTGCCGATAGGGGATTTTTCTGAAGACAAGACTAAAGAGGCTATTTTATCACATATAGAAACAAACGGTTTGTTTAGTGAGCAGTATGTGGCTTTGTTTGATTCCAAAGACTGCTTTATACGGCATTTAAATTTTCCTTTTTCCAAAAAAGACAAAATAAAGCAGGTGATTAAAGAAGAAATGGAGCTGGATTTACCTGTATCCTTCGATGATATGTCTGTTGATTTTATGGTTGGCGCAAAAACCAAAAAAGATACATATGGTGTTGTAGGATTTGCATACTACAATAAAGAGATAGAACGCATCCTGTCTGTTTTTGAAGGCTTATCCATTGATTTGGATTTTATTATGCCGGATGTTGCGGCTCTTAAAGGGCTGTCAGATATTTATGAATCAAACGGAGTAGTTTTTTTGGGAGTCAAAAACGAACACACAAATTATTACCAAAAATGTGCAAACAATGCTGTGTTTTTGCGCTCTATCCATTCTCCATCCGATAAGGTATTATCCTCTGTTGTTTCGGCTTATTTTAAGGCTCAAACAATATATGCTGAATGCAGTGCCGATATGGTTGTTTTTGATGCGCCGGAAGGTGTTGTATCAAAGGATGCTCTGAAAGATATTTTTAATTGTGAGGTCTTGTCGTTTGAGGATTATATAAAACAGTTTGCCGATATGGAGCTGTATGTTGACAGCCTTTTATCATATTCCGATATAGTGTCTTCACTTTTGCTTGCATCAAACAGAGGCGATGTTGTTAATTTTCGTCAAGGAAGGTATAAAAAAAGTTCACGTATTGACTCTTTTAAAAAACCGGCAATGTATCTTCTTGTTTCTGTAAATTTAATATTTGCATCCTGTCTGTTTTATGAGCATACAAAAGCAGATATTGCAAATCATAAACTATATGAATATAAACAATCCGTTGAGCTTATCTTAGAACGCAATTTTAAAAATATACCAAAATCATTAACACCTATGCAGTATAAATCACTTTTTCTCGGAAAGATAAAGGGTTTGCAGGGAAACAACACAACATACAAACTACCTGAGTATACATTTATAGAATCATTTAACTCAATAAGCAAATCAATCCCCAAAGATATAAAATTGACAGTCGATAGTGTTTCTTACGACGGACGGGGTATTCTAATAAGTGCAAAAGCTGAATCCTACGGCGTTGTGGATAGGATAAAGAGTTCTTTGTCAAAGGTAAAGAATTTCAAGAGTATTGATATAAAAAAGGCAAAAACATTACCATCAGGCGGTGTTTTGTTTGATTTATACATTGAATTGTAAAAGGAGTAGGGTTGTTTAGACTTTCTTATAGAGAACATTTATGGCTTATAGTACTTGCTGCTTTGTTTTTTATAATTTCCATATTATGCATTTATGAAACGAAAAAATTAAATACAGCCAAAAGCAGTATGGAATATTATGCTGCTCTAAATAGAGATTTGTCTGTTTTGGAGCAAAAATACAATACGGCAAAAGCACAAAACAGGCAAAACGGCAGAATGTTAAAAGTAAGCCTGTTTTCACTTATAGACAGAATAACAAGAAAAAATCGGTTTGGCAGCAAGGTTGTTTTTATAAAGCCCTATGCAAGAAAGTTGGCAAACGGCACAAGCTTGGATATGGTTGAAATAAGACTTAACAATGTTTCCATGAAACAAATTGTTCATTTTTTATACGATGTCGAGATTAGATATAAAAACAGGGTGTTTGTTAAGCGCCTAAAAATAAGAAAAAATCAAAATTCATCTTTGGGTGTGGATGCTGTATTTTTTACGTATAAAAAAGGTGCTGCAAAATGAAAAAGGATTTTTTGAGATATTTTACCTATTTTGTCTATGCAGTTGTTTTTTTTCTGTTTACAGCAGCCTACAATTTTCCATACAATCGTTTAAAAGGTTATGTGGAATATACGGCAGAACACTCATACGGCATAGATATAAAAATGGATAAAATCTCATATCTGTTTCCTTTTGGTGTAAAACTAACAAATGTTAAAATAAAACCTAAACACAGCACTAAAAAATTTGATTGTTTATATGTATCGTGCTCTTTAAACCCTTTGAGCATTTTATCGAGTAATAAAAAATTAAAGTTTCTCATAGAAACAAAAAGGCAAAGTTTGTTAAAAGGAAATGTTTTTTTTGATGGAAAAACAAAATATATAAATAAGTTTAGATTGTCGGTAAAAAATTTTGATATGCGGGATTTAAAAGAATTTGCTTCTTTAAATATGATGTTTTTTGATTTAAGCGGAAGAGTTAAAGGTAGTATTGTATTCGAAAACAAAACTGATAAGCTTAAAGAATTTGGAGGCGATTTGTTATTTGATTTAAATGATATAAATTTTCTGCCGAGGATTCCCTTTGGAAAATTTAAGGATTTGAATGATATATCCCTCAAGGGCAAGATTGAGATTCAGAACTATCTTGTTAAAATTAAACAGATTGACATAAAGCAGCAATTTCTTCATATGGACATAAACGGTACATTTAAAATCAATACTGTGAATTTTGACAACAGTATTATTAGCATTGCCATGAAAATTAAAGCGGACCCATCGATAGTAGATAAAAGACTAATGCCGAAAAAAGTGCTAAATAAAATCATGCTGCACCAAAAATTCGATATAAAATTGAGAGGAAAACTGAAAAATCCGTCTGTTTTCCTCCCCTAACCCCTATACCCCCGCCATTTTCTCCCTATTTATCTTTTCTTTTATTTTCCCTTGACAAATGCTTTGATTTGTATTATATTCCCTTCTCGTCGCTTGACGACATGTTCTTTCACAAAGCCAGATAGAAGAATAACAAAGCCCTTGAAATAAGAGTTTTAGCA
>JALWEJ010000055.1 GCA_027014115.1 Desulfurellales bacterium
GTAAGGTTTCCAACCTTACTATTGGAAGATATCATAAGGGTAGCAGGCTACCCTTATGAATGGTTGAGTAAGTTTGTGAGCCTGTATATATTTAGTAAGGGTGGTAAGTATGTGTGGACCAGTTACCGATTACACTAAATCTCTTACAAAAGAGTAAAAATCACCGCTTTTTAAGTTTTTAACAGCCTGAGTCCCAATCACAACACCGTCTGCATACCTGCACGCCTCTTTTATATCATCTTTGTTTTGTATGCCAAAGCCCACTATCACATCGTTTTTGGAATTCTGTTTTGTGTAGATTACTTTTTTTCTTGTCTCATCATCCAAAGAAAAAGCCCCTCCGGTTATTCCTCTTGTTGATACAAAATATATAAAATCGTTTGATGATTTTTTTATCTTGTCTATATCTGCACAGCTGCTTTCGGGTGTTACAAAATGTATCAAGTTAATACCGTATTTGTTCAACACATTTTTAAGCCTTCTGCTTTCTATATACGGCAAATCGGCTATTATCAAACCGTCTACAAACCCAACTGCTGCAGCAAACTTCTCCATACCGCATCCAAACACAATGTTGGCATAGGTCATAATGTAAAGTTTGTTTCTAAACAGCTTTTTTACCTCTTTTGTGCTTTCTATAAAATTGTTCACATTCTCTTTTTTCAAAACATCAAAAGCTGCAGACTCTATAATACTCCCATCTGCAACAGGGTCTGAAAAAGGAAAGCCTATTTCCAGAAAATCCATATTGAAATCATCACAAACCCTGACAGCCTCAAAAAAACTATCCTTTGTCGGGTAATCACACACAAGGTATATACCTTTTTTACACATTTTTTTCCTCCAATGAAGCTATAATGCCCAAATCTTTGTCGCCTCTGCCTGAAAGATTTATCAAAACAAGTTTATCTTTAAACAACTCACTGTGTTTTATAACATACCCCACAGCATGAGAGCTTTCGAGCGCCGGTATTATGCCCTCAAGCCTGCTTAAAAGCCTAAAGGCTTCAAGCGCTTCATTATCAAAACATGCGTCGTATCTTACACGCCCGATATCCTTTAAGTAACTGTGCTCCGGTCCGACACCCGGATAATCCAATCCTGCAGAGATCGAATGAACATCCGCAACTTGGCCGTACTCATCCTGAAGAAGATAACTCAATGCACCGTGCAGAATGCCCGGCCTCCCCATAGTTAGAGTGGCTGAGTGTTTTCCAAGTTCAAGTGATTCTCCGCCGGCTTCAACACCTATCATATCCACACTGTCTTTTACAAAACCGCTGAATATGCCTATGGCGTTGCTGCCGCCGCCTACGCATGCCACAACACTGTCAGGCAGCCTGCTTTCTGCTTTTAGAATCTGTTTTCTTGCCTCTTTTCCGATTACCTCCTGAAAATACTTTACTATTACAGGAAAAGGGTGAGGACCAACGGCGCTGCCGAGAAGATAGTGGGTTGTTTGAACATTTTTAACCCAATCCCTCAATGTCTCATTTATGGCACTCTTGAGCGTCATACTGCCTTTTTCAACAGATACAACCTCAGCACCCAAAAGCTTCATCCTCTCAACATTTGGCGACTGTCTCTCCATATCCTTTTTGCCCATATATACAACACACTCCATACCAAGAAGCGCAGCTGCCGTAGCTGTTGCAACACCGTGCTGTCCAGCGCCCGTCTCTGCTATAATTCTTTTTTTGCCCATAAACTTTGCAAGCAGAATCTGACCCAATGTGTTGTTGAGTTTATGAGCTCCTGTATGCAGCAGATCTTCCCTTTTTAGGTAGACCCTGCAGCCAATACGACTGCTTAGATTTTTGGCATAATAAAGGGGCGTTTGCCTGCCTGCATAGTTTTTTTGGTAGTATTCAAGCTCTTTTTTTGCATCCATATTTTTTTTAAAATTCAAAAAAGCCTCTTCAAGCTCAGATAAAGCCCTCATTAGCGTCTCGGGTACAAACTGCCCGCCGTATTCACCAAAATACCTTTTCATATTCCTATCCCTTCACAACCTTTAAAAATTCTTTCATCTTTTTTTCATCTTTTTTGCCCGGATACGCCTCTATCGAACTGACCAGGTCAACGCCAAACACATCCAAGTCAATAACAGACTCAACATTATCCAAAGAAACACCGCCTGCAACAAACAGCCTGTTTTTGTGTTCAAAATTCGCAATTAAATCCAAATCAAACGATACGCCGCTTCCACCGATTGATTTTGTGTAGCTGTCAAACAAAATCAAACCATCAGCAGCACTCACAGGCAGACTTTCTTTTATCCTATATGCCCTGATTGTTTCGATATTTTCAACATCACGATAAACCTGGGCATAGTCAAGTTGGCAGAAATCCACGGCATATTCTATCTCTTTGTCGTTTTGTTCTACAAAAACACCCACTTTTTTCACATCTGCATCCACATTTTTAATTATGCTTTTTGCTTTTTCATATGTTACAAACCGTTTGCTTTTTTCATAGAAAACAAAACCTACAAAATCAACACCAAAATCAACAGCACACAGAACATCATCAAGGTTTGTCATACCGCAAAATTTTACAAACATACAAAATCCTCTTTATAAAACAAATCCCAATTTTTGAAAATTCTCATCAATACTGCCTTTTAAAAAACCCTCCCCTATCAAAAATCCACTGCAGAACGGTTTTAGATAATCAATATCGTCTTTTGTTTTTATACCGCTTTCTGCAATCTTTAAATCCGCTTTCGCGCTTTTTAGTATTTTAAGCGCCCTATCCAGCGAAATTTCGAGAGTATCTAAATCACGCGAATTAACCCCTATAATATCACATCCGGCATCTTCTGCAATTTTAAGCTCATCTTCTGAGTGCACCTCAACAAGTGCATCCATTCCCAAAGATTTTGCATATCCATAAAGCCTATTTAAGCTGCTTTTTTCCAAAATCCTGACTATCAAAAGAACAATATCTGCGCCATTTGCATAAGCTAAATCAATTTGGGCTTCATCTATAATAAAATCCTTGCACAAAACAGGCATATCAACCATATCGGCAACTTTTTTAAGCCTGTCAAAGCTTCCGCAGAAAAACTTTTCATCGCTCAAAACGCTGATTGCTTTCGCATATTTTTGATATATGGGCACTATTTCATTCAAATCTATCTTCCTTATCAAACCGGCAGAGGGTGAACACTCCTTGATTTCTGCTATAACATTGAGGGCATCTTTTTGAAAGTAATCTTTTATATGGTGCACTGCCCTTTCTCTTTTTGATTCAACCTTTATGTTTTTAATCTCTTTACGTTTTTGTTTTATTATATCCTCCAAAAACCTGTTCATCCCTTTAATTCCTCTAATTTTTCCAAAGCTTTGCCGCTTTCTATTGATTCTTTTGTCAGCATAAATGCTTTTTTCAAATCACTTTCTATACCGCTTACAACAAGACCAAATGCTGCATTGACAGACACTGCATTTTTTAGATGCTCATGCTTATTTTCAAAAACCTCTACCATAAGCTTTGCATTTTTTGCAGCATCATAGCCTTTAACGGCACTTATGTCAGCATAGATTCCAAAATCTCTCGGGTCAAACTCAAATCTCTTTTCATTTAAGCCTCTGCGCTGATAACACGTCGTAATATCCGAAATACTTACCTCATCAAGACCATCCTTTGATGAAACAAATACAACATCGTCCATTGACAGTATCTTGCTCGCCTCAAACATAGGATTTAAAAACTCCTCGCTAAAGACACCTATAACATGAAACTTGGGGTTAAACGGATTGCAAAGAGGCCCCAAAAGATTAAAAATTGTTCTTATTCCAAGCTTCTTCCTGACGCCTGCAACATTTTTCATAGCAGGATGGAAAAAAGGAGCAAACAGAAATGTAAAGTTCTTCTTTTTTAAAACCTCAAATGCCGCCTCTTTTTTATTATCTATCTTTACACCAAGAGCCTCAAGTACATCTGCCGAACCCGATTTTGAGCTTACTGCCCTGTTTCCATGTTTTGCAACAGGCAGAAACAGACTGCAGACGATAGCACTTGCAGTGGATATATTAAAGGTCGATTTTTTGTCTCCGCCTGTTCCGACTATATCCAGGCAGTCCATTTCACATTTAAGAGAGTCTGCGTGCTTTTTCAGAGACTTTGCAGCATGAGATATCTCTTGTGCCGTTTCGCCCTTTTTGGCAAGCAGTGTTAAGAATTCTGCAATATCTTTATCGCTCAATTTACCCTCAAGCATTGAATCAAATATATTTTCAACAGCCGAACCGTCTAAACCCTCACCCTTTCTCAAAGTCTCAATTTCCTTTCTAATCATAAACAACCCCCAAAAAATTTTTAATTATATCCATACCGTTTTGAGTCAAATATGACTCTGGATGGAACTGAACGCCGTATATCTTTAAACCATCGTTTTCTACAGCCATAACCTCCTTATCAGACAAAGAGCTTGCACTTATATCAAAACCTTCTAATCTATCCACAACAAGCGAATGATACCTTACAACGCTCATAGGGTTTGACATATTCTTCAAAATAGTCGAGTCTTTATGCTCTATTTTGTCTGTTTTTCCGTGCATAACAACAGATGCTCTTCTGATTGTTCCTCCAAAATAATACCCTATCGCCTGCATACCGAGACATACGCCGAAGATTGGTACTTTTGCTTTAAAATAGTCAATTGCATCAATCGTCAGATTGGAATTTTTCGGATGAGAAGGTCCCGGTGATAAAACAATACCCTCGATATTTTTTATAGACTTCAGATTGTTTATATTTTCTGTGTTTCTTACAACTACAACATCGTCTCTAAAATGCAGAATATAGTGATATATGTTGTAGGTAAAGGAATCGTAGTTATCTATCAATACTATCATCAATGCCTCCGGCTCTCAAAAGAGCTTTTAATTTGTTTATCGTTTCAAAATATTCACTCTCGGGATCGCTGTCATAAACAATGCCTGCCCCAGCTTGCAGCCTTGCTGAATTTTTCTTAAAAACAGCTGTTCTTATTGTTATCGCCATATCGACATTTGAATCAAAACCGACATACCCGAGACATCCACCGTAACTTGAACGAGGGTATTTTTCCACATCGTCTATAATCTCTATAGCCCTAACCTTTGGTGCTCCGCTCAGTGTGCCTGCTGGGAATGTGTTTGAAATCAAATCAAATACAGAAACATCATCCTTCAATATTCCGTCAACCTCAGAAACAAGGTGTATAACATGAGAATACTCTTCGGCCACCATAAAATTCTTTACAACAACACTGTCTTTTTTGGATATGCGCGATAGGTCATTTCTTGCCAAATCAACAAGCATCAGATGCTCGGCTCTCTCTTTTTCATCGCTAAGCAGAATCGTTTTCTGCCTGTTTGTTTCATCTTTTGTTTTTCCTTTGGGTTTTGTACCGGCTATGGGTTTTATTGTTGCAGTTTTATCCCTTTTTCTTATGTGTATCTCAGGCGATGAACCGACAATGGAAAAATCTCCGAACTTTACAAAATACATATACGGAGAAGGATTTATTCTTCTCAAGTGCCTATAGAATTCAAACGGATCAATATCTTCAACATCAAAAAAGTTGCTTATAACAGTCTGAATCACCTCCCCCTCTTCTATAAGCTTTTTGACATACTTGACTTTATCCATGAATTCATCTTTTGAAAACATGAAAGATGTAATTTTAGGATTGTGATTTTTTGGCTTGTTTTGGCTGTTTAGAGTTTTGAGCTTTTTATGGAATTCATCCATTTTAGAATCTGCAATTTTGAAGTTTTCATCGGCGCTTAGATTTTTATCAAGTGCATGAACATATCCGAGATACATTCTGTCTGTATAGTTATCATACACTAAAAACTTCTCCACTTTGAAAAACATGCCCAATTTTTCAGGCAATTTTTTAAGCGGCTTTCTTAAAATACCAAACAGCTCTACAGACTCAAAGGTAAAATAACCCACATATCCTCCGCAGAAATCGCCAAGCTGTTTTGTTTTAAACAGCCTTTTTTCTCTGAAAATATCGGGGTTTGATTTGTAATCTATTACAAATGGTTCATCTAAATCAAAAGACAAAAACGAAAACCTGCTGTATGTTTTATCCTCTTTTGCACTCTCAAGCAAAAACGCATTTTTACTGTCCAAAATCTTGGAAAGCAGGGAAACAGGCGTATCCATATCACCGTCAATCTCTTTGTATATCACAACACCCTCATATCCGCTGTCAAATGCGTAACTAAAATCCTTTTTTTCAGCCATTAAAACCTCCATAAAACAAAAAAGCCGTCCTTAGCTTAATAAGCTAAAAACGGCTTAAATAAACAAAAAAGCCGTCTTCAGCAGACCCATCAAAGCTATCCCACTTCAGATGAGCCGCTAAAGACGGCTGTAAAGTTTAAGCAGGATAACTACTCGCTATCCCACCACCAGTTTCTTAATGATAATATCGTATGTTTGCCTAAATACATACTCATAACGCCTCATTGATATCAAAATAGTTTAAGAAAGTCAAATTTTTTACTTGAAATTTTTAATAATGAGCATATGTTCATAATGGTATGAATGGAAGAGGCCGTAAAAGGAGAAAAAGAAACATAGGTTTAAATCTAAAACACAGATGTTTTAAGCCGTGCAGAAACAGTTTTGAAGAAATTGGCTTTGTGGAGTTGGGCGTTGACGAGATGGAGGCTTTGAGACTTGTTGACTATCTGGGTTTATACCATGAGGAATCTTCTAATATTATGAATGTGTCGCGTGCAACATTCGGACGGATTGCCCAGAAGGCAAGACAGAAGGTTGCAGATGCGCTGATTAACGGAAAAGCAATAGTTGTTAAGGAGGATATGGAATGAAAATAGCAATACCCACAAACAATGCAAAAAAGGTGTCGTCTCATACGGCAGTGAGCAAGTACATAGCTGTCATAGAGATTGAAAACGGTGCAGTCAAGGATAGGGCTTTGAGAAAGAATCCCGTTCCGCAGATTGCAAAAGAGCAGGAACAAGCAGATATTGAGGGTTCTCGAGGATTAGGCGCAGGCAGAGTCATTTCTGAGCTTGTGAACGATGTTGATGTTTTTATTGCTTCGGAAATAGGAGAGGGTATGAAGCACAATCTGTCGTCTGCGGGAATTAAGGTTCAAGAAACCGATAAACAATATATTGAAGAAATAATAAATGAGTTTTTGTAAGGAGGACTAAGCCATGAGCGGTCTTAGAAAATTTAAATGCGCAGATTGCGGTGTGGACTTTGAGGAACCATATGGAACAGGCTTGCCTGTTTGTCCAAAATGCGGCTCAAGCAATGTTTTTAGGATTGATGAAAATGCAGGAGGAGGTATGGGACGCGGACTTGGTAGAGGTATGGGTCAAGGCAGAGGTGCAGGAAGAGGCATGGGCAGAGGCGGCGGACGCGGACTTGGACGCAGATTCTAAATTAATATTAAAGTTTCAGGGGCTGTGCGCCCCTTTTTTATTAAGCATCACTTTTCATTCGGTAAACAGCATAACCCCACACCACAATAAATCTTACTATCTTGATTTCGATAAATCATCAATCCTGCTTTTATAGTCTTTAAAAACATTTTCATTTTCTATCTACAATTTTCTGCATTTGCTGATTTTCAAATATTCTTCATCCGTATCAATGCCTATAAATTTCCTTTTTAGAAGATTCGCAGCTATGCCTGTTGTGCTACTTCCGGTAAAAGGATCTAAAATCCAAGCACCTTGTTTTGTTGAAGCAAGAATAATTCTTGTTAAAACAGAAAGTGGTTTTTGTGTCGGATGTTTTCCGCAAGACTTTTCCCATTTTGCTATTGCGGGCAAAGACCAAACATCTTTCATCTGTTTTCCATCGTTAATCTCTTTCATCAATTCATAATTGAAATAATGGGGGACTTTTGCATTTTTTCTTGCCCAAATAATTTGCTCTGTTGAATGCGTAAAATAACGACACGAGAAATTTGGTGGCGGATCTGTCTTTTGCCAAGTAACAATGTTTAAGATCTTAAAGTCAAGTTCTGTTAAAATTTGTCCGATACTAAATATATTGTGCATTGTTCCGCTAATCCAAATTGTGGCATCATCTTTCATTTTATTCCGGACAAGTTTAAGCCATCTCCGGTTAAAGTCATTCAGATATTCAAAACCTTTTGATTTATCCCATTTACCTTTGTTTACACTGGTAATTTTTCCGTTTTTAATGGTTAAACCATCATTTGACAAAAAATAAGGCGGATCGGCAAAAACCATATCAAATTTAAAATCGAATTGTGGCAACAACTCGAACACATCACCTTGTAATAAAGTAAATGCTTTGTCTTTTGATTTGAAATATGGTGTAATCATCTTCTATTATGTGTCGCTATTGAAACAATTTTAAAAATATCTTTTCCTTCTTTTAATGCTTCTAACAAATTTTTGAACATATAAGCTGTATCTAAATTAGTTTTTTCTTGAAACATTAACAGTTTTGCGATAAGCAGTAAGAACTTGACGCTATATTCCCCTTTCTCAACCAATTCAGGATATTGTGTCGCTTCATTATTTACTTGCTCTAATAAATCATCATTTAGTAAATTGTTTCTTTCTTCTTCACTCGTCAACGGTGACACATTATTACTCCAATAATTTATTAAGAAATCCAAAAACTCTTTTGTTTTATTTTCTTCTAAACTCATTTTTATTAAAACATCAACAGCCCAATGAATATGTTTTGGGGTTCTTATTCTCGACCAGTTATTGTTTTCTTTTTGTCGATATTTTATTAATAAATCATATTCAGATAAACTACCTTGATATACGGCTAATATGTATTGCCCATTAATCCTAAATATTTTTAATGGGTGATATTCTTGTCCATTTCTTTTATAAATCATATTTGGTAAACTCATATCAATATCCTTTTTAAAACACCATCTCTTAGCATTTCCAAATTCAGCAAATAGTCCGCTTTATCAAAATATTCTCTTAAAGGCTTTAAGGTAGATTTCCAACCAGCACCATCAGTTATCCATATAAATTCTATGCCTTGATTATTCCAATACTCATTCATTTTGATGTATTCAGTAGCTGTAGATTTAAGTTTTGAACCCCCGCCACCGTAAAAATTAACTTCTATAAAATAAAGTTTTCCCTCTTTATTTATGGCAAAATCAATTATTCGAGATGATTTATCTACCTTAACATCAATATTCCATTTCTCTTTTATCTTTTTAGCCGTTGCTTGCGGCATATATTCAATTTCCAACTCATTGCAAGTGTCTCTCACAAATTCTTCAACAAGGTTTTCCATCAAAGTGCCACCTCGGTTCTTTCTGCCGTTACTATCCAATCCAACCTCAACGCCGGTTGCATAACCCACCAAATTTTTAATTTTCTTATCCTGTAACAGCTCCCCTAATCCACTTTTTAAAATAAAATCAGCAAACGATTTTATCTCTTCTTTTTCAAAAGTTTTCTTTGAAAAATTAAATTCACGGTAAATAAAATTTCTTGTATCAATTAAAACTTCTAATGACTTATCTCTGATTGCAAGCAGTAATGGAATAGCTTTTATAGTTTCGGGATATTTCGATAATAACTCAACAGTCTCCTTGTATAAGTCTTTTTTGCCAATAAGATAATTTAATAGATTTAACTCTTTTTCAATAGGTTCAATATTTTGCAATACTTTATTCCAATTTACAAAATAACTCCATTGTGTAATTTTATGTTTGAATGATGAGGATATTTCTTCAAAAAGTTCATTCTCTGTTTTATTCAGCAATTGACATAATTTTTTCATAAGCATTATTTGTAATTAACAACTCTGTTAATTCTCCTCGTTTATTTGGGTTAGAATTTATGTTTCTTCTTGCCATTACTCTTTTGATATTAAATCCACGGTATAATTCATCAAAAAAATTGTCATTTGGATTTTTCCCTTTCACATCGGAGTTGCTCAAAATCCATTGATAACCCAATAAATCAATCTTTTCACAAAATTTTGCAAGTCTGATTTGTTCGCTGTCATCAAACTCATCTTTTGCATAAGAATTGAAACTTGATGTATTACTTAAAGGTTTATATGGCGGATCAAAATAAAACAGTGTCTCTTGGTTAGCATATTTTAAAGTTTCTTCAAAATCACCATTTAATATGGTTACTTTTTGTAAAATCTGATTTACAGATCTTAAATTATTTTCATCGCAAATCATTGGGGTTTTATAACTGCCTATTGGAACATTAAACTCGTTTTTGCGATTTACACGATACAATCCATTAAAGCAAGTCCGGTTAAGAAAAATAAATAGAGCGGTTTGAATTGTTTTATCAGAAGTTCTGCTGTTAAATTGTTTTCTTTTGGAATAGTAATATTCCTTTTTAATATCCGCCTTATCTTTTAAAGAGTGATATTCTTCTTCCCAATCTTTTAATATGGAAATTAACTCATCTACATTTTCTTTTATTGTTAGATACGAATTGGTTAAGTCTGTATTAATATCATTTATTACTGCCCGTTCAATATTCGGATATTTTTGTAAGATCCAAAAAAGAACTGCCCCACCACCAACAAATGGTTCGATGTATGTAAATCTATCTTGTTTAATATGGTCTGGGATAGCATTGTCGATTTCATTTAATAATTGTGCTTTTCCACCAGCCCATTTTACAAAAGGTTTTGCTGTTTTATTAAATACTCTGACTTTTCTTTCATCTTCTAAAAATTTCATGCTCTCCACACTAAATTTACACATAATATTACTCAGATATCCTTCATAAATATACCTATATTGATATTCGTTTGTCAAAAACTTCAAATTTCTTTCTTTACCTTATTTTTGCAATCATATATTTCAACCACCCAGTCAACCATTCTAACAATCTATTCAATATTTATTAATTCTATGTCTTTGAGTGAATGTTGTTTATTCTTCTAATACATTTTTCTGAGATTCGCTTACGAATGAAACCGTAATAATTTTATCCTTTTTGCAAAAATGCACTCCAAGCTTATTTGTTTCGTTTGACATTTCTATACATGTTTTGATTGCGTCTTATCAATTATAGTATTTGCTCATAGTTCTTGGGGTATACTCATAGATTCAATAAATTGCTTTACTCATTAAGCCTCAACAATGCATCGTTTTTATTTTCAAAATATTTAACATCGCCTGAGGTAAACCAGCTTCCTATTTTTGCAGCATAATCAAGTCATTTCTTTTTTCCGTATATTGCAATTTTTTCAAATTGATTTCCGTGCTTTAAACCCAACTTAAAATCATCCCATGCAGTGCGCGGCTCCTACCCTTCAAGTTCAACTGCATCAATAATCGCTTTAATTTTTGGCTTTTCAACACCCTACAGGGCTGAATCAATCATCGGCGTAATTATCTCATAATCCTCATGGGTCAATTTTTCTTAAATTTTAAGCGAAAGAAAAAATTCATTTCCAACCCTTTCTATACCAATCGATAAACCGTGTACTTTATTCTCCATAACACAACCTCAAATATTTTATTCTTTTTTCTTGTCTTTGCGGCATTTTACATAAAAAGTCAAGCATTGTGCTTTTTTTAAAAAAAGTTATAATTTAAAAAAATGTCAGGAGGTTTAAAAATGATAAATACACTAAAGAAAAATCTTGAAGCACTAAGGGATAAAAACCCTCTTGTGCTCAATATAACCAATGCAGTTGTAACAAACATAACGGCAAACGCACTGCTTGCAGTAGACGCAAGTCCGGTTATGGCTTATGCCGAAGAAGAAATTGCCGATATGACCTCAATTTCTAAAGCATTGGTCATAAACATAGGCACACTGACAAAAGAACAGGTCGAAACTATGTTTAAAGCCATAGAAACAGCAAACGCGCTGTTAATTCCTGTTATTTTTGACCCCGTTGGAGTAGGTGCAACAGAATAAGAAACAAAACAGCATATGACATCATCAGCAGCTTTAAAATCGATGCTGTACGAGGAAACGCATCAGAAATTGCCAATCTTGCAGGCAGAGCTATAAAAACCAAAGGTGTAGACTCAAGTTCTAAAATAGACAACATTGAGGAGTTGTCAAAAAAATTGGCTGACAAATATAACTGCATAGTATGCACAAGCGGTGCTACAGACATCATAACAAATTCAAAAATCACATTTCGCATCAATAATGGCGATATAATGCTTACAAAAATAACAGGCTCAGGCTGTATCTCTACATCCATTATGGGTGCCTTTATGGCTGTGTCGGATAACTACTTGGAGGCTTGTTTGACAGGTGCATTGGTTGTTGGAATATCGGGTGAAAAGGCGGCTAAAAATTCTAAAGGTCTTGGGCAGTTTCAGATTGAATTTTTCGATAACCTATCTATGTTTAATGAAAACGACTTTGAGAATATCAAGGTTGAGCTTTAAATATATCTTAATGGTCAGGAACTGACGGCGTTGTTGCTATTGTAAAAAAATAACTTTCAATATTGGCTTTTTTTAGTGTTTTTGCACATTCATTTATTGTAGAGCCTGTTGTAAAAACATCATCAATCAACACGACACTATTTATACCGTTAGACCTTCCTATCTTAAAAGCACCAGATAAATTTTTCTCTCTTTCTTTATGGTTAAGCCCAAGCTGTTTCTTGGTCTGTTTTATTTTTTCCAACACATCATATCTAATCGGAATTCCTGTTATTTTTGAAACAGCTTTTGCTATATAAACAGTTTGGTTAAACCCTCTTTTTTGAATATCTTTTCTGTGCATAGGAACAGGCACAACGGCATCGCAATTTTTAAAAATATCCAATAAGGTAATTTGCTTTTTAAAATAAAACAAAAAATCTGCTACAGCAGGCTTTTTATAGAACTTTATAAATTCAATTATCTTTTTTATATTTTCTTTGTTGTAGTTAAAAAGTGAAAAGCCCTTTGCAAAATACCGCTTATTTGAAAGACACAAAGGGCATATTAGATTTTCAGCCGCTACAGGAATGGGTTTTGAGCATACAGAACACCTTGATTCGCCATAAATCTCCAAAGAAGCCATGCAGTTTTGACATAAAAAACCTCTGCTTTTAGTACTGCATAAAATACACCGCTGAGGAAAAATAAGATTAACAACAGCCCCAACAAGACTATCTGCCTGATTCAACAATCTCCCTGCATCGTATGCAGTATTTTGCTGTTGGCTTGGCTTTCATTCTGTCTATTTCTATCTCTTTTCCGCATCTGTGGCATTTTCCGTATGTGCCTTTTTCTATATCATAGAGAGCTTCTTCAATATCCTTCAGGTGATTTCTGTCATTTTCTATCAAATCATATAGAATTTCTCTTGAATATACAGCGTTAGAAAAGTCACCCTCATCACCCTTTACCTGGATGTTGTTTACCTTTTCGTTATTTTTTTTAATTCTAAATGTTATTTCTTGCTTTAAGGATAACAGTCTTTCTTTCAATTCTTCCAATGTGGCATTATCCATACATTCCTCCGTTTAAAAAATAGCTACCCAATAATTCCAATTTTTAAAAATTTGTCAAGTTTTTTGTGACATTACTAAATCACTTATACATTTTTATCCAAAAGTTCTTTGACAAATTCGGGAAGAGCAAAACATGCTCTATGTATTTTTTCGTTGTAATATTTTAGCTTCAAGCCAAGTTTATTATATCTGCCGCTGTCAAAACTTTTTGAGGGTTTAACACCTTTATAGCCTATAGCAAAATTCCACATACCTGACGGATAGGTAGGAATGTAGGCAAGATAACACTCAACACTATTTTCAAAAGCCTTTCTCATGTTATTTACGGAACGCATCATCCACTTTGTATCGTAGTAAGGATTTTCAGCTTGAGCCACAACAAATCCGTTCTCCCTTAAAGCATTCTTAACATTTGAATAAAACTCTCCGCTAAATAAACCCTCTGCTGGTCCAAACGGGTCTGTAGAGTCTACAATAATTACATCGTATGCACTTTTTTTATCCTTCACAAACTCTATTCCGTCACCAATAATAAGATTGACTTTTTTATTATCGTATCCGCAGCCCACAAACATCATAAACTCTTTTGCACCCTTAACAACAATATCGTCTATCTCTACTTCTGTTATAGAATTTAGATATGTATGTTTTGAAAGTTCCCTGACTGTTCCGCCATCACCTCCACCTATAACCAAAACATCTTTTGGATTAGGATGTGCAAAAAGCGGAACATTCGTTATCATTTCGTGATAAACAAACTCATCCTTTTCTGTAAGCATAACCAGACCGTCAAGCAGCATAACTCTTCCAAAATCATATGTATCAAGTATATCAAGTCTTTGGAATTTGCTTGTTTTTGTTTGCAAAACCTCTTTTACCTTAAATGTAAAACCGCATGTTTCGCTGTATTTCTCTGTAAACCAAAACTCAGGATTCATAACCTCCCCCTTTTTCTCTCATAAAAAAAGGCACGCAAAACCAAATTTTGCGTGCCACAAACAACAGATTGAGGTAAAAATTAATTTTAATTTTTGCCCTTTTCGGCTTTTAGTTTTTTTGCTATTTCAACACCCATATTGAAAGCCTTTTCGTTAAGTTCCAAGAAAGCAGGCGGAACTCTCTTTTCCACAGCCTTGAAAATGTTATCAAGAGACATAATATGAGTAAGCTCGCCAGTCATTCCAACAGACAGAATATTAGCAGTAATAACATTACCTACATCATATTTTGCCGTCTTGACTATAGGGTACTCATAAACATCCCATCTTTTTTTATCCTCTTCCGGAACGTTTACAAGACCATTGTCAACAAGCACAATAGCACCGTCAAGAGTATCACCCTTGTATAGCTCATAAGTTCTTTGATCCAATGCCAAAAAGAAATTTATATGTGTAGATTCGGCAAAATAGATAGGCTCATCAGATATAATAATATCAGCCTTTGTTGGGCCTCCACGCACTTGAGATGTATATGTAGGCACCTGCGTTGCATATTTTCCTTCAAAAAATATAGCAGCCTCGGCTATGATGGCACCAGCCAACATATTACCTTGACCACCGATTCCCGCAAATCTTAATTCATAATGAAATGCCATAACAGTTCTCCTTATTAGTTTTGTGCTTTTTCAACTAATTCTTTATAAGCCTCGGTGTACTCTTTCTTAATTGTATCTTCATGAAGAATACCTGTTACATACTTACCTGCAAGCTCCTCGGGTGTCATTTTTGCTGCTTTAGTTTTTGTTACGGTTTTCTCTTTAATTAAATCAACAAGCTTAACAGGGTCTCCGTATTTGTTTCTTCTTCCCCACTGTATATGGCAGTTACTCAAAGCATCGATAACGCTCATACCCTTGTGCTGCAGACCCTTCTTTATAGCGTTTTTCAATTTTATAGGCTCAGCAACTGACTCTCTTGCAATAAATGTAGCACCAGCACCTTTTGCAAGGTCTGCTATATCAAAATTGGGGTCAATATTTCCTCTTGGAGCCGTTGACGCTTTTGTTCCTGTTGGGGTCAAAGGAGAATACTGTCCTCCTGTCATTCCGTAAATCCAGTTGTCAACAATTATAACAGTTAAGTCAATATTCCTTCTGCATGCATGTATGAAGTGATTCCCTCCGATAGCCGTCGAGTCACCGTCTCCTGAGAATGTAATAACATGCATTCCCGGGTGACACATTTTGATTGCTGTAGCAACAGGCAAAGCTCTTCCGTGAAGCGTATGAATTGTATGAAAATCAACATAACCCGTAGCTCTTGAAGAACATCCTATTCCGGAAACCATCATTATATCTTCAGGCTTCCAACCCAGCTCATCTATAGCTGTTATCATAGCCTTCAATACTGTTCCGTTACCGCAGCCCGGACACCAGTAAAGAGGCAATTTTTCCATTCTTAGATATTTGGAGTAATCAGTAGACATTATGATACCTCCTTGATTTTGTCTAATATCTGCTGAGGTCTAATTGGAACACCCGAAGCCTGCAATACCGTAGAAATCTCTGTGTTGCCTTGTGTAACCCTTTCAACCTCATATAGCATCTGACCCAAGTTGATTTCTGTAACTATTGTCTTGTTAAATGTTTTACCTAATTCGGCTACTTGTTTTTCAGGGAATGGCCACAATGTTATAGGTCTAAACATTCCAACCTTTATTCCTGATTCTCTTGCCTCGTCTATAGCAACTCTTGCTGCTGCAGCGTTTGTCCCGTAAGCAAATACAACAAGATCAGCATCATCCATCTTATAATATTCGAAGCTCTCTATATCTTTTATATTGTCTGTTATTTTTGTAATCATTCTTTCTTCATCAGCTTCTACAGCCTCTTTGTTAACTGTAGGAAATCCTGTTTTATCCTTATTTAATCCCGTCATATGGAATCTGTATTTAGGGAAATTCTCTTTGTTTGGTAAAGGTGGAACAACACCGAACTTCTCAACATCATAAGGATTAAATTCTTCAGGTGAAACACTTGGCTGAGTTCTGTCGATTATTTCAAGCTCTGAAGGATCAGGTAACTCTACTCTACCGTTTAGGTGAGCTAAAACTGCGTCTGTCAAGATATATACAGGGGTTCTGTATTTCTCGGCCATATTAAATGCTCTTATTGTTTCTGTGTATGTCTCAAGTAGCGTTTCAGGAGCAACGGCAATAATCATATGGTCACCGTGTGTTCCCCATCTTGCCTGCATAACATCAGCCTGAGATACCCTTGTAGGCAAACCTGTCGAAGGCCCTCCCCTCATAACATTTACAACAACAAGTGGTAATTCCATCATGCATGCAAGACCAATTGCTTCCTGTTTTAGCGAAATACCTGGTCCGCTGGATGCTGTCATTGATTTATAACCTGCATAACTTGCTCCAACAGCAGCCATAGCTGATGCTATCTCATCTTCAAACTGAATAAATACTCCTCCAACCTCAGGCATCCTTTTTGACAAATGCTCAGGTATTTCAGAAGACGGCGTTATGGGATATCCCGAATAGAATCTACACCCGGCAACAAGAGCTGCTTCACTAATCAGCTCATTTCCGTTCATTATTTGAGCTTTAGACATTAATCCCTCCTATTTAGACTTTGTAACTTGATTACCCTTACTATCTGTAAAGGTTAATTCTACGCCCATATCCACAACATCAATAGCAAAATGCGGACATGCATTTTCACAGAATTTACATCTTATACAATCCTCAGGTCTTGCTACTTTACACATAGAACCTGTCCATACATGCAAATCTTCAACCAACTCTAAAACATTTTTAGGACATACCGTTATACATATACCACAAGCTGTACACAAATCCTCATTAACCACAACCGGTGCTTGTTCAACTGCCATACGCCAACTCCTTTTCTTAAATTTGGTGCACACGATTTGTGTGCACCATAAAAGTGATAACTAATCTAATTAAGCTTTTTCTATAATGGAATTCAAAGTTGCACTCGGACGCATTACCTTTGATGCTTTTTCTTTATCCGGATAGTAATAACCGCCAACATCAGTCTGAGAACCCTGAGCATCAAGTAGTTCTTTATTTATCTTTTCTTCATTATCAGCAAATTCTTTATATATACCATTAAATTTCTCTTGCAAAGCTTTGTCGACATCCTGATTTGCTAAAGCTTTTGCCCAATACATTGCAAGGTAGAAGTGTTCACCTCTATTATCCAATTCATTAACCTTTCTTGATGGCCATTTCCTATTTTCAAGCAAATCCTCAACAGCCTTATCCAACGCATCTGCCAAAACCTTTATTTTTTCATTCTTTGTTTGGCTATAGATATGATCCAAGGATGCCCACAAGGCGGTGAACTCTCCAACGGAATCCCATCTTAGGTGTCCCTCATCGATAAGCTGCTGAGCATGTTTAGGAGCAGAACCGCCTGCACCTGTCTCAAATAGTCCGCCACCGGCAAGCAAAGGTACAATTGATAACATCTTAGCACTTGTTCCAATCTCGAGAATCGGAAATAAGTCTGTCAGATAATCCCTGATTGCATTACCAGAAACAGAAATTGTATTCAATCCCTTTCTAATTCTCTCAAGAGAAAATTTCATAGCCTCAGGCGGGGCCATTATGTGGAACTCCAAACCTTCAGTATCAAATTCTTTTAGATATTTTTCAACTTTTTTGATCATTGACGCATCATGGGCTCTGTTTTTATCAAGCCAGAATACTGCAGGTTCACCTGATGCTTTAGCTCTGTTTACAGCCAGCTTCACCCAGTCTCTAATAGCAACATCTTTAGCCTGAGTTCCTCTCCATATATCATCTTTTTCAATATTGTGCTCAATAAGAACATTGCCGTCTGCATCCACAACCCTTATTATTCCATCATCGGGAGCAAAAAATGTTTTGTCATGAGAACCGTACTCTTCGGCTTTCATTGCCATAAGACCAACATTTGATACACTTCCCATCGTTGAGCGGTCAAACGCACCATTTACCTTACAATCATCTATAACAACCTGATACATAGTTGAATAGCATCTGTCTGGAATCATTGCATTTGTATCATGAAGTTCATCATCAGGTCCCCACATCTTCCCGCCGTCACGAACAACAACAGGCATAGATGCATCAATAATAACATCATTAGGCACATGAAGATTTGTTATTCCTTTTGCCGAGTTTACCATAGCAAGTTTAGGATTCTTCTCATAAACTGCATTAATTGCATCTGTTATCTCTTTTTGTTTATCTTCGGGAAGTTTTTTGATTTTTACATAAACATCACTCAAACCGTTATTTGTATTAACACCGATCTCATCAAAAAGCTCACCGTATTTTTCAAAAACATCCTTAAAATAAACCCTAACGGCATGACCAAAAATTGGGGGATCGGAAATCTTCATCATCGTTGCTTTTAAGTGCAAAGAAAGTAGAACATCATCATCTTTTTTTGTTTCTTCAATCTGCTCTTCAAAAAATTTCCTCAAAGCCTTAACACTCATAAATGTTGCATCAAAAACTTCATCCTTCAAAAGATGAAGCTTGTCTTTCAATACCGTTACGTTTCCGTTTTTATCAACAAACTCAAATCTGACGTCTGTTTCTTTGTCCATTATTACGGACTTTTCGTTTCCATAGAAATCATTGTCTGTCATATGAGAAACACGACTCTTTGAATCAGAGCTCCACTCCTTTAGAGGTAAACCCATTGATGTAGGATACTTCTGAGCAATCTTTTTAACAGCAGCAGGCGCTCTTCTATCTGAGTTTCCCTGTCTCAATACAGGGTTAACAGCACTACCCAGAACCTTTGCATATCTTTCTTTCAACTCCTCTTCTTCTTTTGTCTGAGGATATTCAGGGTAGTCAGGTATATCATAGCCCTTTTCCTGAAGCTCTTTTATTGCTGCCTGTAACTGCGGAATTGAAGCACTTATGTTGGGAAGCTTAATAATATTTGCCTCAGGCTTGTTAACAAGCTCGCCCAAATAAGCCAAATCGTCATTCACTCTCTGTTCTTCTTTTAGGCGTTCAGGAAACAGGGCAAGTATTCTACCCGCAAGAGAAATATCTCTTGTTTCAACCTCAACATCACTATACTTTAAGAATTTCTGTACAATAGGCAACAGCGAGTATGTTGCCAACATTGGAGCTTCATCTGTCTCCGTCCAGATAATTTTTGGTGTACTCATACCTCATATCTCCTTTAAAAAAATTTTTGTTGATCTGTATTTGACCTCTTATTCATCAAACATACAGCTGCTTTGCAATTCTTAGATTTAGATTGGTGAATTATTCAAGCTGTTTTCTCTGTAAATTTTCGCATACAGATATACATAAAATAGCGCTTCATGTCAAGAAATATTGAACAACATGGTAAGAATAAATAACAAAAGGAACAATATTATGTATGTTAGTTTGTTGCAAATACACATAGATATTGTTAAATTAAAATTGACTTATAAATAATAAATTCATGTATCACCGGAAAACTGTATATCGCATAGTTTTTTGTAGTATGCACATCTTTCAATTAACTCGCTATGTCTGCCAAAATCAACAATCTTTCCGTTTTTCATAACAACTATTTTATCTGCGGATACAGCCGTTGCTATTCTGTGTGCAGCCATTAAAACGGTTCTGTTTTTCATAAGATTTTTGAGTGCTTTTTGAACAATCTGCTCAGATTCGGAATCAAGAGCGCTTGTCGCCTCATCAAGTATTAAAATATCGGGGTCTTTCACTATCGCCCTTGCTATGGCAATCCTCTGTTTTTCGCCCCCCGAGAGTATAACCCCTTGCTCTTGAAGATTGGTATTGTAGCCTTTCTTTAATTTCATAATAAAATCATGAGCATAGGCAGCTTTTGCAGCCTCAACAATATCCTCATCACTCAACCCGCTTTTTCCGTATACAATATTCTCTTTTACTGTCCTGTTAAACAGAAGTATTCTTTGAGAAACTATTGCTATCTTCTTCCTTAAACTGTTCAGTCTAAAATCCCTTATATCTGTGTTATCTATGGTTATAACACCTCTATCAGGGTCGTAGTATCTCGGAATAAGTTCAAGCAGAGTTGATTTTCCTCCACCGCTTTCACCCACAAAAGCAACAACGCTCTTTGCATCAATTTTCAAATTAATATCCTCAAGTGCATACTCGTTTGTGTTTGGATATTTGAAATAAACATCTTTAAATTCTATTTTATTTTTAACACCCTCAAATTCCAAACTGCCAGATGTTACGTCTTCCTTATCTCTGTCTATTACTTCAAAGATCCTCTCGATTGATGCTATGGACGTATTAATCTCGTTACTTGCTTTTGCAAGCACCTTGAATGGTTTGTACATCATAAAAAGAGCAGTCAGAAAAGAAAAAAATCCACCCACGGTTATTTCGCCTTTAAATACCAAAAACCCGCCAATCCAAATCAAGAAAGCAATACCGAGTGAACCAATAAACTCCATCAAAGGGCTTGTAACCTCATCTATTTTTATTGTGTCAAGTTTAATGTTTAAAAACTCATCGCTTCTTTGCTCAAACTCTTCAGCCTCCTGTTTTTCTGTTGCAAATGCCTTTATGAGTCTCATATTGATTAGCGCTTCCTGTATTATTGTTGTAAGGTTGGCAATTGATATCTGTCTTTTTTTGCCAAGCTTTTTCATCTTTTTCCCAAATATAACAACAGGATAAACAGCTATAGGGAAAACCACAGTTGCAACAACTGCAAGCTTCCAATTATTGATATACAAAACAGACAAAAGACCAAGCAGTGTAAAAAACTCTCTTACAGTATTTGGTATAACATTGGCAATACTGTTTTGAACCTGTTGGGTGTCGTTCAAAAGCCGTGACATAAGCTCACCGCTGTGAAACTTGTCAAAAAATTTCGTCGGCAGATACAAAAGATGATTAAAAAGCTGAATCCTTATATTGAAAAGTATCTTTTCGGATATGTAGTGTGTCTGATAACCTTGAAGATATGTGAAAAGTCCTTTGAAAAAATAGGTTGCCATAACCGCAAGTGGCAGTACAGCCAGCATGTGTTTGTTTTTTGATATAAAAATGTCATCCAATGCGGGCTTTATAAGATAGGCGGCCAAAGCTGTTAGTCCGCCAACGGCAATCATACAGAAAAATGCAAAAACCAATCTTCCGATATATGGTTTTAAGTATTCCAAAAGCCTTTTCAATGTATCTTTATTCATAGAATTCTTCCTATTAACTCATCAAATTTTTCTATTTTTAACCCCATATCGAGATAGTATACATCCTCGTTTTCTATCTTTACAAAATCTTTATATGTCGTAAGAAGAATATCGGCATCAGACTCATTTTTCATTTTTTTCAACTCAAATAAATCCTTCTGTGTATACATATAATGGTCTTTAAAAAACTTATATCCTTTTATTTTAAGTCCGCACTCTTCAACGCTTTTCAAAAAATAGGTTGGTTTTCCTATTCCGCAAAAAACAAAAGCAGACGGTTTGTTTTTTATTTTTTGACCTTTATTATCAAATACACCCAAATTTTCTATCAAAGCTTCGTTACACTCCACTTTTTTTAGTTTGCATCTGCTTTTATTAACACAGATAACCACATCACACCTTCTTAAAGAACTCTTTGCATCCCTAATTGTGCCTGCAGGCAGATAAAACCCGTCTTCAAATGGCTTTTCTTTATCTACAACACAAATTTCAAAGTCTTTCTTAATGCTTCTTTTATGCAGAGCATCATCCAGAATAATATATTTACTACCCAATCCAACAGCAAGCTCAATAGCTGCTTTTCTGCTTTTTGATGCTATTACGGTTATATCTGTTTTTTTTGCTATCATATATGCTTCGTCAGATACTGTATCTGTTTTTTTAAAAATACTACCCTTAACAGACACGATATGCACCCTTTTATCCTTTTTGGGGTAGTTTCCGACAATGACGCAAATATCTCCATATTTAGACAATTTCTTTGCAAGCTCTATAACAACAGGTGTTTTACCGACACCACCAACAGCTATATTTCCAACGCTTATTATTTTTGAGCTGTACGCTTCGCTTTTCAGTAATGACTTATCATATAGGAAATTTCTTATAGTGACAAAGCTACCGTATACTACAGAAGGCAGAATCAAAAAAGGTCTCAACTTTTTTTGAAGGTTTTTAATTTCATCAGCATTCATTCAGCAAAGTCTCCAGTTCTTCGGCTTTTTGATCAAACTCATCTTTTGAATTTACACATAAAGGATTTAAAAATTTAAACACAACAGTTGAAAACGGTTTTGGTATAAGCATTCTATCCCAACTATGCACTCTCCATGCATTGGTTGTGCAGCATACAATAGGTACAATCGGCATTTTGCTTAAATAGGCAAGTTCAATAATACCTCTTTTTAGTTTTCTTCTTGGACCTTTTGGGCCATCAGGCGTTATCCCTATATCCGTTTTATTGTTTTTTATTGATTTCAACATTGCAAAAAAAGCCTTTGTAGGTTCCCTGTTGCTTGAGCCGCCAACTGTTCCAAGATTAAAATATTTTACCACATCGCTTGCCAATTTTCCGTCTTTATGGGTGCTTATCAATATGTTTATTGTTCTTTTTTTGGGTTTGGCAAAAGATAAAAAAAGAATGGATTCATGCCAAAAAGCAAAAATCAAAGGCTGCGGATAATTTTCTATATCAAACGACACATCCGTTTTAACTTTTATAACCAATCTGTATATTTTAAGAATAACGTAAAGAACAAAAGCCTTCATACAATGCCGTATATGCTTTGTGCTATTTTCCTTGTTACTGGATAATCACCCAAAGAAAAAGATATTTTCTTTAACTTTTTTATCATATCGTTATACAGGTAAGAATTATTATGAAGTAAACTAAACTGTTCAAAAATAGCCTCGGGCGTAGCCTTATCCTCTATAAGTTCCTTTACAACCTGGTCTCCATAGATAAGATTTGGCAGCGAAATGTAGTTTATTCCTCTAATTAAAGCCTTACCCACATAATAGCTCATTTTTGATATTTTATATGAAACAACCATCGGCAGATTTAGCATAGCAGCCTCAAGCGTTGTTGTTCCGCTTTTTAAAATTCCAAAATACGCTTTTCTCATTAAAGAATGAGCATCATATGCCGTCTCTATAAATTCAAAATCTTCAAGCTGTTTGTTTATAAACTCATTATCCATATATTCAGGTACAACCCAGACAAATCTAAAAGAGGAAATGCTGTTTTTTATCAATCTTCCAGCATCAAACATCGTTTTACAGTTATATTCCATTTCACTCTTTCGAGAACCCGGCATAATAAGGATAATATTTTCCCTTTTTGGATTGTCTTTCATTTTATCATGCAGCAAATCAACCAAAGGGTGTCCGCAGTAAGCAATCTTTTTTTTATCTATATGCCTAACCTTAAAAAATGTTTTTTCAAAAGGCAAAATAGGAATAACCAAATCCGTATATTCAAACAATGCCTTAATTCTGTATGAACGCCAAGCCCACACCTGCGGTGATATGTAGTAAACAACTTTTTTATCCAATTTCTTAGCAAATTTCATAATTTTCATATTAAATTCAGGAAAGTCCATTAGGATAACAAGGTCTATATTTTTATTTTTTATCTCTTCTTTGATTTTTTTTAATAACAGATATGCCTTGTTTGCAATTTTGAAGGCCTCTTTGGCTCCTATTACTGAAATATCCCTAAAATCAGCAACTTTTTTTGTTTTTTTATTCAGTATGTCCGAACATACACTGAAAAATTTTGCGCTTGAATCAATAATACCAATTTCATCAACAAGCAAAGAAGCGTAGTTTTCGGCAGAACGTTCTCCCGTTACAATCAAAATATTCATTTATCTCTATAAAAGCCCCTCGATGAATCTTTCAAAAAGTCTATCATATGTATAACATTTTTGGATGGGCTGTTTTTTAGTTCTTCATATGCCTCTTTAAATGTTTTGTTGCTCCTGAAAAGCAGCTTATAAGCCTTTTTTAATTCGTTTATCTCTTCATATGAGAAACCGGCTCTTTTAAGCCCCGTTAAATTTAATCCATTCAGATGGGATCTGTTTCCAACAGCAAGACAAAAGGGGGCAACATCCAAACTAATACCACTCATACCCCCAATCATAGCAAATCTTCCGATTCTTACAAACTGATGCACGGCACTCATACCGCCTATAACCACATCGTCTTCTATAACAATGTGCCCAGCAAGTTGAACCGTGTTTGCAATAATGATATTGTTACCCAATTGACAATCGTGCGCTACATGAACATAAGCCATTAAAAAGCCGTTATCTCCTATTCTTGTTATTCCGCCTCCACCTTTTGTTCCCCTGTTAATCATGCAGAATTCTCTGATTGTAGTGTTATTACCAATTACAAGTTGAGTAATCTCGCCTCGAAATTTCAAATCTTGCGGTGTCGTTCCCAAAACAGCAGATGGGAAAATTCTACAATCACTACCTATTGTGGTATAAGAATCTATATAAACATTGGCACTTATATATGTATTATCACCTATTTTAACATTGTTTCTTATACAGGCATGCGGTCCTACAACCACACCCTCACCTAACTCAACCTTGTCCTCAACAATAGCCGTAGGATGTATATCAACCATAACCTCTCCCATTTCAATCGAGTTTTGCCATCATGACAGCCTCAGCAGCTAAAGAACCGTCTACAAAACATTTTCCCTGCATTTTCCAAACATTCAATTTGCGTTTCAATATCTCAATATGCATCTCAAGCCTGTCACCAGGAACAACCGGTCTTCTGAATTTTGCCTTATCTATCTGCATAAAATAGACATTTCTGTTGCCGTCAATGGATTTTTCAAATTCCTCTTTCTCTAAAGAAAGAAAAGAAAGAATACCTCCGCTTTGGGCCATTGCTTCAATAACCAGAACACCGGGCATTACGGCTTGGCGTGGAAAATGTCCCACAAAAAACGGTTCGTTAATGGTGACATTTTTTATTGTCTTAATCCATTTATCCTTTTCATACTCCAATACTCTATCAACAAGTAAGAAAGGGTAGCGATGAGGCAAAATTCTCTTTATCTCTTCTATGCCTATCATATTTTTTTCAGCTCCTCTATCTCTTTTTCAAGCTCTTTGATTTTTTTATACATCTCACCGAGTTTTGTAACAACAACACTGTTTCTCAACCATTTGGAATGTTCATAAATGGGTATACCGCTGTAGATACCGGCTTTTTTCACATTAGAGCCCACACCCGATTTTGCAGTTATTATAACACCATCTGCAATATTGATATGTCCTGCAATACCTGTTTGACCTGCCAAAATAACATTTTTACCTATCTTTGTTGAGCCGGATATGCCGGTTTGGGCAATGACAAGTGTATTTTCACCAATTTCAACATTATGGGCAATCTGGACAAGATTATCTATCTTTGCACCCTTTTTTATAATAGTGCTGTCCAAAGCCGCTCTATCTATTGAAACATTAGAGCCTATTTCCACACCGTCTTCTATAACCACATTGCCCACTTGAGGTATTTTAATGTGATTGTTTTCTTTTGTTTGTGCATAGCCAAATCCGTCGCTACCTATAACACTGCCTGAATGTATTATAACATCATTACCAATAACGCTGTTTTCTCTTATGGTAACGGAAGGATAGATAATGCAGTTTTCACCTATTGTCGTATTTTCACCAATATACACAAAAGGCATTATTGTAGTGTTTTTTCCTATGGTAACATTATCATCAATAAACACAAAATCTTCAATCCTGCAGGTTGTATCTATTTTTGCACTTTCTTTTATTGAGGCATTTTTGCTAATCATAGGCTCTTTTTGCTTAAATGCAAACAGTGTTCTCAAAACCTGAGCAAAACAAAAGTAGGCATCCTTGCAGATTATAAATGTCTTATCTTTATATTTTTCAATATCTACGGCACTATCGACAATAATACATCCTGCATTGGTAGTTGGAAGAAATTTTTCATACTTCTTGTTTGCTACAAATGTCAATTCATCAGACTTTGCCTTTTCTATTGTTCCAACACCAGTGATTTGCGTATCTTTGTTTCCAACAACATCGGCAGAAAGCAAAGATGCTATATCTCTAACTTTCACTTTAAACTCCTATTTTTTCGATTTGGAGTATTTTGCATCGTATTTTTTGATTATATCTTTTGTGATATCCAAAGCATCGTTCCAATATATCAAACCCTGGTGCGTCTCAAAAACAACATCTATTTTATGTGAAATTGCATACTGTTTTATAACGCCGATTAAATCATTAATGACCTTTGTTGATAGCACTTTTTCTTTTGTTCTAACCTCATCTGCCGCATCACTTTTGTATCTTTCAATCTCTTTTGCCCTATCCTGATATAAAGCAGCTTTTTTATCCTTTATAGCTTTACTTAGTTTGCTGTTTTGAAGCTGATTTGCAAGTTTTTTTAACTGCTCAACCTTTCTATCTATGACAACTTTCTTTGCCTCAATAAGTTTTTCTATTTCAGCCTTCGCATGTTTACCCGCCTTACACTCATGCATAGCCTTTTCCAAATCAACAACAGCTATTGTTTTTGCAAAAGCAAACCCGCTAAATGAAGTTAAAATAAACAGACTAATCAACACACTAAACAATTTTCTCATCAAATCACCCTCCAAATTTTAAAATAAAGCTCCCAAAGAAAATTGAACCACAAATGAATTTTCATCGTCTCTCGGGTCTAAGTTTTGACCTGCCTCAATCCTTATAGGTCCAAGTGGGGAAATCCATCTAATTCCAAGACCCACATCACTTCTCAAATCCGAAAAATCATAACTGTCAAGCCAACAATTTCCTATATCGTAAAAACCTACACCATATAATTTAAGCTCTGTTATCAAAGGAAAGATAAGCTCTGCTGCAGCCTGAAATTCTCTATCCCCACCTATATAGTTGCCCTCTTCATCTCTCGGTGATAGCTTTCCTGTCTTAAAGCCTCTTAAAGAATCAATACCACCCAAGAAAAATCTTCTGTTGATAGGAACAACATGGTTGCCCAACCCTTTTGCATATCCTATCTCGGCTTTTACATGTCCTATCAAATCCAGCGGCAGCTTACGGAAATATTCGCCCGAAAGTACGCTTTTAATATACTTTCTATCACCGCCCAATCCTGCATATCTAAATGTTTGTGTTATCCTAACACCGCTTGTCGGAAATATTGAACTGTTAAGTGTATCGTATGTAACAAAAGGTTCAATCGAGCTTTCTGTATGTTCTCCCTCCTGCTGCTTCAAATAATACCCAGGATCATCTGTATCAAGCTCTATATTGTCAAATGTAAGAGAGTATTTTACACCAACAGATAAATCGTCATCCCAAAATCTTCGTGCCAAGGTCAATATAAATCCGCTTGTCTTTTGCGTATAGTCATAATTCTCATATTCTTGGTGGAAAATTTCAACACCAGCCGATATGGGTCTGTTATAAATCCAATCATCAACAAAATTAATATCAAACAACGAGGACTTCGAACTCAAATCGGCAGAAATTTTTCCGTATATACCTGTCCCGAAAAGATTTCTTTCAGAAACAGAACCTTTAACTCCAACCTTATCATAAGAAGAGTATCCAACACCAAATGTCAACATGCCCGTCGGTTTTTCTTTTACTATCACCTTCATATCAACAGTATTATTCGAAACCCTTTTTGTGGTTATCTTTATATTGTCAAAGAAATCAAGTTTATTAAGCTTAAATTTAGAACGATTAATCTTTGAAATAGAGTACAAATCGCCTTCTTTGAGTTTCAGTTCTCTCCTTATAACATCATCTCTCGTTTTTGAGTTTCCTACTATTTCAATCCTATTTATGTAAACCTTCGGTCCCTTGTTTATATTGATTGTTAAATATGCAAATTTATTATCCTTTTTGATGTCCGGATATACATCACAAAATGCATACCCTTTATCTGCATACATATCGGTTATTGCCTCTATATCTTTTCTTAGGGCAACAATATTAAACGGCTTGTTCTTCGCAAGCTTCATTTTTTCAAGCAGTTCTTTATTCGTAAACGGTTTTGTGTTTTCGAATTTTATTGATTTTAAAATATATTGGCTGCCCTCTTTTAGAGAAAAATCGATATGAATATCTCCGCTGTCGGGTTCAACCGTTACTATGGGGTCATGCAGAAACACATCAAGGTAGCCTTTTGACAGATATACATCTCTAATCTTTTGAGAATCGCTTTCCAAACTGTTTATTTTCAACTTTCCAGTATAAAACCAAGGAAGCCATGTTAATATATATGGGCCCTTTTTTCTGTGGTTGGTTAATTTATCTTTTAAATCATCCGCATCCACATGCTTGTTGCCTATTATATTAACATCCCTAATAAATGTCTCCTTACTTTCTTTTATATCAAATTCAATATCCACTCTGTTTTTTTCAACAGGCTTTATTTTATAGTCAATTCTCGTTAAATACATACCCTTTGATGCATACATTCCAAGCATCTGATTAACAGTCTGATTTATCAAATCCTTATTTAAAATACGATAGGGTTTTATCTTTAAAGCTTTTGTCAATTTTTTATCAGAAATCTCATCGTTACCTTTAAAGGTAATAAATCTCACAGAGGGTTTTTCATTTACTCTATAGGTAAGGGTTCCATCCTCATCCAACAAAGCCTCAACATTTTTATAAAAGCCGAGATTGTAGATGTTTTTTATATCGTTATCAACCGTTTTTAAATTGAAAGGCTTCGAGGTTTTTGAGTGTATAACGCTTAATATTGTTGCTTTATCCGTCCTGATAGTACCCTGTATATTTATGGATGTTATGGTCGTTGAAGCAAAACCTGCATATGATAAAACAGTTACAAACATTATTGCCAAAACAGAAATTAATAAAATAAGACTAATTATTCTTTTCACTAATAATCCCTCCGTTTAAAACCAATACTCTATCACACATACATGCTATTTCCTCGCTGTGGGTAGCTATAACAAAAGCCTTTTTTGAGGATAAATTTATATCTCTCATGGTTTTAACTATATCTATTGAGCTTGCTTTGTCAAGATTAGCTGTCGGCTCATCGGCTATAACGATATCCGGGCTGTTCATCAATGACCTTGCCAAAGCCACCCTCTGCATCTCACCCCCAGACAGCTTATATACAGCCTTATAAGCCATAGAGCTGTCCATGCCTACAGCCCCCAACAATTCCAAAGCTTTTTCTTTATTTGAACCTGAATTTTTTATCAACGACGGCAGCATTACATTCTCAATCACATTTAGTTCACTAATCAAAGAGTAAAATTGAAACACAAAACCTATATTTTCATTTCTCATTTTTGCAAGTTTTGCTTTATTGTTAAAATCCACACTCTTACCCAAAAACAACAGCTCACCGCTATCAGGCCTGTTTATAAGCCCCAATATATGCAAAAGTGTACTTTTTCCACTGCCTGAGACACCCATTAAAGCAACTATTTCCTCATCACCTATCGATAAGTTGACACCGTTTAGGATGTTAAGCGTTTTGCTTCCGCTTATAAATGTTTTTTTAATTTTTCTTGCTTCTATTATCACGACCTTAAAACCTCTACTATGTCAACATTGGATGCCTTTTTTGCTGGATACAAACTTGCCAAAATAACCAATAGAAATGCTGTGATTGAAATTACCGTAATGTATGCAGCATTGATATCTACAGGTATGGTATTTATGTAGTAAACATCCTTGGGCAGCTGTATAAATTGATATTTTTTCAAAAGAAAGCTCAACGCTATACCGACAAAGTCACCAATTAGTACACCGACAAACCCAACAACAACCGCTTGTTTTACAAATATATTTCTTATGTTTTGTTTTGTAGCTCCAAATGCCATCAAAACGGCAACATCCTTCACCTTTTCCATAACCAGCATAGTTAAAGAACTTGTAATATTAAATGCCGCAACAAGTATTACAAGCAGAAGAATTACAAACAGTGCGAATTTTTCAAGCTTCAGTGCACTGAAAAAATTACTGTTTAACTCAATCCAGTTTGAAACATAAAAGCCCATTCCCAATTGGTGCTCAAGTTTTTTTGAAAACTCTCTTGCCTTGTACGGGTCTTTCAAAACTATGGCAATAGTATTAATCTTGCCTTTCATTTGAGTCTTATTCCAAACATCCTCTATGGGGGCATATATAAATGTTGTATCATAATCATACATACCCGATTTAAATATTCCCGTAACCGTCTCTTTAAAAGCAAGGGGAGCAAAACCAAACGGAGTTGTTTTGCCGAAGGGAAGAATAATTCTCAATTTGCTCATTGTTGCAATACCCAATATTTTCATCAATTCACTGCCCACAACAACACCGTTTAAGTCTCCCTTTATGTATCTCTTAAGCTCTCCGCTTTTTTTTATATCTATACCATTCAAAACAGCACCGCTTGAAAACCGTCCTGAGCTGACAATACACTGAGTAGTCAAAAGCGGATACACATATTTGACCTCTTTGTTTGATTCTATGTTTTTTATCAAATCCTTATTATAATCAAACACTCCGGAAAAATTCTTTACAAACACATGAGGGTTTACACCCATTATCTTTTTCTCAAGTTCATTATCAAATCCATTCATAACACCCATAACAACAATCAACGCTGCAACACCGAGTATGATGCCTATGATGGACATCAATGAAGAAAAGGATATAAATTTATCCGAACGATTGGATTTTATATATTTAAAAGCCAAAAAGGATTCAAAATTCACTCATTCCTCTCAAATGGGCTTTTCAAGTGCCATATCGAGCACCTCTTGCACGGTTTTTACAAAGTGGTAATTGAGTTTTTTAGACTTTATTTGAGATTCTATCTCATATACATCCTTTTTATTTTCATACGGCACAATAATATCGTATATGCCCGCCCTCAAGGCTGCAAGGGTTTTTTCCTTCAAGCCGCCAATCGGCAAAACTCTTCCTGTAAGAGTTATCTCTCCCGTCATTGCAACGGTGTGTTTTACCGGTATATCTGTCAAACATGATATGATTGCCGTTGCCATAGTAATGCCTGCCGACGGTCCATCTTTTGGTGTTGCGCCTTCCGGTACATGTATATGCAAATCGTACTTTTGATAAAAATCCTCTTCAAGTCCCAATGAATCGGACATACTCCTTGCCAGCGTAACGGCAGCCTTAGCAGACTCTTTCATAACATCTCCCAAGGAACCTGTAAGTGTCAATTTACCGCTGCCCTTCACTTTTGAAACCTCTATAAACAAAACGGCTCCTCCAACAGATGTCCAGGCAAGACCTGTTGCTATTCCGACATAGCTTTTATCCAATTTTTCACTAACACTAAAATGGGGTATGCCGAGATATTTCTGGAGATTGTTTGATGTAATGGACAGCAAATCAAGCTTTTTACCTTCCGCAATTTGTCTTGCTATCTTTCTTAAAACCTTGGAGATGGTCTTTTCTAAGTTTCTAACACCAGCCTCTTTTGTATAACTTTCTATTATTTTTCTTACGGCACCGTCTGTAAGTTTTATATCAAACTTGTCCAGTCCATGCTCTTTTATCTGTCTTGGAATAATATACTTTTTCGCAATCTTTATCTTCTCATCGACAGTATAGCCCGAAAGCCTTATAATCTCCATTCTATCGAGCAACGGCGAAGGAATGGTTTCTGTTGTATTTGCGGTTGTAATAAAAAACACCTCAGATAAATCAAAAGGAACGCCAAGATAATGATCCTCAAATTCGTTGTTTTGTTCGGGATCTAAAACCTCAAGCAGCGCACTGGATGGATCTCCACTGAAGTCCCTTCCGAGCTTGTCTATTTCATCGAGAACAAATACAGGATTCTTCATCCCGGCTTGCTTTAAGCCCTGAATTATTCTTCCAGGCAGTGCACCTACATAGGTTCTTCTGTGTCCTCTTATTTCAGCCTCATCCCTAACACCACCCAAAGATATTCTCACAAGTTTTCTGTTTATAGCTCTTGCTATGGACTTTGCCAAAGAGGTTTTTCCAACACCTGGCGGTCCTACAAAACAAAGTATAGGTCCTTTCATATCCTGTTTTATTTTTTTTACCGAAAGATATTCGAGTATTCTCGTTTTTGCCTCTTTTATG
The DNA here is from genome assembly GCA_027014115.1 of Desulfurellales bacterium. Taxonomy (GTDB): domain Bacteria; phylum Campylobacterota_A; class Desulfurellia; order Desulfurellales; family Hippeaceae; genus JALWEJ01. Next base: position 32,513 of record JALWEJ010000055.1, read on the forward strand.
TCGTAATGGTCTTCATCCAATATCTTTGCCACCTCTTTGATATTTATCTTCTCTTTGGAACGCTTATTCCAAGGCATGGCTATCATCCAGTCAAGATAGGTTCTTATGACATTTGCCTCTGCAGAATCTGGATGCATCTTAGAAAGTCTTGACAACTGCTTCTCTGCTTCTTTATATGCAACCTGAGGCATTTTAGCTTTTTTTATTTTTTCCTTTAAATCCTCTATCTCATCTGAGGAATCCCCTTCGCCAAGCTCCTTTTTGATTGCCCTCATCTGCTCCCGTAAAAAATACTCTTTTTGTGTTTTTGAGATTTCTTCTCTTGCCTCATTTTGTATCTTTGTCTGAAGAGCAAGAAGCTGAAGTTCTTTATCCAATATTTCGTTTAGCCTTCTTAGCCTATCTTCTACATATCTCATATCAAGAAGCTCTTGAGCTACATCTGTTTTGAGTTGTATGTTGCTTGCAATAATATCTGTAAACTTGTCGGGTTCCTCAATATTGTTTGCTATAACAACTATGTCGTTTGGTATGTTTTTATTGTATGTGGTAAGCTGCTGAAGTTGGTCTTTTACGGCTCTCATGAGAGCCTCTATCTCCATTTCTTTTGTTTCGCTTTCTGGGAAAACATCTTTACTTTCTTCAATTTCTGCTTCTATGTAAGGCGAAAACTGAACAAATTCTTTTACCCTAACCTTTTTAAGCCCCTGAACAAGTATCTTTACTCTGCCGTCAGGCATCTTCAGCATTCTTAGAATCAAACAGGCTGTTCCTGTTTTATATAAATCCTTTTCTCCCGGGTTGTTTTCATCGGAAGTCTTCTGTGTCAAAGCAACAACCATCCTGTCTTTTGATAGCGCTTCATCAATAGCTTTTATGGAAAAATCACGCCCAACAAACAGAGGCATAATCATATAGGGAAATACCACAATATCTCTAAGAGGTAAAACCGGTAGGCTGTCGGGCATATTAATTTCTTCGTCAATCTTAATTGTTTCTATATCGTTCATAAATTTTTCACCCCTTGCTCATAATTATTTTAAGAATTCCATGTTTGTATGCAATGTCATCTATATTTTGAACATTAAACGGAATTTCTATGATTTTTTTAAATGTTCCAAATATTCTTTCTGCCTGCAAATACCTTACACCTTTTACGCTAACTCTTTTTTTCAAACCAAACACAATCAACAATTCATTATCCAACTCAACCCTCAGGTTATCCGTATCCAAACCGGGTATTTCAAAATCAACAAACAATTTTCCGTCTTTTTCATATATGTCACACAACGGTTCAAAAATATCGCTTCTTTTTAGTATTATGTCAATCAATTCTATAATTTGACGCCTTATTTTTATATTAGTCATAATCTTTAGTGTATTTTTTTTGTATACTCACTATGAGGATATCTGTTTTTCAGCTCTTTAAAAAACTCTTCAGCCTCTTTCTTTTTGCCCAACTTAAGGTATACGCTGCCCATCATAAAAAGCATCTCATCATTGAAATTCACATCCCTAAAGTGTCTGTACATATAATCCAATCTGTTTTTTGCAGCCTTAAAATGGTCTAAGTTTTCATAAAACTTTGCAACAAACAGCTCATGTTTATATACCTCTTGCGCACTGATTGATAGATAGGTATAAATCTTTTGTGTGTAGGGACTGTTTGGGTATTCATGTAAGAAGTTTAAAAAATGTTTTATAGCCTGTTTTGCAGGTGTAGCATCAAGTTTGTAACCGTTTCTTGATTTGTAATAACTCATCGCAATCATATATTTTGCATACATAACATCACTGTCTGTCGGATACAGCTTTATAAATTTTGAGTAGTAATCCCTTGCAAGTATGTATTCACCCTTCGCAAAATATACATCACCCAAAGCAAGATAAGCTCTCTTTGAATATACACTGCCTGGGTGCTGCTCATTTACCATTTCAAGAGAATGTTTCGCCTCATCGTAGTCGTGATTGACATACTCCTGAATTCCTTCATTATACCACTCATAGGCAGTTTTTTCTTCTTCTGTAGGCACAATCTTTTTATGGCTCGAACATCCCGAAAGCAACAAACCACTAAATACAAAAATCATAAGTACTTTTTTCACTTGTTTAATCTCCTCAAACAACAAAGAAGTTTTAACAGCCCGGGTTTATTCCGCTTGGGTCATCCATCCAATCGTCGTCATCTTCCCAGGTCTTTTCAGACAAGTCCTTACCGGCTTCGAGTTCTTCTTCTTTTGTTGTTTTGTCTTTGTCATCAGACATTAGAACACCTCTTTAAATCTTATGCGCTTAACAAAACTACCACCGAGAATATTGTTGATTTTTATTATAATATCTTTTTCCATAAAAGACAACTCTTGAACCCATACAGAAGACGGAACAAGAAGCGTTAATGAGCCCTCTCTCAAACCGGCAACTTTAATATTTTCCGCAAACCCTTTGTCAAATATCTCAAACAAAGCAGATCTTATCTTCCATAAATCAACAACTCTTTCAAGACCAACATCTGATAATGCAGCATCTAAAATATCGGCAACTTCTTTAACGTTATCCATTTATGGCGTACCCGGGGGGATTTGAACCCCCAACCTTAAGATCCGGAGTCTTATGCTCTATCCAGTTTGAGCTACGGGCACATCGTTCTTAATCATTACAGTCCATTCATTCCTACCCTTTTTAAGAACGCTATCCACCGCAGCCTTTTTGGTAACTACAGCTTTTGCTATTTCTGCAATATAAGAGTAGTCATTTATAGTAAGCAGTATATAGTTACCCTTATTTACATTATCAAGCCCCAAAAGAGACCTATCCACAACATCTTTAACAGGCAAATCCCTTAAGTCAAGCTCTTCATCAACAACAAAGGAATCAGCCGTATCTGACATATATGTTATACCTAAAATTTATTGGTCTTTTTTTAGATATTTTTTGTACTTCTTTGTAAACTTCTCAACCCTACCCGTTTCATCCATCATTTTCTGTTTTCCTGTAAAGAACGGATG
>JALWEJ010000056.1 GCA_027014115.1 Desulfurellales bacterium
CCGGAGAACCGCTCAGAATAATATATGACGGCTTAGAAGAAATTGACGGTAAATCTGTGCTCGATATTAGAAAAACCTTAAAAGAGAAATACGATTTTATCAGAACATCGCTAATGTGGGAACCAAGAGGACATGCAGATATGTATGGTTGCATTCTCACAAAACCCTTCAGCAAAAATGCCGACTTTGGCATAATTTTTCTACACAATGAAGGCTACAGCACAATGTGCGGACACGGTATCATAGCAATAGCAAAAGCGGTAGTTGAGTTTGGTCTTGTTGAAAAAAGGGAACCTATTACAGAAATAGGCATAGATTCACCCGCCGGTTTTGTAAAAGCATATGTAAAGATAGAGAATAACAAGATTGTTGATATATATTTTCATAATGTGCCGTCGTTTGTTTATTCTATAAACGACAGCATAGAGGTTGAGAATATAGGCTCTGTCAATTTTGATATAGCATTTGGAGGGGCTTTTTATGCTTTTGTTGATGCAGACAGCATAAATTTAAGCCTAAAGCAGGAAAATGTAAGAAAAATTATTGATGCCGGTATAAAAATAAAACAGGCAGTTATGAAAAAAAGAACAATACAACATCCCTACGAAGAGGATTTGAGCTTTCTATACGGTGTTATCTTTACATCAAAGTCGAAAAATCCCAATATCTACAACAAAAATGTCTGCATCTTTGCAGACGGATAGGTTGACAGAAGTCCTACAGGCACAGGCGTAAGTGCTCAAGCAGCCCTTTATTATAAAAAAGGAAAGCTTAAAATAAATGAGGAAATTACAATTGAAAGTATTATAGATTCAAAATTTACAGTTAAAGTTTACGATACAACAAGATTTGCAGACTACGATGCCGTTATTCCAGAGGTTCACGGAAATGCCTACATTTGTGCAAAAAATGAATTTCTGATAGATAAAAACGATAATCTGAAACACGGTTTCTTTTTAAGGTAGGAAGATTATGCAAAAGATTCTTGTTTTATCAAAAAACGACATAGAAAAACTTGTCGATATGAAAGAGCTGATAGAAAATATGAAAGATGCCTACAAAATGCTCAGCTCAAATGAGGCAAAAATACCAAACAGAATTCATCTTACCTCGACAAAACACCAATCAACAGCACTGTTTATGCCCTTTTATGCTGACAAAATAAACAGCTTTGGATTCAAATTTGTCTGCGTAAGCAGCAGCAACCCTAAGAATGGACTGCCGTTAATTCACGGTTTTGTAACCCTCATAGATGCACAGACAGGCAAATTGTTGTCTATAATGGAAGGAAGCAGTCTAACAGCCTACAGAACAGCAGCAGGAAGCGGTGCTGCTGTTGATATATTTGCAAAAGAAGATACCAAGACAGCTGCGGTTTTCGGCTCAGGTGCCCAAGCAGAAACCCAACTTGAAGCAATATGCTCAAAAAGAGAAATAAATACAATTTACGCATATGCTCAAAATGCAGAAAAACTTCAAAAATTCGCTCAGAAAATGTCAAAAAAAATTGAATATCGAGGTTATTCCAACCTATAATCAATCTTTCTTAAGTAAAGCAGATATTATATCCACAGCTACAACATCTAAACAGGCCGTTTTTGATGAGCGTTTTTTAAAAGATGATGTCTTTATAGGTGCAATAGGTGCATACAAACCCGAAATGTGCGAAATACCATCCTCGGCTTTCAAAAATAGTCTCGTAGTTGTTGATTCAAAACAAAGCTGTCTTGAAGAGGCAGGGGATATAATCAATGCGATAAATGCAGGCATTATCTCTGAAAATGACCTGATAGAGATAGGCAAATTGATACCAAGCAGCAAAGAACGCAAAAAAGGCAAAAAAACCATCTTTAAATCTGTTGGAAACGCCGTACAGGATTTGAAGGCAGCAGAATATTTCTACAAAAAGGCTTTAGAGAAGAAAGTAGAAAAATACATAGAGCTGTAAAACAAAAAAGGGGAGTTAAACTCCCCATATTTTTAATATGTTTCTACCTCTGGGTCTTTTAGGTCATCTTCTGTAATGGGTGCACTGAATATTTTGTAAGACCAAATCTGATAGGCTATAACAATAGGAACAAATATCACAGCAACGATAAACATAAGTTTTAGAGTGTATGGACTTGAGGATGAGTTATATGCAGTCAAACTGTATGCACTATCTATGCTTGATGGTATAAGATTTGGGAAAAGTCCTACTATACCCGTAAATACAACGGTTAAAATCATAAGACATGATGCATAAAAAGCCTTAATATAAGAAGTTTTTGAAAACACTTTAATCATAAGTAAAGATAAAACAGCAACAGCCGGAACTATAAACCATACGGGATTTGAAAAATAGTTGTCATACAGTTTTGTGGCAAACTTTGTATAAACAAGAAATGCTACAGCCACAATAAGCAGAACAGCCCAATTTTTATCAGCAAAGGATTTTGAACGCTCAGATACATTTCCGGTTGCTTTTATGGCAAGCCACAAAGCACCGTGCTGCAGAAACATTAAAACAAAAAAGATACCGGTCAGCAGTCCGTAGGGGTTAAGCAGTGTAAACAGTGTTCCGTGGTATCCGTTTGCATCCATAGGCAGACCTTCAAATATATTACCGAATGCAACACCAAACAGCAAAGCGGGCATCAGCGAGAAAAAAAATATAACAAAATCCCAGAGCTTTGCCCAGCCTTCAGAATTTATTTTTCCTCTAAACTCAAACGAAACACCTCTTAAAATCAAGGCAAACAGTATGAAAAACAGAGGTGTATACAGATAGCTGAACATATAGGCGTATGTTGTAGGAAATGCCGCAAATGTAACACCACCTGCAGTTATGAGCCAAACCTCATTGCCGTCCCATACAGGACCAACTGTATTTATGACCATCCTTCTTTCAATATCGTTTTTTGCAACAAAGGGATGCAGAATACCTGCCCCAAAGTCAAACCCATCAAGCATAAAATATATAGCCCACAACAGACCCCATAAGGCAAACCATACAATATTCAACATATTATTTCCCTCCTTCTACAGCCGTTACACTTGCTGCTTCTGGTCCTTCTTTTGCGTATTTTATCAAAAGATAGATATCAATTATTCCCAAAATGCTGTAAAGAACAACAAAACCTGCAAGTGACATTATAATTTGAGGGATTGTAACAGCCAAAGATGTAGCCTGTGATGTTTTCATCAAACCATAAACAATCCACGGCTGTCTTCCAACTTCGGCAACAACCCAACCGAATTCTATAGCTATGTATGGAAACGGTATAGCCCATACCATAGCCTTCAAAAACCATTTCTTATCAATCAAATTATCTTTTCTAATAAACAGAAATGCCAAAAGAGCAACAAGAACAAACAGAGTCCCCAATCCAACCATACTCCTAAACGATGCAAATGTAATTAAAACCGGAGGTGTATCACCTTTTGGAAAATCGTTAAGACCTTTAACCGTTGCATTGGGATCGTGATATGCAATCATACTGAGTGCTTTTGGTATACCAAACAATTCGACTGCATTCTTATGATGCTTTTCGTCAGGCACAATAAACAGATACATCGGTGCACCTTTTTCACTATTCCAAACAGATTCCATTGCAGCCAATTTTGTAGGTTGCGTTTTAGCAACCTCAGCAGCATGCATATCACCTATAATAAACACAACTATTGTTGCAAAAACACCAAATGCCGCACCAATTTTGAAGGCTTTTTTAAACAAATCCACCTCATTGTTTCTAAGCAGATGATAAGCCGAAACACCCATCACAAAAAAAGCTCCGACAACATAACCGGCAGTTACTGTATGCAAAAATTTCAATATTGCATACGGTTGAGTTGCTGCAGCCATGAAGTCTGTAAACTCCGCTCTTCCGTTTCTAACAACAAATCCGACAGGGTGTTGCATCCATGCATTGGCAATGAGAATCCATAGTGCAGAGACACTTGTTCCAAAAGCCACAAGCCACATAGATGCTGCATGCATAACTTTTGAAACTTTTTTCCATCCGAAAATCCATACACCCAAGAATGTAGACTCCAAGAAAAATGCCAGAGTGGCTTCGATAGCCAAGGGTGGACCAAAAATATCACCAACAAATTTTGAATACCTAGCCCAGTTCATACCAAATTGGAATTCCAACGTAATACCTGTAACCAAGCCTAATGCAAAGTTAATCAAAAAAAGCTTTCCAAAGAATTTTGTCATCCTAAGATAGGTTTCATCACCGGTTTTGACATACTTTGTTTCCATTATGGCAACCAGAACGGATAAGCCCAGCGTCAAAGGAACAAAGATAAAATGAAACAAAGCTGTCATTGCAAATTGTAAACGTGCAAGAAACACTGCATCCATAATAACCCTCCCTTGCAATAAATTAAGATATCATTAGTTTTATTTTATATCCATTAAATAAATTGTCAACAAAATTTTATATTTTTTTAAAGATATAAATTATTAAACCATAATTTTTATAATTTTAATAAAACACAATAAACAAATTATATAAATTTACGGATTATAACTATAGATAAAACTAAAAATAAAAAATGGAGCGGATGACGGGTCTCGAACCCGCGACCCCAAGCTTGGGAAGCTTGTGCTCTACCAACTGAGCTACATCCGCAAGAAGAAACTCAGGCTTCTATTGTTTAACAAAAGCCTGAGATAATAGATTAAGCTAACTAACCTGCAAGCCCATGAGGATACTGGAATACACCAGCCCAAACTATGAGATATCTAAGCAAAAATCCACCAAGAAGCACTAAACCGGATGCAAATACTGCAAGACCTCTTGAATTTTCTTTCATGGATGCATAAGCCTCAAGAATCAAAGGCATAATAAGTCCGAAAATAAGGAAACCTATAGTAAATATCGGATTACCCAAAAGCAGATGTGCGCTCTTTACAACAGCCAAGTTTCCGCCTCTTGCGAAATCGAAATATGCAAAAAGAATCAACAGCTCAAGAGATATCAAGAAAATATCAAAGCTCTCTATAGCATGAAAGAAGTGTTCGGATTCATGGTCGTTTTTGCCTGCCAAAACCCACATAAGTATTGCACAACCTGTTGAAAATGCAGAAACAGTAAACAAAACAGGTAGAGCAGGTGTGTGCCAGAAAGGTATACCAACATTGGCATTGAGCAGCAAACCTGTATATGTTGTAACTCCAAATCCGCAGAACATTGCCAAATAGCCCATCCATTTTTTAAATGTTGTAGATTCGAAAAATGCAGCTACCATATAAAGAACACCGAATATATAAGCACCCATAATTACAACCATACCCCTTGCAATCCAGGAGTGACCTATACCTTTAATCCAGAAAGCCAATAAAAATCTGAAAGGATCAATCAAATCCAAAACAAGGAATAAAAGCCCAAAGCTCAAAATAGCCATTCCCAAAACAGTTACACCTATACCAAACCATTTTCCTTTATTAAATCTCAACTCGCCTAAAATTCCCAAAGCCATAGTTGCGCCGCCGAGACCTCCAAAAAACAGGTAGATGGCAATAAACCAGCCCCATGTATGTTGCTGTACTAAATCCATACTTTCCTCCTTTATTTTATATAGTAAACCTTAGGTTTGGTTGCAAGATATTCACCCAAAGGTTTAGCCTCTCCGCTGTTTACAAGTTTTGCAATCTCAGAATTAGGATCATCCAAGTCTCCGAAGATCCTTGCATGACCAACACATGTTGCAGCACAACTTGGCTCCATACCCTCTTCAAGCCTGTCAACACAGAATGTACATTTATCAACATGAACTTGATGATGCCTTGCATCCTCACCGAAATAGAATTCGTCTTTTTCCAAATCCTCTTTTTCGTATTCGTATCTGGCATCATAAGGACATGCTTCTATACAATATCCGCATCCCAAACACAAATCGTAATCTATAAGCACAATACCGTCTTTATTTGTAAATGTCGCACCTGTTGGACAAACGCTCTGACAGCCTGCATTTTCACAATGCATACAAATAGTGGGGAAAAACTTTCTTTTCACCTCAGGGAACTTGCCGTCTTCAAGTTCTGTTACCCTTGTTCTCCATTTTCCGCCTTCTTCGGCCCAAAATGGTGTCTGGTTCCACTGGGAGCAAGCTGCCATACAAGCTTTACAGCCCAAGCATGTTTTAACATTCATCACCATACCGTATCTAGCCATTGTATCCTCCAACTATATTTTTCTTATCCTGAGCGTAAACTGGCAGCTCATAGCGCCAGCCGTTACAGGTCCAAGTCTGTATGGTATCAATCTTCCCATATCAACACCCTTTCCGGATGCATATGTCAATAGTTTATTTTCTACGCCAAAATCACTCATGGTATACAAAGTATCCGGTCTTACAAGCTCAGTTAGATGAACGAAAGATTTAATCTTCTGGCCGGAAACAGTGTTTTCAACCTCTATCTTGTCTCCCTCTTTCAACCCAAGCTCTTTGGCTTTTTTCGGATTAATCCAGAAGCCGAAATTCTCTGCCGGGTATCTTTCGGTTATAGCCATAAGTAGAGGGTTGTCGGCTGTTGTAAGATATGTATGCTGCGGAGTTTTTCCAAATGCAAAGAAGAATTCGTTATCCTTTGGTTTGAATTCTTGATCTGCGCCTTTTCTGTATTCAACGGGTATGTATTTCAAGACAGGATTCCAATGTTCATCATAACCGTATGCATCATTAAAATGAGCAAATAGCGTTGAATATATTTCAACCCTTCCTGAGAATGTAGGAACAGGTAATTTATACGGCATACCTGCCTCTTCCATTAATTCTTTATGGTCTTTGAGCTTGATTACGCCATTTTTCTCAAGCGCCGCTTCAAGTTGCTCAGGTTTCATGCCAAGCTTTTTGCCGACCTCTTTCAATGCTATGTCGCCAAATGCTTTATACAGCTCTTTCTCGCCCTTCCAGGCTTTTTTAAGCTCTTTGGCAACAGTACCAAACTTCCATCCAGTAAATGAGCTTACTATACCTGCTGCTGTTTGATAAGAACCACCCATAGCTTTTGAAATGATTGTGAAAATCTCTCCGCCGCCTTTAACCTCACCAATTTGACTTACTGCCGGAAATCTCTTTCTTATTATCATATCCGGGTTAGGTCCGTCGGGCATTATTTCACTTTCTTTTTCAAGATATGTTTTGTCAGGTAAAATAACATCTGCATACTTGGCTGTATCAGACGGCAAAATTTCTGTTGCAACAACAAGCTTCAAGTTCGGATTTGTGAATGTTTTAACCCATGTTTTGTATCCGTAGTAATCCTTCATTGGATTCGTCGAATAAATATAAGCCATTTTCATCTTATAAGGCTTGCCGTTCCAAGACAACTTACCCTCAACAGCCTCTTGAAAACCTGCATTTGTAAACAGCGAAAAAGGTATACCTTTTTCGCCTTTTTGTTTTCTGTAATCAAAATATGCTCTCGAGAAGTGAGGATAGCCTCTAAATAGAGGGAATTTACCCGAATACATCATACCTTCGAGCTTACCCATCATTCCAATTAGACCAGGTCCCATAGCAGCTGCCATAGTTAACGCCATAGGATTGTTAAGTTTCCCGGACTCATAGGCTTCTGTAAATTTCTCTATACCTTCTCTCATCTCAGGCGTATAAATCCAACCGCCTTTCTTGTCTATCGCACCAATAAGTGAATTCAATATCGCAGCTGCTTTTCTTGCTTGAACCGTTGTTTCATACCTTGCATCCATCCATCCAAGATAAACGGTTGCAGGTCTTATGTTTGAGAATTTATCTATAATCTCTTCTATCTGCTTTTCGGGAATATCGCAAATTTCAGCAGCCCATTTGGGTGTTGCATCCTTAACAGATTCCCACAAATAATCAAAAGCTGTTTTTACAGATTTGCCCTTATATGTAAGTCCCTTCGGAGCAAATAGAGCCGGTTTTAGTTTTTTGTTCTTTTTAAGGTTGTCGTTTGTAAATCCTTCAACCTCAACAACCTTTTCTGTAGTTTCATCATAAACATAGTATTTTTCTGATATCGGCAGTGCTTGAGGGTTATGGTTTTGGCCCAAAGCCCTTGGCATACCATTGTCATCAAACAACAAGAAAGGTGCATTTGTATATCTTCTTAAGAATTCATCTTCATAGCCTTTCTCTTTTATAACACCCCTTAAAATAGCCATAACAAAAGGCAGATCTGTTCCGGGTTTTATGGGAACCCACATATCAGCCTTGGCGGCAAGTTCACCCTGTCTTGGGTCAACAGCAATAAGTTCCAGGCCTTTTTCCTTACCCTTTGTAAACCTTACGGCTCTTGATACCGATATACCGGCTATTGCAGCATTTGAACCTATTGTCATCATAAGTTTTGCATTATCCGTATCTACCAAAATTTCATCGTGAGATGTCATTGTTCCAACCGTCACATTGGTTCCAGCATGCTCTGCCATAACGCACTGCTGCATAGGAGAACCAATCATATTGGGAGAACCAATGGAAGCCAAAAAGGCAAATGAACCAAGTCTTTCGTAGGCACAGGCTCTTTGTCCTGCAAAGATAGAAAACTCATGAGGCTGTATGTTGTTTTCCTTTACCTTTTTTGCTATGTAATCATAGGCTTCTTTCCAGGTTGCCTTTCTGAATTTCCACTCACCCCTTTTTGAACCCTCAACCCTTATTAAAGGATGTGTGATTCTGTCGGGGTTGTAAACAGTCCTTATACCCGACTGTCCCCTTGCACAAATTCTTCCTCTATTAAGAGTAGATTTTTTGTTTCCGTCAATCTTAATAGGTTTTTTAAAATCTCCGTCAACTCTTGTCCTTACAACAATATCGCATGCTGTTGAACAATAGCTACAGATGTTCGGATAGTACTTGATACTTCCTTTAGGCTTTTCTACATTAGGGGTATACAAACCTGCTTTAGCGGTAGGCTTAAAAAACATTAAACCGCCGCCCACCAATGAAGAAAGCTTGAGGAAGGACCTTCTATTCAAAGAAATCATAACCAACCTCCATCAGGTATTCTTAACTTCAACTTCATTCTATCGGTGCATTATATATAAAAAATTATTCTTTCGCAAGTAAATGATATAATTGTGATCTATGTATAGTAAATAATAAGTATTACTTAATTAGATAAATATAGATTAATAAAAGTTGATAGGACTGCAATATACAGCCCTTTTCAAGAAATACATAAATTATTGCTTAAAGCCTATTCTTAAACCACCCCAATGTTTGCCGTCAAAGGATATCGGTGTAGATATGTCAAACATTAAAACACCAACATCTCTCGGGTATGGCTGGAGTAGAAAATCTCTTGTACTTCTTGCAGCCGAAAGCCCCGTGAAGTCGTTAAATATTCTCATTGACCTGTTGCCGAGTAAATCTTTTTTGTAATCACCTGTTAGCGGTTTGTCATACTTTGTATTGTGCGACGGAAGATATCCGTTATCATCAACCAAAACAACAAACACAAATTTTTTGTTCATTTCAAGCACTTTGTCTTCAATGGGCTGTATATATTTTTTGGCAAAATCGGTAAATTTTGTTGTATATTTTTGAGGATTTGTATCACTAACCTCAACATAGTTTCTATCCCATAAATCCTCTTTTGATATATCGCCTTTCTCAACAGCTTCAACCATTGCCTTTTCTATTTCTTCTTTTGCATTTTTCAATATGTTGTGTATATTTTTAAAATTCTCATCATCGCTTATTTTAAAAGGTATGATATCCCACTCACCGTCTTGATACATGTATGAACCGTCTTCGGATTTTACCATATCAACCTTTTTGAATTTATAGCTGTTTTTTAATGCTGAATCAAGATAGACAGAAAAAAGATGCGGATAAGGACATATTGATAAACCGAGCATAGCTCCACCGACACCTGTTGGACAATACATGCAAGCATCACGGTAAATTTTTACTGCAACCTCATCATTATTAGAAATCAATTCATATTTATTTGAAAAATTCAAGCACTCATTTAGATTCTCATACACCTTTTTAAAAAAATCCTCATTCAGCTCCATGTCATCTAAAAAAGGAAAAAAGCCCTTTTGCATCTGATGCAAAATTAATCTTTGAGCAGCCGTTTTCATTGAAGGAGTTAGCATAGCTTTACTCATTATACCCAAATCAAATGTAGCTGCCATTGTGCTTGCCCATAAAAGCTGAGCACCTGTAAGCTTTTCAAATCTTTCTTGTTTTTCTCGCTTACCCATTTTATTCTCCTCCCATAATCCTATGCATATTCACTATTAACATACATTTTAGAAAAAAAACTGTCAAACAAAAATTTAAACAATAATTACTTCTTAGAAAACATTTTTACAAACCCAAACCACTTTGACTATCAATGAGTAAATACGCACTATTTTACACCTATTTGATAATACTCAAAACCAAAATCATCCAAGAGATGTTTGTTGTATTGATTTCTTCCGTCAAAGATTACAGGATTTTTTAGTCTCTGTTTTATTTCGCAGAAATCGGGGCTCCTAAATTCCTTCCATTCCGTAACAAGCAGCAAAGCATCAGAATTATCCAAAGTATCATACTTATTGCTGCAGTATTCCACACTATCCACATCGTTTAGCCAGAAATTCTTTGCATTATCCATAGCCTCAGGGTCATAAGCTTTTATATTGGCACCAAGCTCAACAAGTTTTCTTATTGTTGTAATAGATGGTGCTTCTCTCATGTCATCGGTCTGCGGTTTAAATGCCAACCCCCATACTGCAAATGTTCTGTTTTTTAGGTCTGTTCCAAATTTTGCAATAATTTTTTCGACAAGTTTCAACTTTTGTCTATCATTAACATCGCTTACGGCTTTGATAATCTTCGGTTCATAACCGTTATCCAGAGCAATTTTCTCAAGAGCCTTTACATCCTTTGGAAAACAGCTTCCACCCCATCCAATACCGGGGTATATAAAATGATAACCTATCCTTTTGTCGCTTCCTATACCGATTCTGACCATATTCACATCAGCACCAACAAGTTCACATATATTGGCTATTTCATTCATAAAAGATATCTTGGCTGCAAGCATCGCATTTGCGGTGTATTTTGTCATTTCTGCACTCTTTACATCCATGGCAATAAACCGCTCATGATTCATAGTAAACGGTCTGTAGAGCTCCTTCATTATGCTCATGGATTTTTCTTTGTCCGCACCGACAACAACCCTATCAGGCTTCATAAAATCACTTACAGCATCACCCTCTTTCAAGAATTCCGGGTTGCTTACAACATCAAACTCAAAAGGTATATTTTTACCAAACCGTTCCCGTAGTTTGTTTTCTATGGTTTTTCTAACCTTATCAGCCGTCCCTACAGGCACAGTGGATTTATCAACAACAATCAGCTCATGTTCCATATACATACCTATCTCTTCTGCAACCTCAAGCACATACTGTAAATCGGCACTTCCATCTTCTGACTGTGGGGTTCCTACGGCTATGAAGATTATTTGACTGTTTTTTACAGCCTCTTCTATATTGGTTGTAAATTTGAGCGTGCCTTTTTTATGATTTTTCTTTACAAGCCTCTCAAGTCCCGGCTCATATATGGGAATAATGCCATTTTTCAGATTATCTATCTTCTTTTTATCAACATCCACACATAGAACATCATTGCCCATTTCGGCAAAACATGTTCCAGTAACAAGACCGACATAGCCTGTTCCAATCATGCCCAATTTCATACAAACAGTCTCCTTATGCCCTCATAGTATTCATCTTTCTGTTTTTTTATTTTATCCAAATCCAAATCAAGTGTTATATTCAATATATCTTTGTCAAACTCCATTGTCTTTAGAATATCCCTTGCCTCGTCGTTTGAATATGCAGCTCTGTATGGTCTATCCTGCAGCAGTGCTGCAAAGGTTGAAGATACAGCAATTATTTTGTCACATTTACTCAATTCCGTACTACAGAACGGATATGAACTTTTTTGTCCATGCTTGTGGTGATAAATTGCAGCATTTTTGATACTTCTTTTAACTTCAAGCATATCGAGAAACATTTTTGTGTAGTATGTGTGAGATTTTATTATATTAAATTCGTCATCTTCAAGTTTAGTCGGCGAATTTATCAAATCCTCAGGAATAAACACATTTCCAATATGAGCAAACAAACTTGCAAGTATAAGAGAAGAGATATTCAAAGAAAGCTTATACCCCAAAGCTGCTGCAATATTTTTTGTTAAAACGGAATAGCCGTCAAAAAACATAGATAGATTATCTACGGCATAGGCTGTAAAATATGCAAATCGCTTTATAAAATCATTTTGCTCTGTTTCGTATATGTGCTCTTCTACTATTTTTAGAAGCTCTCTATCAAGATTATCACTCTTTAGAGAATACCAAAACTCTTCACAAGCCGAGAGCCTCTTGAAGGCAGCTAAGGCATCTTTATCAAACAGTTTACTTTTTTGAGCAACAAAATCGTAAAGCTCCAGAAATGCAAACGGGTTTGACAAGCTTCTGTATGAAACTTCTATATTATCAGCCAAAAAAAGTATATTGCCCAAAACGGCAGGATTTATTTCGTTTGGTGTATGGTGAAGACCGATTGCATTTGAAACATCAAGATGCAGATTAAAGTACCTTGCAATTTTTGAAGAAACGACAGCATGTTTTGTAAGCTGTTCAAAATTTTCATTAATAATTTGTCTAAATGTCTCTATCCTTGAAGCATCAGACAAAACCCCCACATCGTGAATAAACCCAGACTGCAGTATAAAACTCAAACCCTGTTTATTAAATCCCAA
This sequence comes from Desulfurellales bacterium, assembly GCA_027014115.1. GTDB lineage: Bacteria > Campylobacterota_A > Desulfurellia > Desulfurellales > Hippeaceae > JALWEJ01. The sequence continues at coordinate 12,742 of JALWEJ010000056.1, forward strand.
CTCTTCTGCCAACCTATAGGCAATATATGTTACTCTTCTTTGATGATATGTGTCACTGCCGCTTGATATATCTGAAAACATAGACAATACATACAAAGCTTTGTTTATATTCATAACAACTCCCAAAAAAACATTTTTATCTTCTAAATTATACAAAAACAACTGCCTCAAATCCAATTCTTTCGTTGAAATTATGTATATATGATAGTAATATGGTTTGTGTAAAAAATTTTTATGAAAGGTAGATTATGAGCAAAGTAGCAATAGTCGGAAAACCCAATGTCGGAAAATCAACACTGTTTAATACGCTTATTAAAAAAAACAGAAGTCTTGTTCTTGATGTGCCGGGTACAACAAGGGATAGGGTATTTGAATACGGAACAATTGATGACAAAGAAGCTCTGTTTATCGATACAGGCGGTTTTGAAAGCGAAGGAGAATTTGCAAAAAGCATAAACGAACAGATTATGCTCGCCATAGATTCAAGCGATGTTGTAGTGGTTGTGTTTGATGCAACAACACCCTTAAGCATACAGGATGAAGAAATTATGCGCTATGTATTAAAGAGCAAAAAACCCTACATCCTGACAATAAACAAAAGCGACATAAACAACAGGGAATTTATTTATGACTACTACAAATTCGGTGAGGCAGTCGAAATTTCAGCTGCACACAGGAGAAATTTAAGTTCCTTAAAAGCAAAACTCTCACGTTATATAGAAGAGGAACCAAAAGAGGCATACAATGCAAAAATAGCCATAGTAGGACGTTCAAATGTTGGAAAATCAAGCCTTTTAAACGCCATTCTCAACGAGGAAAGAAGTGTTGTAAGCAGTACCATCGGAACAACAACAGATTCCACAGATACTCCGTATGAATTTGAAGGCAGCAAATATCTCCTTGTAGATACAGCCGGTATAAGAAGAAAACGAACAAAAAAATCATTGGATAAACTTGCATCCATATTTTCCATTTTTTCAATCGATAGAGCTGATATAGCCGTACTTGTTTTGGATGCAAAAGAGGGTGTTACAGCTTTAGATAAACAAATCGGCAATTTGATAGTAAAAAAACACAAAGGCATTGTAATTGCTCTAAACAAATGGGATTTGGTGAAAAACAAAGAAGAGTTTAATAAATACGAAAAATCCATCAAAAACGAAATGCCGTTTTTAAATTTTGCCTCAGTCATACCAACAAGTGCGACTGAATATAAAAATACAATCAGACTTATAAGAAATATAAAAGAGATAAATGATACATGCTCAGAAAGAATAAACACAGCAGCACTAAATGATGCATTAAATAAAATCATCAAAGCCAATGCACCCTTTTCAAAAAGAGGCAAAGAGCTTAAACTAAAATACATGACACAGGTAGAAACAAATCCACCCCATTTTGTAATATTTACAAACAGGGTTGAAGACATAGAGGAAAATTACAAAAGATATATAAAAAACAGCATGTATAGAATATTCGAATTCAAAGGGTGTGCGATAAAGATAACATACAGGAATGCCAAAAATGAAGAATTTGAATAAAATAGTAGAAAGAATCAAAGAACACTACCCAAACCCAAAAATTGAGATAGAATTTAAAAACCCGTTTGAGCTGCTTGTGGGTCTTGTGCTTTCAGCAAGATGCACAGATAAAACAACAAACAAAATAACGAAAGAACTTTTTGAAAAATACCCGACACCGAAAGATATGGACAAAGCAGAGATTGAAGATGTAAATGAGCTTATTTTGTCATGCAGTATGCACAACACAAAAGCAAAGAATCTTAAAAAAATATCCAAAATACTCCGTGAAAAATACAACTGCAGAGTGCCAGATGATTTTGAGGCTCTTGTATCTCTGCCAGGCGTTGCTGACAAAACAGCCAATATGGTTTTGTCGTTTGGTTTTAATATACCAGCTGTTGGTGTAGATACGCATGTATTGAGAGTTTCAAACAGGATTGGCATATCGAACTCAAAAAAACCCAAAGATGTTGAAAACGACATAAAAGATAGTGTTAAACAAGATGACTGGATAGTATTTTATGCAGGTCTCATTCTGCATGGACGCTACATCTGCAAAGCAAAAAAACCGCTTTGTGATGAATGCTTTTTGAAAGATATATGTCCAAAAATCGGTGCTGTGTGACATGTTAGAAAAAAAAGGATATCCATACAAATTTGATGAAAACGCATGTAAAATAAAGTGTAAAGCCTTATGCTGTGTGGGTGAGGGTTTTGTATTTCTCGATAAAGACGAGATAAAAAGTATAGCACAATACCTAAATCTTGATACGGAAACATTCAAAAAACTCTACACAAAAAAAGCAGTATACGGACACAAAACCGTTTTGATTGATTTAAAAATAAAAGGTAGACTCCAGTGTGTTTTTTTGGACAGCGACAATAAATGTGAAGTATATCCAGTTAGGCCAAAACAGTGCAGAGCTTTTCCTTTTTGGGAACATCTTAAAAACAGAAAAAAAGATGAGCTTAAAAAACTCTGTCCGGGTATAGTCTATGCAGATAAGTAGTGTCGGATTATACATAAAACTCTCATTAGAGGATATAAAATCACTGCTTAAACTCGGTGAAAAGATAGATGTCAAAATTGTAGAAAAATTGGACAGCCGTAATTATATGGTGCAAGTTAAAAACAAGGTGCTAAGGGCATATTCGTCAGTTGAGTTTCAACAAAACGACAAAGCAACCCTCATAGTTGAAAAAATGAAACCTGCAGTTATTCTGAAGCTCATAGAAAATAAGCCGAAAGAATTTATAAAAACAAACAAAATTGCAATCGATATAAAAAAACTCGATATGAAACATAAAATAGACTCAAAAGAGATGCAAATGCAGAATATAATAAAAAATGAAACAGATACCATAAAAGAAAACATAAAAAATGCCGTTTTGATGTTTAAGGACACAGTACAAACAATCAAAAACGAACAACAGCAAAACAATTTTTTCATTCAAGTGCCTATAAAAGTCCAGGATGAGAAAGAGGATAAAATCTATCTAAGAGAAGAACAAAAATCGAATAAAACAACAGACAAAAAAAAGGGCATAAGGGTTGTTTTGTATGCATCACCGAGACAGCTTGGCGATATAAAAATAGATATGCTTTATACAGACAACCACATAAAGTGTATGCTGCTTTGTTCTGACAAACATGCAGAAAACATTCTCAAAAACAGTATTGATGAAATAAAAAAGCTGCTTGGCGAAAATGTATCTGTAGGTGTTGATTTATTAAAGGAAAAAGCAGCTTTTTTTAAAAAACAGATTGATCTGAAGGCTTAAAAAAAGGGGGATATATGTTGGAAGTTGGCAAAAAGGCAGTTGATTTTTGTCTTTTGGATGAAAATGAAAAAGAGTGCTGCCTTAAGGATTTCAAAGGTAAATGGCTTGTTTTATACTTTTACCCGAAAGACAATACAAGCGGCTGCACAAAAGAGGCTGTGGGTTTTAGTGAAAAAATGGAAGAGTTTAAAAAATTGAACTGCTCAATTGTGGGTATAAGCCCAGATACTCCAAAAAAACACAAAAATTTCATAGAAAAATACAACCTAAGAGTAAAACTGCTTTGTGACCCTGAGCATAACACATTGGAAACATACGGTGCATGGGGTAAAAAGAAGATGTACGGAAGGGAATATTTCGGTGTTATAAGAACAACATATCTGATAGACCCAGACGGCATTATTGTCCATATTTGGAATAAAGTGAAAGTTACGGGACATATCGATAATGTTTTGGAAACATTAAAGGAAAAACTAAAAACAGCTTAAATTTGTAAAAAAAGCAAAAGTTTTGTAGAATGGCTTAGATAGTTAATATACAGGGGTTTGCTTTGAAGTATTTAAGGGCTGTCTTTCTATTTATAGTTTCGATATTTATATTGAATTCTTCCTCATTTGCCTACAATTCAGCCGGTAATGTATGGCTTGAGCCGTCAAGCTCCAAAATATATACAAATTCAGATTTTGATATGCACATAAAGGTTGATACAGGCTCAAATCCTTTAATAGGCTACCAGATGGAAATTACCTATGACCCCTCCGTTATCGAGATTGACACACAAAAAAACGGCGGTGTTGATGTCGGTAGTGAAGGATTTTTGTTAATCACAAGCTTGGACAGCGCACAAGGAAATATTGCTGTAATGGGCTCCAACATTTCAGGCTCAGGTCCAAGCAAAAATCTTGATTTGCTTGTTATTCACTTCAAAGCATTAAACAAACCCGCAGCAACATTTGTGGGCATAAAAGTCAAATATTTAAAAGACAAAAACGGTATCATGAAAAATGTCCAAGGATTTCAAACAAGCATCAGTATAAAAGAAAAACCTCATATAACAAACAATACAAAAGCAGTACAAAAAACCTTACTGCAGACAACAAAAAACGAGAGCTCTCAAACACCCACACAAGATAATAAAACAACGAAACAGAAACAGGATAATAATACAGAACCGCTGCAAACAGAAAAACAATCCATACAAAACGATAACCAAACAGACAGCAAAAAAGAAACAGCACCAAAACCCGAAATAGAATCATTTAAAGCAGAACCGGATAGCGGGATAGCTCCTTTGGGTGTAAATTTTTCCTGGCAGCTGTCAAACATGGACAACAAAACGGTAAGCTGTTTTGTTGATGTAGATTCAGACGGTACATTCGAATACAAAAACAGCAGCTGCAAAAACACTTCAAATTTTACATATATATACAAAAATCCCGGATTATATAAACCAACATTAACATTAAAAGACAGCTCTGGTTTGATAATCAAAAAAACCCAAAGTATAGATGTAAAACCTTTAAGAAAATACAAACTCACGGTATCTGTAAACAATAAAGATGAGGGGGTTGTTACAAGCACGCCCAAAGGTATTAACTGCGGTGCAAACTGTTCTTTTCAATACACGGAAAATTCAAAAGTAACACTCAATGCAAAAGAACTCACAAGTTCAATTTTTACACAGTGGGAGGGTGACTGTTCTGACTGTAAAAACAAAAAATCCTGCATAATAACAATAAATACAAACAAGCAGTGTCAAGCCGTATTCAATTCACCTCCTGTAATTACTATGTTTGAGGTAAACCCTCAAGAAGCATTTGTTGGGGATTTGGTTGACTTTATCTGCAGTGCAGAAGATAAAGACAGCAACCTATCAAAATACACAATAGACTTTGGAGACGGACAGACCAAAACAAATACAGATGGTAAATTTTCGCATACATACAAAAATGCCAAAACATACTCAGTTATATGTTCGGCTGAAGATGCAGACTCAATATCAACAAGCAAAAATTTAGAAATCACAATAAAAGAAAAACAAGCTCAAAAAGAAGAAAAAGTGAGTAAACAGCAAAAAAAAGAACAACCGATATTTTATAATCTTGATGTCTATATTACAGGAGGCGGTTTAGGCTTAATTTCAATATCTCCAAAAACGGATAACTATGAATTTGAAAAAAACACTACTGTTTCACTGGAAGCAAAAGCCGATAGTAACTCAATTTTTAAAGAATGGCAAAAAGACTGCGAAGTTTGCGATAATAATACAACATGCACAATAATAATGGATTCCGACAAAATATGTTATGCGGAATTTGAACAAAAACCCAAAGAAAAAAAGAACAAAAAACCAAAAGCGGAAATCATCAAAAGATATAAAAAGGTGGCTGTAGAAAATCCTGTAACATTAGACGGCAGTGCAAGTTTTGACCCTGAAAAAGCTCCGTTAAAATACAGATGGGAGATAGTTTCAAAACCTAAAAACAGCAGTGTCCAAATTAAAAACATCTCATCAAGCGCAACATTCACACCCGACAAAGAAGGTTATTACACAATACAATTAACTGTTGATGATGGAGAATATCAGGATTCAGACAACTTAACAATCGAGGCGATAGACTTGGCACAAGATAATAGGGTTTTAGTGAATTCAATAGACAATTCAACATCAATAGACATTTTTCTTCCTCAAAATTCTCACGGCAAACTCTTAAATAGGGTCATAATCGGAAAAACAAGAAAAGATGCCGTAAGCGGCGTAAACTTCCCTTTTGGCACAATATCGTTTACACTTAAAACAGACAAAACCGGACAAACTGTAAACATCATACTTGAATTTGGCGAAAAACTACCAAAAAATCTTGCTCTATATAAGGTAGATGATAACAGTCATTATACAAATATTCCAAAGGATTTGTGGAGCAAGGTTGACGACTACACTGTATCTTTAAAATTGACAGACGGCGGAATGTTTGATTTGGACGGAATGGAAAACGGATATATAGAAGATCCTGTTGCTTTGGCATCAGTAGAAAGCGAGAATAAAAAGTCAGGTGGCGGCGGGTGTTCAATATCAAACAACTCCCCAGAAAACGGTCTAACATTGATAATTATACTTATGCTTTCATTGATATGGTTTATTTTCAGACGGCGAAAAACATTCAGATAGCACTTGAGGATTATCTTGAGTTTATAGGTTTGAAGTATAAATCATTGGATATCAACAGGTTTGTTTTTTTCATTCTGTTTTCACAACCGGTCTATCTGTTTCTTTTTTTGTTGGACAAACCCTCAATCAACTTAAGCATAAATCTCATCTCAAAACAGTTGGTTGTATCAACACTGGAAGAGCTGCTCTTTAGGGGCATACTGCTTGGGTTTTTCATGCTTTATCTGACAAAAAAATGCTGCAGGACAGATTTTGCAAACATTGCAGCTGCTTTTGTTTTTGCACTATCTCATATATTCAGCCACACATCCATTTGGGCTTTTGCCACATTTTTTCCGGCTTTGATTTTTGGATATTTAAGACAAAAACAAGGGCTAACATCGGCAGTACTGCTGCATTTTCTATACAACGTGGAATATTTTATGTTTTTTTAAGCTTATGGAAACTTTTTTGCTAAGATACCGATAGGTATTTTTATGTCTGTTTTAAGGGGTGTTATGAAAACAAAAAAAATTGCTGCGGTTTGCATTATTTTGATACTCACAGCCGTACAGTCATTTGCATTTACCATAAACGGAAAAATCACCGATGAAAACAACAACCCCATACCGTATGCTTTTATTGAGGCAATTACACCCGAATATCAAATGGTATCTTATGCTCTATCCGATAAAAACGGAAACTACAAAATAGACAACGACACATATGAAGGAAAAGCCTATGCATACGCTCAAGCCTTGGGTTATATTGGTGAATATTTCTATGAAAACGACAACAAAACAAATCTAACAGACAGAATGGGTCTTATATCCTCAAACAGTCAGGTAAACTTTACAATGAAAAAGGGTTTTCAAAGGGTTGAGGGTGTGCAGGTAATAGTATGGAACGACAAACTTGATGTCAATTTCCAAGTATACAAAGGATACAGAGACCTTTTGGAGAATGTATTCCTAAAAAAGCCTGATGGAACCGTTGTCACTTTGGATTTAGAAAAAGGTTTTGTAGACGCCTCAACGCAGTGTTTCAAAAGTGCAAAATGGTGGGATTACACATTTGATGACAATCCTATACAATACGGCAGATACAAATTCACATTTGTGTTTTCTGACGGATACAGCTCTACATATACAAAATATTTAAAAAAGGTTGATAATCTGGAGAGTGTTGATAACAGCACAATCAATTTAACAATAGACGATTCGGGCACAGCAGATATAAGCTGGTATGCAAAAAGCAATCAATACTACAGGTTGAAAATAAAAGGGGAAAATGACAACAGATACTATTTCAGTATTCCTGCATGGCTTGGACTAAACGGCATAAAACTATCATCAAACGACATGCCGTGCCTTGAGGTTGGCAAAAACTACAAATGGGCTGTCTCAACATACGATACATTCCCCTACCCTCCAAGTATTGTAGTAAGCCCTGTAAATAAAGGCTACCAAAGCTATATTGTAAAACAGTACAATCCAAAAAATCTAAAAAACAGGCTTTTATGGTTTGGTGTCTGGGACTTTATGGGCAAGCTTAATCTCGGATTCAATGTTAGGCAAGCATCGAGAAAAAATATAACAAAGGCTTATGTGACTGCACCCGACGGTGCTGTTTATACATTTGACCTATCGAAAGACTGGAAAGACCTATCCACAGAAACAGATACAAACGAGGAGTTCAGCACAACAAAAAACATTCAACCTTTAAGCGGAACATACATACTGAATGTGGAATTTAAAGATACAGACAATGAAACAGCCACTTATGATTTTGAAGGTGATACATCCGACATAACACCAATAGATAATAGTTCAATGAAAGCCGTTGTAGATAAGTTTAACGGCATACTGTTTGAATGGAAACTGCCCGATAACGGCGAAAATCAATTTTATGATGTTAGAATAAGAAGCCTTGACAACAAAAAAGAATATTTGAGAAAAATGGTCAAGGGTCAGGATTTCCTATATGCTGCACCGTGGGAGCTAACATCACTTACACCCTCCAAAAAGTATATTTGGCTTATTCGCATATGGTCATCCAACTATTCCAAAGGGTGGGAAAGCTCTACTCATACATTTACCTATGAATCAAAATAGAGACATTGCGTTTTGCCTTCTTTCCGGTGGCAAAAGTTCACGCTTCAAAAAAGATAAAGCCACTGAGCTGTTAAAAAACAAAAGGCTCATAGATTATTCTATAGATCTGCTTTTGAAGTATACAGATACAATATACATATCATGCCCGTATTTGAAAGATAAATATAGGATAACAGATGATCCCACAGGCTTTAAAATTAAAAAAATAAGGGACAAAAAACCGTTTTTAGGACCGCTTTGCGGAATCTATTATGTTATGGAAGAAACAAATCATGAATATTATCTGTTTCTTGGTGTGGATATGCCGTTCTTAACAAAAAAAATGATTGATATACTGATAAGCTCAGCTCAAAATAATGTATTTGCATCTGTTTTTGCATATAACAACAAAATTACGCCACTGCCTATAATGATATCCAAAAATTATGCAATGGAATTTTTTAAAAAAAACAAATGTGACAATAAAGGCATAAAAGACATTCTGTCCTACAAACAGCCACACATAGAAAACTGGGGCAACTACAACAATCTTATCAACATCAACACGCAGGATGATTTTAAAGAAGCACTCTTACAACTATGATTCTTGCATTCTCGTTTTTTTAAGCTCTCTATCTTCCTTTTCAAGCTCTTCCAAAAGTTCAGAGAGTTTCCAATTTTGCGATGTGGGTGTCAAAACCGCCCACAGATTGGAAACAAGCCTCAACGAATAAATCTTTTTCATAAATTCCGCGATCTCTTTTTCTAAAAATCCGCTCATAATAAGCGCTCTTTTAGGATAGAGAGTGTTTTTGTATCCGTATTTGTCATCTTTTGAGAATATTTCTTGCAAACTGCTTTTGCTATCTTCTTGTTTTGCAAAAACAACCTTCAGCAATGCATTATGTTCTTTTGATGTTAGAAGTATGCTCTCCTGTTCAAATTCCTCAAAACCGGATACTAAAAGAGCATAATCCCCAAACAGTTTTTTATCGGTATCATTCAATTTTTTCATTTAGACCACCTTTTTAAGAATTGAGAGTGATTCTCATAATTGCATTAGAAGGCGTGTCTTCTTTTCTTATTTGGGTTAAACCATAGAGAAAACTAATCTTGAATTTATCTTCTCCCTTTTGAAATACAACCTTGTTTAAAATCTGTTTTATCTTTTCTACAAGTTTCTTAGCATCCTCAACATCGGTATTGTGCAGCAATATCCTAAAACTTTCATCATCGCATCGACATAAAACATCACTTGCCCTAATGCTTTCATGTATAAGGTTTGCCAATGACTTAACAATAGCATTCTCAACAGATTGCGAAAACTTCTTTCTGATTTGGGCAATATTTTTCATCCTAAACAACACAAGAGTTGTCGGTGTGTTGTACCGTTTTGTTGTATACATCTCGCCATCAAATGCCATTTCAAAATATCTGCAGTTGCCAAGCATCGTTACCGAATCTTGTATACTCAAATCATCTACGCTCTTAAGAGAATCCTCTAAAGAATCTATATTTTCTTTAATCTCACCAACCTGCTTCATAAAATTTGAGTATTGGCTTAAAAACTTATCCATTTTTTTGCTTAATGTATCTTTGTTTTCCAAACCATCATTCTTAATCTCATCAATGGAATCATCAAGGGCTTTTTTTCCTTCATTTAGATGTATAATCAATTTTTCTGTTGTGTTCTCCATTGTTGTGTATATATCGTTAATCTTTTCGCTCTTTGCTCGAATGGATTTTTCTGCTAATTTTTCAAAAGCCAATGCCTTGTCGGCATTGAGACAGTCATTTTCATCAAAACCTTTTTTCTTTGCGAACTTAAAAAACAATTTCTTGTATGTGGTTGGAAAAAGAACTATATTTTTTTCTTCTGCATACTTTAAAACTTCACTCTGTATTTCAGAGGCATCTTTCTGCTTCAACATAAAACCTCCCTGCACAGTTTTATAATAAAGCAAAATAGAGTAAAAATCAATTTTAATTAATATTGACAATTTTTAAGATTAACTAAGAAGTGCGCCCCCGATATTTCTTCCGCAAACTTTGTCTCTTCTATATGAAAAGAATGACTCATGCTCAAAAGTGCAAATACCAAAAGATTCTATGTTTCTATGGTTTATACCGGAGTGTATAAGCTGATTTATATTTGCTGTCTCCAAATCAAGAAACAGCTTGTCTTTAGTTTGTATCACTTCGGCACTGTAAAACTTTTTTGCCACATCCTCTTTTATCTCATAACAGTTTCTGCAGATATGAGGACCTATGGAAACAATTATATCATAGAGACTGCTGCCTCTTTTTGCAAAAATCTCACACGCTTTTTTTGATATTTTCAAAGAAGTGCCGCGCCATCCGGCGTGTATGGACATAATCATTCTTTTTTTTGTATCCATCAAAACTATTGGTGTGCAGTCTGCAAATCTAACACCAATAAACACACCTTTTTGATTGGTATACATACCGTCTGCATCATGATATTTACCGCTATATTCCAATATTATATCCGAATGAATCTGGTTCATTATCGAAACCTTATCTGCTGCAGAAATATTTTTTACTGCATCAAGATTTCTTTCAACATCTTCTCTTGCATCGCCAACATTAAAACTTGTATTCAACTCATCAAACGGTGGTTTGCTAAATCCTCCGTATCTATCAAAAAAGAGACATCTTGCCCCGTATTTTAAAAAACGCTCATCCTCAACAAAACCCATTTACCTTATCTCTTTGTCTCCGAAATAGGGAATAAGTTTTTCCGGTATTTTTATGCTGCCGTCTTCCTGCTGATAATTCTCCAAAACAGCAACAAGACAGCGTCCGACAGCAACACCTGAACCGTTCAGCGTATGAGGAAAATATGTCTTTCCCTCTTTGCCTTTATATCTGATAGATGCCCTTCTTGCCTGAAAATCAAGCGTATTTGAGCATGAAGAAATCTCTCTGTACTGGTTTTGTCCTGGCAGCCAAACCTCAATATCGTAGGTCTTTGCAGCAGAAAAACCGATATCACCGCTTGAGAGCACAACAACACGATACGGCAGACCAAGAAGCTGCAGCACCCTTTCTGCACTGTTTGTCAAAGCCTCCAAAGCATCAAATGACTCTTCCGGCTTTGTAAACTGAACAAGCTCAACCTTGTTAAACTGATGCTGCCTGATTATGCCCTTGACATCTTTGCCGTAGCTTCCAGCCTCTTTCCTAAAGCAGGCTGTATAGGCTGCATACTTTATCGGTAAATCATCTTCTTTTAAAATCTCTTCACGATGAAGATTGACAAGCGGAACCTCAGCAGTAGGTATCAAATACTGACCGCCTGTTTCGTAAGCTTCATCCCTGAATTTTGGAAACTGACCTGTCCCAACCATTACATTTTCATTAACAATATATGGAGGGATAATCTCTTTGTAGCCGTGCTCTTTTGTATGCAGATCAAGCATAAAATTTATCAAAGCCCTCTCAAGGCGTGCTCCGAGCCCTTTGTAGACAACAAAACGGGAGCCTGAAAGCTTTGCACCCCTTTCAAAATCAAGCATATCAAGCTCTGCTGCAAGTTCAAAATGCTCTTTGGGTTTAAAGCCAAACTCTTTTATATCTCCCCACTTTCTTATCTCTACATTGTCGCTTTCGTCTTTTCCTATAGGTGTCGAATCATCAATCATGTTGGGCACAAGCAGCCATATATTCATAAACTCTTCATGCTTTTTATTGTATTCTTCTTCTGTTTTCTTTATCTTGTCCGCTGTTTCGTTCACCTTTTTTATCAAATCATCGGCTTGTTCTTTTTTTGCTTTTCTTTTACCTATCTCTTTCGAAAGCTTGTTTCTTGATGCCAAAAGCTCATCCAACACCGATTTATTTTTTCTTATTTCTTTGTCCATTTCAACCAGCTTATCAACATCTATATCATAAAATCTATCCTGCAATTTCTTCTTTAAAAGCTCTGGATTTTTTCTCAAAACAGCTAAATCTAACATCCCATAACCCCTTTCAAATACTCTTTAAACTCCTGACCTATCTCTTTGTCATTTAGAGCAAATTCAACAGTGGCTTCCAAAAAGCCGAATTTACTTCCGCAGTCAAATCTTTTGCCTTCAAGCGTTTTACCGTAGATTACCTCTTTTTTACTCAAAGATAAAATAGCATCTGTAAGCTGTATTTCACCTTTTGCGCCCACCTGTGTTTTTTCAAGCTCCTCAAATATCCTGTGCGTAAATATGTATCTGCCTATGATTGCAGTATTACTCGGTGCCTGCTCTGGCTTTGGTTTTTCTACAAAATTATCAAGCTTGTAGAGCCCGTCTTCTATCTCCTTGCCGCTGACTATGCCGTATTTTGAGACATCCTCTTTTGGCACCCCTTCAAGCCCTATAACAGAGCAGTGGTATCTATCAAAAACATCTATAAGCTGTTTTGTTCCGCTTGAGGAGTTTTCAATCACATCATCTGCTAAAATTACGGCAAAAGGCTCATCGCCCACAACATCCTTTGCCCTTAAAACGGCATGTCCAAGCCCTTTGGGCTCCTTCTGTCTCAAATATACAAAATCCGCCATATCGCTTATCTGCCTCATCTCTTCAATAATCTCATCTTTGCCGTGAAACTTCAGATGATACTCAAGCTCAAACGATATATCAAAATAATCCTCAATAGCTCTTTTTCCTCTTCCTGTTACAAACACTATCTGTTCAATACCGGCATCGACTGCATCCTTTACAGCATAATGAATCAAGGGTTTATCCACCAAAGGCAGCATCTCCTTCGATGAGGATTTTGTAGCAGGCAGAAACCTTGTTCCGAAACCGGCAACCGGTAAAACAGCTTTTCTTACTCTCATATCTATCTCCTAAACAGTCAAAGCTTTTTCAATCAATTCAAGTGTATGGATTGTTTTTATATGATCATCACCGTGCTTATGAAGAGCCTCGGATAACTGCATTATGCAGGCAGAGCACCCTGTCACAAGATAATCGGCTTTGGAGTTTTCTATATTTCTAACCTTTCTTGAGGCTATTTTCATTGATGTTTCCCTATAATCTATACTGAATGTTCCGCCGTTTCCACAGCATCTATCAGCCTCTTTCATCTCCGAAAAATTACTTGCTTTTTTGATAAAAAATCTCGGTTCCTCTTTTATATTCTGTGCCCTTTTGAGATGGCACGGGTCATGGTAGGTTGTCTTTAGGTTTGTATTGTTTATACTTTCTGCAATATTTGTGTAATCGTAGAGATATTTTACCGGATCTATTATTTTTTCTGCGATATCTCTCGCTTTTTTTTCATACTCTTTATCTTCAAGATACATAAAAAGCTTGACATAGTCGTTTTTTATCATGCTTGCACATGTAGGCTCCATAACAGCTATAAACTCGATATCCAGATTTTCAAACAGATCAAGGTTTTTCTTTGCAAGATATGCCGCATCCTCAAAATTACCGGCAAAATAGACAGGTGCTCCACAGCAGAGCTGTTTTTTGGGTACATTGAATGTTATGTTTAGCTTTTTAAGTATACTTACAAATGCATCTCCAATTTCTGTATATGTGTAATTTATAAGACACCCGGGAAACAAAGCCAAAGTCGCCTTACTATCAGAATATTCGGCATACTTCTGCATAAAGCTCTTTTTTGAGAGTTTTGGTATAAGCCTGCCCTTTTCCATAACAGGGGTTTTTATCTTTGTTTCAAGTGATGCTCTCGATGTATCGCTGTTTTTTTTGAACATAAATGACGAAAACATAGCTGCATTTTTGAATGCGAAGTCCATCATCTGTCTGTTTTTTAAAACCCTTGCCATAATCTTTTTATACAACGGTAGACCGTGATGCTTTATAACCTCATGTCTTGCTATTTCGACTATCGTGTCTGTTTCTGAATTGTTGGGGCATGCCTCAACGCAGGTTGTACAAAGCAGACACTTATAGAGATAATCCTTTGCTTCGTGTTCTTTGAAGCCTATATTACCCTTTATAAGTTCGCTCAAAAGCGTTATATGCCCTCTTGCCACATAAGGCTCTGATTTTTCTTCTTTGAATACAGGGCAGACACTTCTGCATATACCGCATTTTACGCATGATTCCCATGTTTTATTTAATCTTTTGTCCAATCTACAGCCTCATCTTTTTAGGATTTAGTATATTTTTATCATCAAAAGCCTTTTTTATGGCTCTATAGAGCTCAATGGCATCGTATCCGACCTGTTTTTCAAGGTAATCCTGTTTTGTTATACCAACACCGTGCTCACCGGTTATTGAGCCCCCCAAAGACAGACAGGCATCAAACACATCGTCCATTGCTTTATACGCCCTTTTTGTCTCATCTTCACTGTCTGTGTTATACATAATATTCGTGTGTATATTGCCGTCTCCGGCATGACCGAAACTTACAATTGTCAGATTGTATTTTTTTGATATTTTTTGTGTTTCTTTAATCATCTCTGCAAGTTTTGTGATGGGGACAACAATATCTTCATTCAGCTTTCCGTCTGCTATTCTCTTGAGGGTCGGCGAAATTGACCGCCTTGCTGTCCATATCTCATCCGCCTCTTTTTCATCCTTTGCAACCCTGAATGAGATAACACCTTCTGTATTTCGACAAATATCTTCTATTTTTTTGACATTTTCCTGTGTTTCATGTACTGCACCGTCAACCTCAATAATCAATACGGCATCTGCCGAAAGAGGCAAACCGATATGCATGGCATCCTCAACAGCAATAATTGCATCTTTGTCTACAAATTCTATCGATGTAGGTATAATTCTGCTTTTCATAATACTGCTTACCGTTTTTGCTGCCACACCCATATCTTCAAACACTATCTCCATTGTCTCTTTATGCTCTGGTATCGGGTAGAGTTTGAGTAAAGCTTTTGTTACAACAGCCAGTGTCCCCTCGCTCCCAACAATTAAATCAACTATATCGTATCCTGCAACATCTTTTATATTTTTAGAACCCGTTGTCAAGGTTGTGCCGTTTGGCAAGACTATCTCAAGAGCTTTTACCCAATCCTTAACAACACCGTATTTTACAGCCCTTGGGCCTCCTGCATTTTCTGCTATATTTCCGCCTATGGTGGAAAATTTCCAGCTAGAGGGGTCTGGCGGAAACATAAGTCCATAGGGTTTTAAAAACTCCTGCAAATCGTAGTTTACAACACCGGATTCTACCCATACCATCATATTGTCTTGGTCAAGTTCTATGATTTCATCCATTTTTTCAAGCGATAAGGCTATACCGCCTTCAACATTAAGCGCACCGCCTGTAAATCCGCTCCCCCACCCTTTCGGCACAATGGGAATCGAATATTTGTATGCTGTTTTCATTATTTGAGAAATCTCATCCGTATTAACAGGCAGCACAACAACATCGGGCAGATACATCTTCTGTGTTGCATCGTATGAGTATTGAACCCTGCTTAGTTTATCGTCGAGAAATCTTTCACCCAAGAGAGATTTAAGCTTCTTAAAGCCTCTTTTTCTCACCATACTTTCTCCTTAGTTGGGTGTGATTATATGAAATTGAATATACATAATCAAATTGATTGTGTTTTTTGGAATTTTTTTATTGAATAAAAAAAATATGTGTGTAAATTTTAAATAAACCTTCATTACAAGGAGGAGCCATGTTTTTTCCAAATATTAGGTCAAGAAGACTGAGAGTGTCAAAAAGTACAAGGGATATGGTTGCAGAAACCAGCCTCAGTACAAATGATTTTGTATATCCCATCTTTATAAAAGAAGGCATAGAGAAAAAAATCAGCATTAAATCGATGCCGGGTATTTTTCAACTGCCGCTTAAAGATGCAGTCAAAGAAGCAAAAGAAGCATATTCTCTCGGCATAAAATCTGTTATACTCTTCGGCATACCACAAAAAAAAGACGAAATTGGCAGTCAAGCCTATGCAGAAGACGGTATAATCGCAAAATCAATATATGAAATAAAATCTGCTATCCCCGATATGATAGTTACAGCAGATGCCTGTCTGTGTGAATACACCTCACATGGACACTGCGGAATCTTGGATAAAAACGGCAGTGTGTTAAACGACCCAACACTTGAGCTTTTAGAGAAAGAGGCTTATGTGTATGCCAAAATGGGCGCAGACATAATAGCCCCAAGCGGAATGATGGACGGCATGGTAAAAGCAATCAGAAAGTCGCTTGATAATAACGGCTATTATGAAAAGGCAATAATGTCATACGCCGTCAAATACTCATCGGCTTTTTACGGACCATTTAGGGATGCAGCCGAATCAGCCCCAGCTTTCGGTGATAGAAAAACATATCAGATGGATTTTAGAAATGCCAAAGAGGCACTTAAAGAGTGTATGCTGGATATTGAAGAAGGAGCAGACTACCTCATGGTTAAACCGGCACTCTCCTATCTTGATGTCATAAGGCTTGTTAAAGACAACTTCCCCTACATGCCGCTTGCTGCATATAATGTCAGCGGAGAGTATTCTATGATAAAAGCAGCCGCAAAATTGGGCTGGATTGACGAAAAGGCAGCTGTGATTGAAAGCTTAACATCCATAAAAAGAGCCGGTGCAGACATAATAATCACATACTTTGCAAAAGATATGGCAAAAACAGTGGAGGTGTAAAGATGAAAAGAATCCTTGTTTGTGACGATAGTGAATTTATTAGAAAATTGGTTAAAAGAGAGCTTGAAAGCAGGTATGATATGGAAATATTCAATGACGGTGCGGAGGCTTACGAGCATCTGAAAGAAGGTGATACAAATTTCGATTTTGCTATCATTGACGGTGAAATGCCTGGTATGACAGGTTGGGAGTTGGTTGAGAAAACAAAATCGGAACTTGGATTGGAGGATTTACCAACAGTCATACTAACTGCAAGTGACAGTGATTATTTTAAACACAAGGCTTTTGATTCTGGTGTTTTTGATTATTTAAAAAAACCTTTTAAAAGCGGTGAACTTTTTAACTATATAAATGAATATTTTGAAGGTAAGTTGAATAGAGGCACTGTTCTTGTTGTTGAAGATTCAAAAGTACAGAACAAAACAATGTCACACCAGCTCAAACTCAAACATATCACACCGATAAGTGTATTTACAGGGGAAAATGCTCTAAAAACATTAATGGACAACAAAGAAATTGATGCAATTCTGCTTGATATAAACTTACCCGGAGCAAATGGATTCCATATAACAAAAGCGCTGAAGAATGATGAGCGTTTTTCTTGGAT
Organism: Desulfurellales bacterium; assembly: GCA_027014115.1. Lineage (GTDB taxonomy): Bacteria > Campylobacterota_A > Desulfurellia > Desulfurellales > Hippeaceae > JALWEJ01. Next base: position 30,500 of record JALWEJ010000056.1, read on the forward strand.
ACCCATAATAGGCATAACAGCTGCCGAAAATGAGGACAGAGTAGATATTATGAACAAAGCCTTTCAAAGCGGTGTTGATGATTTTATATCAAAACCATATATACTTGTTGAATTTATAGCAAGAGTTACATCCGCTATAAAAAGCTCAAAACTTATCCAAAAACTAAAAGAGGAATCCGAGATAGACTCTTTAACAAAACTTTACAACAGAAGAACATTCTTTAGACTCCTGGAGCATTACTTCGAAACCTCCAAGCGGTACGGAAACGAACTATCATTTATTATGATTGATATAGACAAATTCAAAAACGTAAACGATGTATATGGTCATGCAGGCGGAGATATGGTTTTGAAAGAATTAGCAAGAATACTTCAGCAGCTGATAAGAAAATCTGATATAGTGGGAAGATTTGGTGGTGAGGAGTTTGGTGTGATTATGCCAAACACAAACATAAACGATGCTTCAGCCGCAGCAGAAAAGCTAAGAGAAGCGATACAGACCCACACCACACAGTTTGATTCACAAGACATAAAAATAACAATCTCTATCGGTGTATCCGAATTTGATGAAAAGGACAACATTGAAAAACTAATAAAAAAAGCCGATGATGCCCTCTATAAAGCAAAAGAGCTCGGAAGAAACAGAGTGTGTTTATGCGACAACAAAAACAACTCTATTTCACAGTTGTGATAATCGGTTTACATCGCCTCCATTAAAGGCGTAAATGCTATAACCTCAACATCTGTTTCTTTAACAAGTATCATATTTTCAAGTCTTATACCAAGCCTGCCGGGTATGTAAATACCCGGTTCTATTGTAAATATCATATTTGGTTCAACAACCATTTCGTTTTTCATATTTATATACGGAAACTCATGAACATCAATACCGATACCGTGGCCGAGAGAATGTATGAAAAATTTATCCAAATCATATTTTTTCAGCTCTTTTTTTGCCCTTTCTTCCAATTCTTTCACCTTTGTTCTGCCTGGAGCTATCATTTCTGTTGCAAAAAGCTGAGCATAGAACACTGCATTAAACAACTTTTTCTTTTCATCGTCTTTTGCGCCGATTAAAAAAGAATAGGTCATATCGGAATTGTAGCCATCTATACAAGCCCCAAAATCTATCACAACAAATTCACCGTTTTTTATCTTTTTATCCGTAGGCACATGGTGTGGATGTGCAGCGTTTTCTCCACTTGCAACTATAGTTTCAAAAGATTCTTTTTCAGCCCCTGCTTTTCTTAATTGATAACTGAGTTCATCTGCAATCTCTTTTTCTGTTTTTCCATCTGTTAGATACGGATAAACCTTTAAAAATGCATTTCGTGCTGCATAAGCCGCTCTTTTTATGGTGTTTATCTCATCTTTTTCTTTAATCATTCTTACAATTTTTGTTTGATTAGTAAAATCTTTAACTTCAAATCCCGATAAATCCTTTTCATGCTGAATTTTTGTTGTTAAAAAATCCAATCCAACAGATTTGATATCCTCTTTTTCTAAGTATGTAACAACATCTGCCATGCCGTTTTTTGTTACAACAACATGTTCTTTTAAAATTTCTTCTGCTTTTTGGGCATACAAAGGAGAAACAAACAATTCGAAACTATCTTTTGTTACAACCAACACACCCTCTATATCCTTTATGCCTGTAAAATAGTATATATCAGATTGGTCAAACAGAACAATGGCTTCTGTATTGATAATATCCATTTTTTCTCTTATTTTCATCAATCTTGATTTAATCATTAATCATTCTCCTTCAACAGTACAATTTCTTTTCTCTTTTGCTTTATACAAAGCCTTATCAGCTCTTTCTATAATGGACTCTATAGTATCTTTCTCTTTAAACTGAGTTATACCTAAGCTCACAGTAATACTAAATGTCTGATCTTTATACTTAAACTTTAATGCGGCAACTGCCTCTCTTATTTTTTCTGCAACAACAAAAGCACTCTCTTTCGTGGAGTTTGGAAGTATGACTATAAACTCCTCGCCACCGTATCTTGTCAATATGTCAACGCCCCTTATAACCGACTGGACTGTGGAGCAGAATTTTTTCAAAACGGCATCCCCCACAAGATGGCCGTATGTGTTGTTGACATTGCTGAAATGGTCTAAATCAGCCATTATGATGGATACTGGATGCTGATAACGTACAGCTCTTTCCATCTCCTGCTTTAGAAAATGTATTAACCCCCTTCTGTTGTAAACACCAGTGAGCTGGTCTATTATCAGATTGTTTTTTGCCTCATTTATCTGGTTTTTTAGTGTTTCTATAACAACCTTTGCCTCTTCCATTTTTTTTGAATACTCTTCAATCTCGTTTTTCATATTTATTGTTGTGTCTTTTATTTTTATTGCTATGCCTATAAGCCGTTTACTCAGCTCATCAACATCAAGACTACCCTTTTCCATAGCTTCGTTAATCTCGTCAATATGCCCTTGAAATGCTCCAACATAATCGTTGGAGGATGAACTGAATGTCGTTATTGTGTAAATAAGTGCTTTGAGAGCTTTGTTTAGCTTAAGATGCAGAGATTGAATATACTCTTCTTCGATTTCTTCTTTTTCTTTTATGAGTTCCTTAATCTCTTTTCTTACTTCCTCATTGTCAATTTTATAGGGATTGACTGAAATCCTGTCCTGCAAGTCCTTAACCTTTTCAAGAAATCTCCTTGCATCCAAAGAATCGCTTTCGATGTAAAGCAGCGAAAACAGTATGTCAACTATATCTCTATACACAACATCCTTTGTATCTTTTTTTGAGGAATAGCCAAGCCCGACAAGCAGCTCTTTTGTTGCAGAAAGTGATTCTATATCAAGTTTCTCTTTTAGAGTAAGCTTAACATCTTCAAGTGTCTTTTTCCATTTATTGGAATCTTCAAGATTTTTTGTGAGACTAATGAGCATATTTATATTACCCAAAACCAATCTGTTAAATTTTTCTTTCTTGCTTGATACATACTCATCATACTCTATTACAAAATCGGCTATGTCGTTTCTTAGATTCATCAGCTTTTCTGTATTTTCTTCATATTTAATCTGCTTTGCACTGTCTTTAAAGGTATCTATTTTGGAATCTATATCTTCATCATGTATCTTTAGGGCATTAAGTATATGAACTATCACCATGACAAGATTTTCGATATATGTGGAACAAGTTGTTTTATTCTTCTGTTTTTTTGCAAGCAGCATAAAAACCCTCCGTTATTTTACAAAAAACAGTTTGACAAACAAGACACAAGCAATTACTCTATATTATAGCAAACAGCTGCTATTTGTCCAATTTTTAGGTGGTGTGAGTGGTTAAAACCGAAAGGTTTATCTCTATAGAACAAACAAATCTTATATTACTAACAATAAGATTAATCTCTGTAACAGGAGGCATCTTTTGGGCAATCATGCCCCAGCTTTACACCGTAAACTGCAACAAACTGTATCTGATTTTTATATACAATGTAATAATAGCAATATACGCGCTGTTTTTCATTGTACGCTTCTTCGTACAAAAAAAGGATGACAAAACCTGTTTTTTTTGTTTGTTTACATTCTTGTTTGACGAATTGGTTATTTCATACTTTATCTACGCAACAGGCGGAGAAACAAGTCCGTTTTATTCCGGCTATTTCGTAATAATTAGTTTTACAGCATTTATTTTAGGGACAAGAATGGCTATAATAACGGCACTGTTTGGAGGTGTATCTTTTGTTTTTGCAAACTCCTATTACGGAATAGGCTTATACAATATACTGGAGTATGTATACAAAATAGCACCGTTTTTTATAATAGCCTACCCCACTGGCATACTCAGTGATATTGCAGAAAAACATATAAAAGAGATTGATACATTAAACGACACACTTAATGCCAAAAACAAAGAGCTTGAGGAATCTTTAAACAAGATTGAATCGATGCAAAAACAACTTCTAAAAAGAGAAAAGGAAAAGGTATTCTTAGAGCTTACAGAAAATGTGGCACACAGATTTAGAAACCCGCTTATGAGCATAGGCGGAATGGCAGACCTTATTGAAAAGAAAATAAAAAATACAGACAACGAATCAAACATAAAAAAATATGTAGAACACATAAAAATAGAAAGCAAAAAATTATCAATACTACTTGACAACCTCCTGCAGATGAGTGATACAAGTATTGAATTGAAATTTGCATCCATCCAAAAAATAACAAATAAAGTCCTTGAAGAACTGCAGGACAAAATCAATAGCTACAACATAACCATAAAAAAGGATGTTGATGAAAAAATACCCCCAACAAGAATAGATGAGAGAAAACTCTACATTGCCTTAAGAAATATTATTGACGAGAGTCTGGAATCTATGAAAAGCGGAGGAACACTAACCATTAAAGTCATTCATTCAAAAGAAGAAAAAGACGGCATGATTGAAATATCGATAAAAGATACAGGTCTCGGAATACCCAAAGAAATTTTGGAAAATATTTTTCAACCCTTTAAATCCGGTGGTGATGTCAAAAAAGGCGTTGCACTCCCTATTGCAAAACATTCCATTGAACTTATAGGTGGGGTTTTGCAGATTGAAAGCAAGGTTGGAGAAGGAACCGTTTTTAAAATTCTGTTACCGGTATAAGGAGTTTTTGTCATGAAAGAAGCATATCTTTACAAACAATTGGAAAACAAAAAAGTTAGATGCGATTTATGCAGTTTTAGATGTGTTATAGAAAACAATGAAAGAGGTCAGTGTCATGTAAGAGAGAACAGGGGTGGAAAACTGTATTCGCTTGCGTTTGGAAAAGCAGTTGCAAAATCGGTTGATCCGATAGAAAAAAAACCGCTTTTTCACTTTATGCCAAATACAAAATCATTTTCCATTGCAACAGTAGGGTGTAATTTTGCATGCCTCTACTGTCAAAACCACGAAATAAGCCAATACCCTTTAGAAAACTCAGGAGCTGTTGCTGGTGAAGAATATCCGCCCGAAAAAATTGTTGAGGATGCAGTAAATTCAGGCTGCAAATCCATAGCATACA
>JALWEJ010000057.1 GCA_027014115.1 Desulfurellales bacterium
GGCCAGTAGCTCCAATTGGTAGAGCGGCGGTCTCCAAAACCGCATGTTGGGGGTTCGAGTCCTCCCTGGCCTGCCAAAATTGATTATGAAAAAGTTTTTGAGTTTTTTAGAAGAAGTAAAGATTGAATTTAAGAAGGTTGTTTGGGCTGGTAAAAAGGAAGTAACAGCAGCTACCGTATCTGTTTTGGCATTTAGTGTGATTGTTGCTGTTATACTAAGTGTGCTTGACTATTTTCTTTCTATCGGTCTGCAATCTTTATTTAAATAATTTATACAGTTAAAAAGAGAGATATAATGAGCGGATTTAAGTGGTATGCCCTTCATACGCAGGTCGGATACGAAGAAAAAGTAAAATCTATGCTGCAAAACAAGATAGAAAACGAAGGGCTTGAAGGCGACGTTGAGGATATCTTTGTCCCATTTGAAGAAGTTATAGAGATAGGAAAAAACAACAAAAAAGAAACTGTTAGAAAGTGTCTTTATCCCAGCTATGTTTTTATAAAGGCAAGGATGAGCGATAAGCTTTACAATGTTGTAAAAAGAATGTCTTTTATTTCGGGTTTTGTGGGGTATAAAAATCAGCCTGTGCCGTTGGATGAAAAAGAAGTTGCTGACATATTTAAAAGAGTTGAAACATCAAAAGAAGCACCGAGGCTTTCTGTATCTTTTGAAGCCGGAGAGAGTGTTAGGGTTTTGGATGGTCCCTTTGCCAACTTTACCGGCACAATAGAAGAGGTTGATGTGGATAAGGGTAGATTAAGAATTTTAATTAGCATATTTGGAAGATCTACACCAGTTGAGTTAAACTACAATCAAGTAGAAAAAGTTGAAGAATAAAGGAGTTTGTTAGATGGCTAAAGAGTTTATGGCACAAATTAAGCTTCAGATAGAAGCCGGTAAGGCATCACCAGCTCCGCCTGTAGGCCCTGCATTGGGACAACACGGCGTTAATATTATGGATTTTGTTAAAAAGTTCAATGATGCCACAAAGGACAAAAACGATATTATTCCTGTTATTATTACGGTTTATAAGGACAGGTCTTTTGATTTTATAACAAAAACACCACCTGCCAGTTCTCTTATCAAAAAATCTTTGGGTCTTGAAAAGGGCTCAAGCGATGCAGCAAGGCAGAAGGTTGGTAAGCTCTCCAAAGAAAAACTTGAAGAGATAGCAAAAATAAAGCTTCCTGATTTAAACACAAACGATATACATCAGGCAATGAGAATTATAGCAGGAACTGCCGTAAATATGGGAGTTGAGGTAGAGGAGTTTTAAAAAACCATTTTACCACTTTTCCAAATAAGGAGATAGTGGGAGCCAAAAGGAGTGTAGTATGGCGAAAAAAGGAAAAAAATATTTAGAGGCGTTGAAGAAGTATGACTACTTGAAAGAGTACAGTCTTGATGATGCGGTATCCATTCTTAAAAATATTGCATTTGCAAACTATGATGAGACTGTTGAGGTTCATATGAGGCTGGGTGTTGACCCTAAACACTCAGACCAGGTTGTCAGAGGTTCTGTTTCTCTGCCTAACGGAACAGGTAAGACTGTAAAAGTCTTAGTTTTTGCAAAAGGCGAAAAGGTTTCAGAAGCAGAAAGTGCAGGCGCAGATTATGTTGGAGCAGAAGAGCTTGCAGAAAAAATCACAAAAGAGGGGTGGCTCGATTTTGATAAGGTTATAGCAACCCCTGATATGATGGGAGTTGTAGGAAAATTGGGAAAGGTTTTGGGTCCGAGGGGACTTATGCCAAACCCTAAGGTTGGAACGGTTACTTTTGATGTTGCCGATGCCGTTAAAAGAGCAAAAGCAGGAGAGATAGAATTTAGGGTTGACAAGACCGCCAATATTCATGCCGGTGTTGGTAAAAAATCATTCGATAATGATAAATTGAAAGACAATATTCTATCTTTGTATGATGCTATCATAAAAGCAAAGCCTTCAGCAAGCAAAGGAAGGTATATAAAATCATTTTACATTGCAACAAGCCATTCACCGAGTGTTAAGATAGATGCACAATCAATGCAGCGTTAACATATAAAAATTTAAGAGGTCAAAGACTGCGGGTAGCCTTTTGGTTTTAAAATTGCCTGCACGAGGCTTATAAGAAGTTTTTGACCCGCCTGAGGAAAGGAGGGATGTATTGAAGAAAGAGAGAAAATTAGAGCTGTCTCAAAAGCTTGCTGAGCAACTCGAAGGTGCCAATGCCATCTTGGTTTTTGACTATACAGGTCTTACTGTCCAAGAAATGGAAGATGTAAGAAACAGTGTAAAAGAGATTGGTGCCACATTCAATGTTATTAAAAATAGCGTTGTTGCAAAAGCAATTGAGAACAGTAAGTGGGAGTCTCTCAAAGAGCATTTGAAGGGAACAAACGCCTATGCTTTGAGCTTTGATGATGCTGCTGCTTTAGCAAAAGTTCTTGTTGCAAAAGCAAAGAGTTATGACAAGCTAAAGGCTAAAGTCGGTTCTTTGGATGGCAGTGTTGTTGATGCAAAACAGATAGAAGCATTAAGCAAGCTACCGCCGAAGGAAGTTATGGTTGCTCAACTGCTTGGAACAATGAAGGCTCCTATTACAGGATTTGTCAATGTTTTGGCAGGTAATATTAGACAGTTGATGTATGTTTTAAAAGCTATTGAAGAAAAAAAAGGAAACGAATAAAGAGGGGGTTTTAGAAAATGGCAGATATTACAAAAGAGGATGTTATTGCATTTATTGAGAATATGACAGTTGTTGAGTTGGCAGACTTTGTTAAAGAGTTGGAAGATAAATTTGGAGTATCAGCTGCTGCACCTGTTGCTGCTGTTGCTGCTGCACCTGCTGCTGGTGGAGCTGAAGCTGCTGCAGCAGAGCAGACAGAGTTTGATGTTGTATTGAATAAAGCAGGAGATAAGAAGATTCAGGTTATTAAGGTTGTAAGAGAGATCACAGGACTTGGATTGAAAGAAGCCAAAGCTTTGGTTGATTCAGCTCCGAAAGCTGTAAAAGAGAAGGTAAGCAAAGAAGATGCAGAAAAATTGAAAGCTCAGCTTGAAGAGGCCGGCGCCGAAGTAGAAGTTAAATAGTTGAATATTATAGCGGGTATGAGGGAAAGAGGCTCAGTGTCTCTTTCCCTTTTTTTTCTAAAAAATTATATAAAATAAGAAACGAGGTGAATAATGGCTAAGCCTCTTAAATTGGATTATAGATTGCGCGTTGATTTCAGTAAGGTTGAAAAAATTTTGGATATACCCGACCTGTTAAAGCTCAATGTAGATTCTTTTAGAGAATTTTTAAATAAAAATACAAAAATAGAAAAAAATCTGGATAATGCACTGAAATCCATTTTTCCTATAGATGATATTCACGGACGACTCAGACTTGAAATAGTTGATTGGGAAATAAAACACCCTCGATTCAGCCCCGATGAGTGCAAAATGAAGGGCTTAT
>JALWEJ010000058.1 GCA_027014115.1 Desulfurellales bacterium
TTTGAACATCAAAGAACGTATCTCTTTTATATACTCTATATCTATTGACTTTTTATAAATAAAAGGCCTTAGTGTTTTTAAAAGTTCAAACCCCAAATCTATGTCGCCAGCTACAGGATAGGCTTTTGTCAAAGCCATCTTTTCCCACAACTGACCAAATGTTGTATAGTAACCCTCATACTCATCAACACTCAAAGACAAAGCGGTTGTTTTTCCTCCCGGGCGCAAACGCATATCAACCCTATAGACAAACCCACCGTCTTTATTATCATTTAACACAGACACAACACTGCCTGCCAAACGGTTAAAATACTCGCTGTTATCCTCAGAATCATGAACAAAAAGTAAATCTATATCGGATGAAAAATTAAGCTCCTTATTGCCGAGCTTTCCCATTCCTATAACACAGAATCTGTTTTCATCAATACCATATCTCTTTTTTAACTTCTCTTTTGCAATCCATAAAGCAGATTCAATAAGAGCCGACGCAAGTTCTGAGAGCTCTCTCATCGTCTCTTCAAATTTGCATGCCTTAATAATTTCTCTTGAGGCAATCCTTAAATACTCGTTTTTTCTATACTGTCTTAGATAATATTCCCTTTTATTGTGATTTTCTGTCTTTTTTATTATATCCATAACCTCAACATGAAAATCCTCTTTTGTCTTGTTTTTTTCCATTGTCTCTTTTTCTATAAGCCAAAATATTTTTTGAGGATTGTTGATTAGATAACTTGATAGAGTGTTGGATTGAGAAAAAAGGCCAAACAGCAGCTCACCCACAACCTTAAATGAGACAAAAAGCTCAAATATTGTGGATTTTACCGTTGATTGAGCTATAAAATCTTCGAAATAAGAAAAAGCCATGTCGGCATCTGCACAATTTTGCAGATAACCGTATATGGCTTCAATGGAATAGTTAAATTCTCTAAAAAGCCTATACTTTGATGTTAGTCTTAAGATGATTTTATAAGCTTTTTTAGCATCATAAAATATAGATAAAAATTTATCTAATTCTATGCTTAATTTCCCCTCACATTCTTCATATCAAACTCTATCTGCTGCTTAAATCTGTCTGCGGAATCCTCCTCTTTCTTTTCAGGAATTAGAGGACCTTTAAATGCCAAAAGAACAGGAGATGCTATAAATATGGATGAATATGTTCCCGAAACTATACCCACAAGAAGAGCAAAAGACATACCCTTTAGAGCGTGTCCTCCGAACAGATACAAAGCCAAAACAACAAACAATGTCGTACCTGCTGTCAGTATTGTCCTTGATAGCGTCTCACTAACACCTTTATTGATAGCTTCAGTCGGTGACATTTTTCTGTTATTTTTTACCTTTTCTCTAATTCTGTCATAAATAACAATCGTGTCGTTAATGGAATATCCGACTATCGTTAAAATAGCAGCAACAACATCAAGTGTAAACTCATAACCGAACAGTGACAGAAAGCCAACCGTTATCAAAACATCATGGAAAAGCGCCGCAATAGCACCAAATGCAAATCTATACTGAAACCTTATGCTTATGTATATTAAAATTGCCAAAAGAGCGATAATAATAGCTTCAAGACCTTTATCTCTAAACTCTTTTCCGATTTTCGGGCCTACCATATCCACTTTCATGATTTTGTAGTTGGAATGGAACTGTTTATCTAAAACACTTTTCAGCTTATCCTCTATGTTTTGTGTAGTAGAGGATGTTGATGTTTTTGTGTAAATAATGTAGTGCTGATTTGTACCGCCAAAGCTTTGAATTCTCGAATCCTTGAATGTTTTCAAAGATGCAACAGCTTTTCTTAAATCAACAACATTTATAGGCTTATTAAACTGAAGTTGAATAGAGGTTCCGCCTTTAAATTCAATACCAAGTTTCGGACCTCCTTGCATAACAAGGCTGCCCATGCCTATTAAAATCAAAACAAGTGATATGCCTATTGCAAGTTTAAATTTTGAAACAAAATCTATCAAAACATCGGGTTTTACTATACGAATCATCTAAGAGCCCCCTTAAATACTCAACTTATTGGGCTTGAATTTATCAAGCACAATTTCAAAGACTGTTTTTGTAAATGTAACTGCCGTAAACATATTTGCCAATAGACCTATAGACATTGTAACGGCAAATCCTTTAACAGGACCGCTGCCGAACTGATAAAGTATAATTGCAACTATAAGCGTTGTAATATTGGCATCAAAAATAGTAACAAAGGCTCTTGCATAACCTGTATTTACGGCATCATAGACACTGCGTCCAATCATTAGCTCTTCCCTGATTCTTTCATATATCAAAACATTGGCATCAACAGCCATACCTATGGTTAAAGCAATTCCAGCCAATCCAGGAAGCGTCAATGTTGCATGAAACATTGCCAGCGCACCAAGAATAATCAGCACGTTTATTGCCATAGCAAAATCAGCCAACACACCGGAAAGTTTGTAGTAAAAAATCATAAACAAAATAACAGCCAAACTTCCGAAAATCATTGCCTTTGTGCCCTTCTCTATAGATATTTTACCCAAAGAAGGACCTATTGTAACCTTCTGCAAAACCTTAACAGGTGCAGGCAGCGAACCGCTCCTTAAAACAATAGCCAAATCATGAGCCTCGGTAATGCTGAAGTTTCCTGTTATTTGGCCTCTACCTCCTGTTATTGCACCCTGAATTACAGGTGCTGAATATATCGTATTATCAAGCACTATAGCCAATCGTTTTCCTATGTGGCTTGCAGTAAAACTTGAAAAAATCTTTGCTCCTTGAGAATTCAACTCAAATGCAACATAGGGTTGATTCATTGTTCCGCCAAATCTTACAGAAGCGTTTGTTATCATTGCTCCTGTTATAACCACATCCTTTTTTACAACAAAAGGAATCTTTGACACCTCTCCCGTTGTAGGATCTCTTTTTATCTCATAGATAACCTCATCGTCCGGCGGCACATTGCCGTTTAAGGCATCATCAATGTTTGCCTTATCATCAACAAGATGCAGCTCAAGTCTCGCTGTTCTTCCTATCAGCCTGACAGCTCTGTTTGCATCCTTTATGCCTGGAAGTTCCACAACTATATGGTTCTCACCCGATCTGATAACAGTCGGTTCTGCAACACCAAACTGGTCTACCCTATTTCTTATAACACTAATAGCCTGGTCTATTGCCTCTTTTTTGAGTTTCTCTGCTATCTTTTCTTTGAGTCTGAGTTTTATCGGCAAATCCTCAGATACAATTTGATAATTAGGCAAATTTGCCCCAATCAAATCAAGAGCTCTATCCTTATCTTTTCTGTCAACAAGACTTATGACTATATCGTTTGTTTTACTGTCCACATAAACCTTATCGTATGCTATTTTTGCGTTTATAAGCTGCTTTTTCAAATTGCCCGATACTCTTGATAAAACAGCAAAAATTGCCTTATCTGTTTCAACACCCAAAACAAGATGCATACCGCCTTTTAAGTCAAGACCAAGGTTTATTGTATCCTTGGGCATATAACCGGGCAATCTTTTTGCAGCATCCTTACCTACAAATGTAGGAACGGCATAAGCTCCAAATAAAGCAATAACAGCAATAATTATTACCAATTTTATTAACGTATAACTCTTCATATTATGAAACCCCTTGCATCAATATTTTGAAACTATGTTATCTTTTATTATCTTTATATTTACTCCGTCTGCAATTTCTATAACAAAATCGTTTTCATTGACTTTTGTTATAGTTCCGTAGATACCACTTGATGTTATAACCTTATCGCCCCTCTTCAGAGATTCTATAAACTCCTTGTGTTTCTTTCTTTGCTTCTGTTGAGGCAAAATCAAAAACAGATAAAACACCACTATTATCAAAACAAGTGGAATAATTTGAGCTAACATTCCTGGCTGACCAGCCCCTCCTGCAGCGTAAGCATTCTCAACTAACGGAAACATCTTCCCTCCTAACGTTTACCCATAAGGTAAAGAATAATTGTAAAGATTATACTTAAAATAACACTTGTAGCAAGCGGAAAGTAGAATGTAAAATTATCCTTTTTTACAATTATATCGCCCGGCAGTCTACCCAAAAAAGGCATTTTGGGCAAAAACATCATACCCAAACCAACAAGTATAAGAACAACCCCGCTTGCTATAATAAACTTAGCAATCTCATTCATAAGCCTTCAATTAATGTACATACAGCATAGGCGCTAACACCTTCGCCTCTTCCTTCAAAACCCATCCCTTCGGTAGTAGTAGCCTTTATATTAACAATATTGTTATTTATTTCAAGTGCATTTGCAATATTCGTTCTCATGGCATCTTTATACTGTGCAATTTTGGGTTTCTGCATAACAAGCGTTGTGTCTATATTTAAAATTCTAAAACCTGCCTCTTTTAAAATATCCTTTATTCTGCGTAAAAAGAAGAGGCTTTTGACATCTTTGTACTGCATATCGGAATCAGGAAACAAATCACCTATATCACCTATTCCCAAAGCGCCAAGCAGCGCATCACAAACTGCATGAACAAGGCAGTCAGCATCGGAATGACCAAGCAGTCCATATTCATAATCTATATTTACGCCACCCAAAACAAGTTCTCTGCCTTTTACAAGCCTATGAACATCAAACCCAAAACCTACCCTAAAAGACATTCTGCAAACTCCAAATCTTCTTTTGATGTGATTTTAATGTTTTTTCTCAAACCTTTAACACTCTTTATCCTGCCAAAAAACTCTTCCCATGCAGCCGCCTCATCCGTATAAATCTTACTGCCGTTTATAATTTTATCGTAAGCTTTTTTTAGTTTTGAATACCTAAAGGCTTGCGGTGTTTGTGATATAAAAAATTTATCTCTGTTTACTGTGTTTTTTACAAAACCATCTTCGGCAAACTTCAAGGTTTCATATACGGGAATAACCGGTATGGATGCATCATACATGCCTGCCGTTTCAATAAGCACATCAATTAATTCATCATTTATCAAAGGTCTTGCCGCATCGTGAATAAGAACAATATCACATTCGATACGACATAAACCGTTATAAACAGAATGCATTCTCTCTTTTCCGCCCTCTATTGTATCGACAAAATCGAACCTGTTTGCCACAAATTCCAAATCCTCTTTTTTTGTTACAACAACAATACGCTCACAGTGTTTTTTTAAAACATCCAAACTGTAATCAATTACAAGCCTGTTTTTAAGCTGTACAAACTGCTTCTTTTTGCCAAACCTACTGCCGCTTCCTGCTGCAACAACCACACAGCCTACACTCATTTTAAAATCTCCAATTTATGAAATTCATTCTCCAATGCAGAATCCGATATGTCTGTGTAAATCTGAGTTGTTGTAACGCTTTCATGCCCGAGCATCTCCTGAACAGACCTTAGGGATGCCCCGTTTTCTATCATGTGTGTTGCAAATAGGTGTCTGAGTGCATGGGGATGGGCATCTATACCTATTGATAAAAACTTTTTTTTGACTATTTTCCATACCGCATACCTTGACAGCTTTTTACCGCTTTTTGATAAAAACAAAAAATCGCTTGAGTGTTTATCAGCATATTTTATGCGTTCCGTTTTTATGTAAATCTCAATAAATTCAAGTGTTCTTCTGTCAACAGGAACAATCCTTTCCTTGCTTGATTTTCCAAAAACCCTTACAAAGCCCGCATCAAACATTATATCCGATATCTTAAGTCCGCACAGTTCACTCACCCTCAATCCGGCAGCATACATAAACAGCACTATAAGACCGTCTCTGTCGTGAGAAAAAAGGCTTTTAATCCTATCGAATCCTATATATTCCGGGGGCTTTCTTCTGTGCTTAATATTTTTTATGACATCATAGTCTGCATCTATACCTTTTTTATGAGATAAGAATTTTAAAAAAGTCCTCAATGACGAGAGCTTTCTGTTTATTGTCGATGTTTTGTAGTGTTTTTGTTCATAATGCTTTTCTGCGAATTCTAATATATTTTTGCTGCTTAGTGAGCGATTTTTAAAAAATTTCGAAAAAGCCTCCAAATCCTTTGCATAAGCCTCTACGGTGTTATCGGATAACCCTCTATTTATACTTAAATAAAGTAAAAACTCATCAAGCAGAGCATCAATATCCATAATCCTTTGCCAATTTTTTTATTTTATCCTCATAGCTTATTTTGGAAACAATGCCTATTGATACATTACTGAATATTGTTTTAGCACAAGATTTCACATCATCTTTTGTAACCGAATCGATATTTTTATCAAAATTCTTCCAAGGCAGACCTGTCTTTTTTAACATATAAGCCGAAGATAAAGCATTTGCAACCGATAAAGAACTCTGAAGCGATATACCCTCTTTGCCTTTAAGATATGTTTTTGCATTATTTATTCTCTCGTTCTTTATAAAATTGTCTATGTGTTTTATGTCTTCAAAAACCCTCTTAAGTGCATCAATCGTATATCTGTTTTGAGTTTGAAGACCTACAACAAACACACCGCCATTTTCCATACCGTAATTAAAAGCAAAAACAGAATATGCGTATCCATGTCTTGTCCTTACATCCTGCGCTAAAACAGAGTTTAGATTGCCTCCAAGGATAAATGCAAGCACATCCGCTGCATAATATCTTCTATCCTTCTTCGGAAAACCTCTAAAAGCAAGGTAGATATAGCTCTGTTTTGCAGGTTTTATTATATTCTTTACATTCAAGCCGGATTTAAACAAAACGGGCTTAAAATCGGAAGCTTTTCCCTTTGGTAAAAAAGAAAAATACCGCATTATAAGCTTTCCTATACCTTTAAAGTCTGAAATACCACCTGATACAGACAACACCATATTTTGCGCATTAACATGGTTTTTGAAAAAATCGACAACATCACTTTTTCTTATACTTTTTATACCGTCAAATGTTCCAAGAGATGTGTGGGAATAGGCTTTTTGCTTTATCAGATTAACAAACGCCGCATGTATCGCAAGATAATCCTTGTCTTCCTGCAGTGATTTTAAATTATCTAAAGCCTCTTTTTTTACAAATTCAAAGTTTTTGTCATCAAATCTGCTTTTGAGCATTTGAGAAACAAGACAGAACATCCTTTCTGTATATTTAAGAGGAAATCTTGCATTAATATTTATATACTCTTTTGCTGCAGATGATGAAACCTCTCCTCCAAACCTATCAACCATTCTTCTAAATTTTTCAGAGCTGAGGTCTTTTGTTGCACATGTCTCAAGGCAGTTTGCAGTAATATTTGCCTCACCGAATTTTTTATCAAAATAGCTGCCTGCTTTGATTTTTATGTTTAAGCTGATAATGGGCAGGTTTTCGCTTTTGTATATCCTGTATGTTAGAGAATTTTTCAGTTTACCGTCTTTAAGAAGATTCCCGCTTGCCGAGGATGGCAGACTAAAAGCAAAGAAAATACTAAACAGTATATATGCAATTTTTTTCATCTCAAATCACCCCTGTATGAAGAATACGCAAACTTGCCCTTTTGAGGGATTAAAAAACAGTCGCTTTCATTTTCTTCAACAAAATACTTTAATGCAGCTTTAACAATATCCTCTTTTGTTACATTTTTTATGTAATCCAGATAATGTTTATAGTAATCTTTTAAGCCAAATGCAGCATAAAACGCAAATTCCTTATTCTTTTTGCCTAAGCTTTCTTTCTCAAACAGATAATCACTTACACATTTTGCCTTTGCAATATCAAGAAGCTCAGAATCAAACCTGCCTGTTTTTATTTTATCAAGCTCATTTAGTACTGCTTTTCTTGCTGTGTTAAAATCAACACCTTTTTTTAGGTTTCCGAATATCTCATACAAACCGTAATCGTATATTCTTCCCTCATTTCCGCCATCTATAGATACAAATATATTTTTATCTCTGACCAAATCCTTCTCAGCAAGTGCACTCTTTCCTGAAAATAGAATATAGGAAATCAAATCCAAAACAGGGGTATCTTTACTGCCCTCTTTTGGAATTTTAAAAGCTATGGCAATCTTTTTAAATGGTGAGGGTTTTTTTATGTACATAACTTTTCTGCCTGTCTGTTTGGGCTCTTTTGTAATATGTCTTGTTATAACCTTTTTTTCCTTATCCTTAAAGAGTTTTTTTGCAAACTCAAATGCCTCTTTTTTTGAAACATCCCCGGATATAACAACTACAGCATTGTTTGGTTTATAAAATTTTTTGTAATAATTTTTTACCTCATCTATATCGTAGTGTTGAATATCATAAGCATAACCTATCGGCGTCCATTTATAAGGTGATGCGGTATAGGCAAGATTGTGCAGGGAAAAATACAAAAAACCGTCTGCTGAGTTGTCTATCCGCCAAAGCCTCTCTTGATAAACAACACTTCTTTCTTTTAAAAACTTATCCTCGTTGAGCTCGAGATTGTTCATATTATCGGCGTAAAAAGATAGAGCCTTTTTCCATGCATCTTTTGCAATTGTTACAAAATAAACAGTATAGTCAAACGATGTTTGGGCATTATCCAAACCGCCGTATTTTGAGGTAAGCTTATCTATATAGCCGTCTTGAAAATGTTTTGAGCCTCTGAAATTCATATGTTCAAGCATATGGGATATGCCTGTAATGGAGTTGTATTCATCCACACACCCGACCTTATACAGAACAGTTACATTAACTATGGGTAAAGAATGGTTTTCCTCAACATAAACCCTCAAACCGTTCTGCATCTTAATCGAACTGTATGCACCAAAGGAATTAATACTGAAAAAAACAGCAATAAAAATTCCAAAAACAGTTTTACGCATAAGAAAATCCATAAATCATAGAGGTTTTATTGTCATTTACTGTTCCAAAATTCACCTTAGGAACACTTCTGTCTTTTGGGGCTTCCACCTTGAAATATGGCATCGGCTTTAAACCCATTTTTGAAGCTATAAAATTATAAGGTATAGAGCGTATCGTAGAATTGTAAACAGTAACAGCATCGTTGTACCTTTTCCTTGCCACAGCAATCCTGTTTTCTGTTCCTTCAAGATTATCCATAAGCCTTGTAAATTCCTCATTCGCCTTCAAGTCGGGATATCTTTCAACAATAACAAGCAGTCTCGATAATGCAGACTCAAGCTGTGTATTTGCTTTTAGCTCTTCATTTGGTGTCTTTGCTCCCATAAGCTTTGACCTTGCATCGGCAATATGCTCAAACACCTCTTTTTCATGCTGCTCATACCCTTTAACCGTATTGACCAGATTGGGTATCAAATCGGCTCTTCTTTTTAATTGGACATCAACATTGCTCCAAGCAGCCTTAACATTCTCATCAAGTTTTACAAGCCTGTTGTAGCTCGAATAGTAAAACATACCGAATGCTATAATTACAAACAGAATAACAGCTATACTGCCAAGTACGCCTTTCATATATTACCTCCGAAAAAACTAATTATTACCAACTTCCGCCAACTCCGCCGCCGCCTGATGAGCCACCGCCGAATCCGCCGAATCCGCCGCCAAGACCTCCACCGCCGAATCCGCCGCCAAGAGGGGTTTCCCAACCGCTCCTGTATGAGCCAAAAAACATCCCCATCAAAAACGGAAAAGAGTAAGAACCTATAAAAAACAGAGCGGCTATCATCATTATGATATCAACAACGGTTATTTTTTTTCTCGGTTTTACGGGCTTAACTACACCGTTTAGTTTGACATGGTTGGCTTTTGCTACAATTGATGCTACAGCCATTGAACCGTTCAATATACCGCCATTGTAATCGCCTTTTTTGAAATATGGAATTATATACCTATCTCTGATTCTGCCAAGCAATCCGTCAGGTAGAATGCCCTCAACACCATAACCGGTATTTATCCTTAATTTGTGATTTTTCACATCAATAAGAAATAAGATGCCGTTATCTTTGCCTTTTTGTCCTATTCCCCATTTTTGAAACAGCTCCATTGAGTAGTCGAAAATATCTTCACCACCTGTACCTTTTATTGTAACAACGGTAAATTCAACACCGGTTTTCTGTTTAAGTTCAACAAGCAGTCTATTTAATTTATTTTTTGTGCTTTGATTCAATACGGATGCAAAATCATTCACATAGCCTACCGGTTTTGGTATATCAGCCGAAAATGAACTTAGAGAAAAAATGAGTATAAATAGAAAACTAAGCAAGTATCTTATCTGAAATCTCAACAAGATTCTCCACCTCTTTCAAATACTGTTTAAATACGGGAAGCAGTTTATCAAAGCTCATCTTTTCAGAATTCATCAAAATTTTAAATGATTCAAGTTTGATGCCAAACTCCTTTTCAAACTCTTCCACAAGCGTCTCGTCATTGATAAGTTTTCCTCTAAGCCTAAGTAAATTGCGTAGGATAAGAAGAAAATTATACATTGAACGATAAGCTATATTGTCAACCACCTTTCTGTCCAAAGGCAGATCAACAAAGGCACCCTTCAGAATAAGCAGCTTACTCCTTAATTCATACTCTATCTGTTTTCTCAAGTTATTATCATCAACCTCAAGTTCACTAAACATATTTTCACCATACAGAATCTTCGCATTTTCTTTTAACTCAAGTATCTCTATACAGAAAACATCCGCTGCATTTTTGAAAAAATCCTTATTGACAACAATGGGTGTGGAATACTGCTTTTTGTATCTTGAATACACCTTTTTTATGTCAAGCAAATCATCCGGTTCAACCCTGTCCAAAATAATAAATATACCGTTGTTGTCCAAAAAAGATGTAACACCTATATTGTGAAGACCTACGCTGATAAGCTTTTCTTTGAAATGCTCCTTCAAAACCTCTACAAACTTACCCATCTCTATTTCCCTTTTTTAAGTTTTCATAAAACTCTTTCTTAAAAGAGCCAAACCGCTTCTCAAGTATGGCTTTCCTTGCCGACTTTGCCAAGTTTACATAATAATACAAATTATGAATACTGGCAAGCGTGCAAAATGAAAGCTCTTTTGCTTTCATTAGGTGTCTCAAGTAACCCTTTGAAAAATTCCTGCATGTGTAACATCTGCATCCCTCCTCTATGGGGGACTCATCATTTTTATACTCCTGTCTTTTTATATTTACAATACCATATTTTGTAAACAGCGTTCCATTTCTGGCATTTCTTGTGGGCATAACACAATCGAACATATCAACACCTCTATCGATAAGTTCAATTATATTCTCAGGCTTGCCTACACCCATTGCATATCTCGGCTTATCTTTCGGTAATATATTAGAAACAATATCGGCGGCTCTATACATATCCTCGGTTGGTTCGCCTACACTCAAACCACCTACGGCAAAACCGTCAAACTCAAGTTCACTCATTCTCTCGGCTGCCTCTTTTCTCAAATCATCAAACACACCGCCTTGAACTATTCCAAATAAAGCTTTAATAGGATAATCTTCTCTTGCTTTGATAGATCTTTTTGCCCACTCTATTGTAATATCAAGTGAATCCTTTACATATTTTTTATCCAATGTGTAAGGCGGACATTCATCCAAAACCATAGCTATATCACTTTTCCACCTTGACTGCAGTTCAACAACCTTCTCAGGTGTAAAAAAATGCATAGAGCCGTCAACATGAGATTTAAACGAAACGCCTTTTTTTGAAATATTTCTTAAATCACTCAAACTAAAAACCTGAAAGCCTCCACTGTCTGTCAATATGGCTCGATTCCATCCACTAAATTTGTGCAGCCCTCCTAAAGCCTCTATAGTTTCTATACCAGGCCTCAAATAGAGATGATATGTGTTGGACAAAATAATTTTTGCACCAACAGCCTTAAGCATACAAGGCAAAATAGCCTTTACCGAGGCGTTGGTTCCAACAGGCATAAAAACAGGGGTTTCAACCTTTGTATGCCCCAAATCAACAATACCGGCTCTTGATAAACCGTCTTCTGAAACCAAAGAAAATATGCTCATTTAAAATAACCGATATAGAGTTTGTCAGCATCGATAAGAGGGGCAATTAACTTGTTTTTATCTATAAAAAAATCCGCAACGGGTGTATTGAATCGTTTTATCAATTGATGTTTTTTTAGATAAAAATCCAAACTCAAAACTGCTCCTGTCTTGTAATCCGAAACAAACACAGAATCGTTTAATACACAAACCCCGTCAAAACCATTATATCCTTTAATGAACGAACTTTTCAATAGTATACCGTTTGGTGATATAATATTCACAGATGGTTTATCAAAAGAAACCACAGCAAAATTACCTGTTTTTTTCAAGAAAGCTATGCCGTTTGGGGATAAACCTTTTTTAGAAAAAAACAGCTCTACTTTATTGTTTTTGTCAATTTTGTAGACAGCATCATTCATCGTATCAGTTACATATATACTGCCATTTGCATACACTATATCGTTTAAAAATTTTGAGCCTTTTATATTAATACACAACTGTTTTTGGGTTTCCAAATTAAATTCACAAACCCTATCCAAATCGGCAATATACAGCATATTATCATAGGCAAAAATACCTTTTGGGCTTTTTAATCCATATATATACTTATATTCAAGAATGTTCCCGTATTCATCAAGCTTGGTTATAAAACCGTCTCTGTTCTGACTTGCTGCCGATGAACCGATATTTGATACAAACATATAGTTTTTATACATACAAACACTTTCAGGGTGTTGAAAACCTATGATATATTTATAGTTTAAAAATTTAAACCCACTAATAAAAATAAGAACAATTACCGCTACAAACAGCAGTATCTTTCTGCCTCTCAAAAATGACATCTAATCAACCTCTCATCATGTTCTTTTAATTCGGGCTTGATTTTGTAGCATAATTCCTGCGAATTGTCACATATTTCTACAAACGGACATGCTGCAGTTTTATTGATGGATACCTCTTTAAATCTGTCTTTTGTATAATGCATATCCTCTTTGGGTATAGAACCCATTAAAAATTTCATATAAGGGTGATAAGGGTTGTTTTTTATGCTGTCTGCATCACCAAATTCAACAATTTCTCCCATATGCATAACCATAAGCAAACCTTTAAACCTAAGAAGTTCTATATCGTGTGTAATAAATATTATTGTGATGTTAAATTCCTCATTTAGTTTCTTAAACAGTTCAACTATTTGAAATTTTGTTGTCCTATCAAGGGCACTTGTAAATTCATCGGCAATCAACACATCACCTTCAAGCAAAGCCATTGCTGTCAAAACCCTCTGCTTCATACCACCGCTTAAATTGTGCGGATAATATTTCAAAACCCTCTCCACATCAAAGAAACCAACCTTTAAAAGTGTGTCTCTAATCAACTCCATATCGTCGTTTATTTCTCTCATTTGAGCTTCTACTGTAAACAGAGGATCTAAAGATTCCGAGATATTTTGAGGAACAAAAGAAATTTTCTTGTCGCTGTGCACAGAACCGTTAAAATTTATGCCGTAGAACTTATATATTCCCGATATTATTTTTGCTATTGTGGTCTTGCCTGCACCCGTTTCACCGACAACTGCAAGTATATCACCATCGTTAAGCTGCAAATTTATATTAGAAAGAACTTTTTTAGTGCCGTAAAACGCCTCTTTTATATCAATCGAAAGCATCTTTATTTAGCTGTCTAATCTCTTCTTCTTCTTCTTTTGCATTCTCAACCAATCTATTCATCAATTCATTATCCTTCAATGCTAAAATTCTAACAGCAAATAAAGCAGCATTTTTTGCACCCTTTTTGCCTATACCAAAACTTGCTACAGGTATACCTCTCGGCATCTGAGCAATAGAAAAAAGGGCATCCAAACCCATCAAATCACTCGCAACTGGAACACCGAGAACAGGTTTTTGGGTATATGCCGCAAATACACCGGGAAGTGCAGCCGAAAGCCCTGCTATCACAATTGCAGCTTCATACTCATCATCAACCTTTTTTGCCACCTCTTTTGTTAAATTTGGTGACCTGTGAGCAGATGTTATAAACATATCGCTTTCTATATCAAATTTGTCCAATATTTCCTTTGCGGCATCCATAAATTCTCTATCACTTTTACTGCCTGCAACTATTGCAATTTTCATACCTCTCACCCTCCATCAATTAACATATAATGCATATTATAAACAATACGCAGTTTTAAGCAATATTTTAGAGCTCTATAATATCATTCAGTATATTATTGTTTTTGAAATACTTTTTAAACACCGATGTCTTTATACTGTGTTTTAATGCATCAATATGCCGCATACCGTGTGTATCGGAACCGAGAAAATCTATTAATCCTTCCTTAAAAAGCCTTTTTGCCATTTTTTCCACAGGTTTTGAATAGTATCCACTAAAAGAATTGATATTCAGTTGAAGCTTTACACCCTTATTTTTTAAATCAAGATACTTATCAAAAGAATTATGCATATAAAAATAGCGCTCCGGATGAGCTAAAACAGGTTTATAGCCCTTTGACTGCATAACAAAAACAGCCTCATCAAGAAATAAAGGAGCAGTTGAAAACGATAGTTCAAACAGAAGATAGTCATCTCCAAAACTCAAAACATCTCTGCTTTCTACAAGTTCCATAAAATGCTCATCAAGATAATACTCAGCTGCAACATACAGCCTTACATTTAATCCTTCATTTTTAATTTTTTGCTTAAATTTTTCAAACAGACTCAATATATGCTCTTTTGAGTTATCGTATTTATGGTGCATAACATGCGGAGTTATAACAAATCTTTCATAGCCGAATCCATTTAGCAAACGCAAAAGTTCTAAAGATTCTTCAAATTTATCACAACCATCGTCAATACCTGGCAGAAGATGTGAATGTATATCCGTTTTAATCTTCGGAGTAGTAGCCAGCAGACCTATAACCGCCATATTTGCCGTAGCCTCCGTATCCGTAACCAGCACTCTCTTTTGCACCGTTTAAAACTATACCGACACTCTTTATTGAAAATTCACTAACATATTTTTGGAAATATTTTAAAGATTCTTTTTTTGTTACCATCACCCTTGTAACAAGCAAAGATAAATCAGCCTTCTGCATGAGTATCATGGCATCGGTAACTATTCCGACAGGTGGCGTATCTATTATTATGTAGTCAAAACGCTTCTTCAAATCATCAAGTACTTCGTCAACCTTTTTTGAGGATATCATCTCTGACGGGTTAGGCGGTTTTGGTCCTGCAGGTATGAGATAAAATCCTTCATCTTCAATTTCCACAAGCACATCATCAATAGAGTTTATACCGGACAAAAGTGTGCTCATACCCGAATCAACAGGCACATTTCCAAGCTCAACATGGAGTTTTGGAAGTCTCAAGTCCATATCCAACAAAACAACCTTTTTGTGGGCTCTTGCAAACATAACCGCAATCATTCTGCTTATGGTTGTTTTGCCTTCTCCGGGAACGGTTGAAGATACTACAATAATGTTTGTGTCTTTACTGGATGACATAAACTGAATATTTGTTCTCAGCGTTCTAAATGCCTCCATAAAAACAAATTTCTGCTTTTCGCTTTTTAAAAACGGAATAGAACCGTAAAAAGGAATAGAGGTTATGCGCTCGATATCTTCGGGTGTTTCTATAGTGTTTTTTAAAAATTCAATCAAAAACGCATAAAAAACACCGAGTATCATTCCGGTAATGATGCTGACCAACAAAATCAATCTTCTTTTTGGTTTGACAGGAACAGCCGTTCCGTTTTGAGTAAGAAGGGCGGGCTGATCAATAATTCTTGCTGTGGTTGTTCTGGATGCTTCCATTATGGCTGATTCTGTTCTTTTTTGAAGCAGAAATGAATATATTTTTTCATTAACCTTGTAATTTGTTGTCAAATTAGCAAGTTTCTGCTCCTGTTTAGGCATTCTCTTAATTGATTCTTTGTAATCTGAGATGATTTTCTGCAAAGAGTGTTTCCTGCTGTTTATGTTTACAAGATCGTTTTTAACCAAAAAAATTATACTTTTTCTGAGATTGTTGATTTCTTGAGTTAGTCTAACAACATCAGGATGGAGCTTTGTAAAACTTACAAGCAGCGATTTTCTTTTAAGTAAAGCCTCTTGTAGTTTTTCTATACTCTTCACTAAAGCAGGGTCTGTTATTTGAACAGCCCCCAATGTTATACCTTCGACATCTTCATTGTTTTTTATATAGTAGAGCAAATTTCTTAATATATTTTCTTCTATTATCAACTCCTGAAGCTTGCTTTGATATTCACTTAAATTTGTTGCTGTTAAAGCGGCTTTTTCAGATAAATTAACCAAAACATTCTTAGATTTATATTCTTCAAGTTTCCTTCCTGAAGCCTGAAGAACCTTTCTAATCTCTTCAAGCTGTGAATCTATAAATTTTATGGCATTTCTTGCATTTTTGGTTTTATACTCAAGCTCTTGAGCCAAATAAGCTTTAATAACAGCATTTGTAATATCAACGGCTCTTCTTTTTACGGTATCATCGAATGTTACCTTTAAGATAGTGGATTTTCTGTTTAACCTTTCAACATTGATATGTTTTTTTATAAAATCAAACATCAAGTTATTGGGAATAATGGAAAAAAAATACTGTTTGTATTCAAGATTTTGAAGTCGTTCAACCTTAATTGAAAACCAAGGCGTAGTAATCACTTGCCCATACGGCAGAATATCATCAAAAATTATATATGGTTTTGTTGTTTTTCTGAGAATTCTCTTTAGTATACCCGGTTTTGTGTTAAGAATAAGTCTGTAATGCTTTTTATCTTTAGGAATTAAAATAAATTTGTGTCCCATTATATCTTTATCTATATTTTGAGAACTCACAACAAAAGGAACATTTCTGTATAATTCATGCATTCTGTAATGCTTTTTTATAAAATACCTTGTTCCGATGTTTATGTATTGAAGGGATTTTTTTGCAACATATGTTGATTTGATAATTTCTATTTCATTCTCTACACTGCCTGAGGCTGTCATGGCTGTTGGAATAATGGCAGACAGATCATCGGCCTGATCTAAGACACCCCTACTTTGAGCAGGCAACTCTATGGTAGCCAAAGCCCTGTATACACTTGGTTGAAAATAGAGCCATACAAGAGTCGTTACAGCAAAAACAACAACAAAAAGAATTATTTCAACATTGTGACGCCAAACGACATCAAACAGCTCTCTTAAATCTATTTCATCTTCTTCGAGTATTCTTTCCTTTTCAAGAAGTTCCTGATTATTCATATTTATTTAGTTAAAACCTTTATAGATACGAATGGTTCCAGAAGTTTTGTAAGGAAATCAAATGATGGGGTTATCTCTTTTAAGTCTCTATTAAAGCCCTTGATTTTTCTTGGCTCTACATAAACTATATCGTTTGGATGTAAAAACAGAGAACTTATACCTGCCGCCGATATATGGGTTAAATCAACAATAATCATTTTCGGATTTCTTAAATTGCCCCTAATAATTTTTATGTGTTTTCTGTCTGCATCGTCTGTTATATCACCACATTTGGCAATTGCCTCCATTAGTGTCATAACACCGTTATTTATCTGCACAACGCCCGGTTTTCTAACCTCTCCCACAACAAACACCCTGTGATTTACAATATCAACAGAAACATAAGGTTTTCTTAGATATTTTGCGTAAGCTTTGGTTAGTTTGTCCGCCGCTTCAAACTGCGTTAATCCCTGAACCCTTATCCAGCCAACCAACGGAAGCTGCACTTTGCCGTCCGGTGATACCAAAATACTCGTTGACTGATTTGTGTTCAAATTGCTTGAACCAATGGAGCTTGTCAATATGGAAGATAATTGACCGCCCTGCGTGCCTGTCTGATTATAAACTGTTATATTTAATCTATCGAAAGGCATAATTCGGTTTTCAAAAACCACCTCTTTTTTGGTTTCATGATTGTCTTGTGTGACAACAACAGGACCTTTAACTTGAAAAAGCCTATAATCATCTTTTGCGCAGGATGAAAGAAAAATAATTACTGCAAACAACAGTATAAAATATAAATTTTTTTTATTAACGGAAAAATTCTTCATAAATTCTAAATTAGCACCCCTTTTGTAATCTGTAAAAATATAATCATCTTTTGATTAAAAAGTCAATATAAAATAAGCAGAAACTCACCTATCTGGCAAATTTTACGGATTTGGACATTTTATAAAGTCCCGAAACATTATAATGCTCACTGTACTGTTCGTTGTCCTCAGAACTTGTAGATATGGTTACCTCAACTCCTGTTTTTATCGCTCCAAACGGTGTGGAATCTTCGCCGTATGATGCTCCGTTTGATGACATATTGTAGGACAAAGACGGCTTATCCCCAAGCTCAACCTCTGTATCTGTATGAAACACAAGAGAATAGGTATTAAACCCACTTCCTGTCGCTATAACAAAAAAACCACCATTATTGCAATCATAGTTATAGACACCCATCCCCACTCTTTCAACTCCTGTTATTATTCCTGTTGAATTGTCGTTGTTGGCCTGATAGTTAATATCTTGATTTACATAAAGCATATCTGTGGAATTATCGGATAAGATAACATTAAAATAATCCTCAAGCTTTATTTTTCCGGATATTGAATGAATCTCGTTTGAGTAAAACATATCTTTCTTGCTTTTATTATCATCTGAGCCACTTGTTTTGCTTGATACATAAATCTTACTTTCATCGAAGCTACCTGTGCTTTCCACACTTGTAGTACTAACTATACTTGTAGAAAAAGCCGGCTGTATTATAAAACATATAACAACCCAAACAAGCAATACATATCTCATTTTTTCCTAATATGTGGTATTAGAAATAGATTTTTATTGTTCTTTATCATATCAACTACAGCATTCGCGGTTGCTATCTCAAAAGCATAATCGGCAGGCAGCTGCCATGCCACACCGGCTTCTGACGATACCAAAAACTTTTCACCACCTGCTGTGACAAATCTGAATATATCTGCTCCAATGAGTGTTCCAGACACCCAGCTCTCCTTCAGAGTACTCCATATAATTTCAGAGGTGTTCATATCCACAAGCCTAAGCTCCACTCCAACCCTTGCAACAGCTTTTCTAAAATGGACTCCAATTGCATCTATATTCAGACCGCCACCGCCACTGTACCTATCAACATGATAATAAACAACATTACCAGTTACAAGATAATTGGCACCGGTAATTCCACCTTGAGGTCCGTTTCTTTGTATGATACCGATCTGCCTTACACCATTTTTTGTATTTCTGAAATCATGGCTTAACTGATATTCTTTAGATATGGTTATTATATTTTCCTTGGATCTATCTACAATCATCCTGGGGCCAAATGCCTTATAAAGTATATGGTACAGCATTGTCTGAGTAGCCTGCGTTATAACCCTTGAATACCTGCCGCGTTCGGAATCTTTATATTGTCCCGTTTTATCGTAAAAACTACCTACTGTTAATCTTATATTTCTTCTCATAAAGCGTTTGTATGCACCAAGTTCTTTCATAATACCCAAATTTACATCTGCAACACTTTTTATATCGGCTTTTCTAACTTTTGTAAAAGTACAACTCGACATAAAAAACAAAAAAACAACTAAAGCAAAAAAAACAGAATATTTTTTAAACATCATTTAAACTCCCATTCCCAGCTAACTCTTCCCCCGTCTTGTATTTTTGGCTTTGCCGCATCAGATTGAACACCGTCATAAGCAACATCTCCACCCGTACTGCTGACATCATTTCCTGTTATATAAACATTCTTTTCACTGTGACTATCGTAATTATAGTAATAATAGCTTCCATATACCGGACGATCTTTGTGGTCAACAGCAGTTGCAACCTCCATCAAATCACCAAGGCTTGCGCTTGCGCCAGCTGCAAACATCCTAGGGGCCCAGTGCATATTATCAACAGCAAAAGAGGTAAAAGGTAAAAATACAAATCCCAAAGACAAAATAGCAAATTTTATCTTCATCTGTCTCCTCCCTGATTTTTATCGTATATTTCTACATCCAAATTATTTTTGTTTTCATTTTTAAAGTCATTATTATTTTGAACAGGTACAACATTACCTGTAGAGTTAGGCAAAAAAATCAAACCACTGCCTTTTAGTTGATTGTTGATCTCTTTACTCACATCTATGTTGTTGCTTACATCAACCGGATAATATCCACTACCATAATTATTAGTATCTTCAACATCAGAACTTACATTATCAGCATAGATTGCACTATTGTTGTCATATGAAACAAGAGTCGTATTATTATCGGTGATATTGTCAAAAGCAAAAGGGGCCTGCGCAAAAACAAGCACAAAAGCCCCAACTAAAACAGTGATTCTACTTACCGATATTAAATTTACCCGTATAGTTGTAAGTTCCGCTGGTTTTTTGTTTAAATTTATAATACTCCTCCGATCCTGCAACTTTTACAGCCTGAGGACTATAAGGACAACTGGCTGCAGCAGTTGTATTGGTATACTTATAGCTGTAAGCATTGGCGCCTATAGAAAGCTGACCGTTACCTTGCGCCTGATTAATATTATAACTAACATTAGGATCAGATGAAGAAGAACCTACAGTCTTAAGGTTGCTGTTATAACTATTCCTAACTCCCAAACCTACAGCAGCATTAATATACTCACCCTGACTGCTATTATCACTATCGGCATAAGAACCCTGTGTACCGATTTTCTCTGCTGCATTCACATATCCTCTTTCACTGTTAAAACCGAGATTCATTGACGTGTTTATTGCCGAACCTATCTTTGCAAAACTGTTCTGGAATTGAGCATTACCTCTCACACCATATACATTTACATCGTACGCACTATTTCCGCTAACATAAAGACCGTCAACCTCTACATCGCCACTTGAATTATCAAGATTGGAAGTTATAGAAATACCCATACTGTTTGCACATATTGGCAAAGTCAAAGCCAAAACAGCACTTGCGCAAGCTATCGAAAGTTTTCTAACCTTCCTTCTCATATACACCTCCTACATTCGCCTTTCATTTTACAGTAAATGTTACTGCAAAAAACGAATGTAGCATAATGCATTCCAACTAATTCATTTCAGCTGTATTATATATGGAAAATTTACCTGTCACATGTATATGCCTACTGTAGGTTTGAGATAGATTGCCACTATCTGTGGATATGCTTAAAGATGTTCCGGTTTGTAAATCATTATCCAATGTATTTGAATTTGCATAGATTGCATATGATGCAGATTGCATTGGGCCGGGTGTTTCTGTCATGCTCCCACCAACATAACCGTCTGACAGTTTTGCTTCATATCCTGATGCAGACCCCATATTCAACCTTGTTATACTTTGTCCGCACGGACCTGCCGAACAACATGAACTTGCACCCATTTTATCACTTACATTTAAATAACCGAGGGCAGATTCAGGGTTAAGTGCCTTATATCCTGCAAATGAAGAGTGATAAGCAGAACCTGTTGAATCTACTGCAGTTATATTATGTATTCTTGTATAACCAACACCATCTGTTGATGCATTAAATGAATTTTCAATTTTTCCTTTAGTATTAACATTTGGTGGCTGGTATATATGTGAATAATCTTGACTCACGGCTGCACCGCCATACGATGTTATATCAATTGTTGAATAGAAGGGAGTCATAGTAACGTTGTCTGAAGCAAAAGAGTATATGCTTAAAAACAGAAAAATAGTAACCACAAAAAAAGTCATTTTTTTCACGACTCACCTCTCGTTTTTAAAAAATAAAAGATACTAAAAAGGCGAACCCTTTCGGATTCGCCTTAATAGAAGTTTAAGTTAAAATTTAAGACTAAGGAACTTTGTCAATGTTTGTCTTAAGAGCACTTGCTGCAGGAATAACAGAGTTGTATTTCATAGTCTTTGTGAATTTTACAAGACCCTTAGCAGATGTGTGCTGTGCATAAGACATAGTTGTTCCGCCCTGCTCTACAATATTTGCTGCCATACCTGCTGCTACACTACCAACAGCATTGTCGTTCTGAGATACTACACCAAGACCTCTGGCATCAACTGAGTAGTTCAAGCTTGGAATAATTGTTTTCATATTGCCAACAGCTGTTACATCAGCATTTGTTGTTACAGCAGCATACTGAACATCAAATTTTGACCCTGCTGCTACATCGCCATTAGCTTTAGGAGTCTTAGCTGTAGTTGTACCACAGAATGTTGCATAATCTGTGCTCTGAGCAGGCTGACATCTCTGATACTGAATCTTCTCTGTTCCTGTGAATGTACCTGCATTCAATCCCTCATATAGAGTGTTGAATGTAATCTTGTTTGATGTTTTTACATTTGGAGTAGCAGCATTAGCTTTTCCAACAGCTGCAAAAGCAGATACAACATGTGTCTGTCCGTTTGTTGCTGCAAAGTCTTTTGTATAAGTTATGCCTGTCTTTCCTTCTCCACCTTCTGCTGAGTTATTATCCAATGTCAACTTGTAATCCTCTGTCTCTGAGTATGTAGCATCATTTGTAGCCTCAACAAAAACATCAGCGTTTGCTGTGATGTTAGCTGTTTCATTGTCAGGATCCTGAGCTGTCAAAGCTGAGCTTGTGCTAGCCAAACCAAATACAAATGTAGCCACTACTGCTGATAAACCTACCTTTTTAAGAACTTTATTCATTCCAAAAACCTCCCTGTCTAGAATAATTTTTCTTTTTTTCTTTTTCTTTTAGAGTGTGAAACAAAATTACCAAACCCCAAACCAATCCGTTAACTTTAAAAAGCTACCTAAAAAAGCACCTCCTTGCCCAATGCTTTTGGACTGCTATGTTACACAACAAAAATGATTTGTCAAGCCCAATTTTAACCAAAAGTAAACTCCTTAAAAATACTATTAATTAACTATTCCTAAACAAATTTAGCAAATTTAACAGAAAAGTCAAGAATTAAATACATTCTTTTTCTCAAAAAACAGCTGTTCTAACTGTTTATGTCACCTATTTTGCTTTTTATGGATGCTATTTTCTGCTCCATCCTATTGCTTCTATTTTTTCTTATATCGAATTTTATTGTAGAATAGATTCTACTGCAGTCAGCCTCAAGCTGCTCGTAGGCTTGTTTTATCACAAAAAGAGCCTCATCCATTGTCTCAACCTCAAAAACCGTTCCCATTGGCGTCAAGGTATAGGAAACATCACTATCTTTAAACATTTTTAAAATTCTACTGACATATTCACTTACACTTTCACCCTTATCGGTCGGAAACATAGCAAACTCGACCAAAACAGACATCTAATCCCCCTTTACGCAAGGTAAATTTTCAACACATTTTGGCAGTTTCGTAATCTTTGAATTGTTTTTTACAGAAACAGACAGTATATCTATAGAAGCCCTCAAATCATCTTTCACCTTTATATCAAAATGCAGAACAATGCTTGCCTTTTTTATATTCTTTATGTCCACATAAACATCCGCAGTCTCACCAAGCTTCAAGCTTTTTACATATTCGGCTTTAACCTCTTTTACAATCAGATAAATACCTTCATAATGCAGTTCAAATAAATCGCAATTATGTTTAATAAAGAACTCCTGTTTTGCCCTTTCGCACAATTTTAGATAGTTTGCATAGTATACAACACCTCCGGCATCTGTATCATCGTAATATATTTTTGTGGAGTAGCTCAATTCACACATTGCTTTCCTCCGTTAGTAAAGTTTTTGCATACTGTTTTCCAAACTCAACACTCGGCTGATCAAACGGATTTATATTCAATATCTCACCGGCTTTTGCTGCAGCAATCATCAAAGATATATAAAAAGCCCCAAGCAAAAATTCATCTCTACGCTTCAGCAGTATATTAACACAATTAATACCTATTTCTCTCAATGATTTCAGGGTAGCCTCTTTTTCAGCTTGCATAATCTTTGATATGGTTTTTTTACTCAAGTATTCAAACTCTTCAAAAACACCAGTCTCAAAATCACACAAACTAATAGTATCTACAAATACAACTATTTTATCTTTTTTTCCGTCTCTATAGAGCTGCAGTTGAGAATGTTGATCTGTCGTGCCGAGAGCTTTAACGAGTGTTTGTCCGTGACCGTTTTTTCCGAGACTTTCAGCCCAAAGCTGTCTAAACCAATCCGCAGCACTATATAAAACATCCTTATACACAAACATTACAAGAATATCTTTTTTGTTTTTATACTCGCCAATTGAAAATGCAGCAAAATCATTCGGAAAGCTCCACCCGTTTCTAAATGCTCTAACAGCTGTTTTTGCACCCTCGATAAAATCATCTATATCGTTATCAAAAAAAGCCAAAGGCAGAAGTACAACAGGTGTAAATACACTATACCTTCCTCCGACATCTTCAGGCATACAGAAAACTTTTATTTTTTCTTTCTCTGCAAATTCATACAAAAAACTTCCCTTTGTTGTTGTAATAACGAAATGTTCATTTGTATTTTCATGTAGAATCTCTTTTGCTTTTGTATAAATCACATTTAATTGAGCGACTGTCTCTGTTGTTGTTCCACTTTTTGAAACAATATGAAAAAAAGTATCTGTAAAATCCAAAGACAATATAAACTCAAGCCTCTCGGGGTCAATATTGTCGAGTACAAAGTATCTCTTTTTCTTCTTATGGTTTGCATATATTCCGTTTAAAAACTCATGCGCAGCTGTGGCACCAAGGGCACTTCCCCCAATGCCTACTTGAATAAAGTTGTTAAAATGTTTTTTTGTTTTCACAAATTCTTTTATATTTACTGTTAAATCCTTAACACATAAACTTCTCACAAAAGAATAATTAGTTTTATAATTTAATTTAAAATCGTATTTGCTGTCAAATTCATACTCTATAAGACTCTCTATTTTTAATATTTCAGGTATTTTTCTCACAATAGAAAGCCCTTATAGTTTAAACATGTCTATTTCTTGATTGAGCATTTTCAATTCTTCTGTAAGTTTATCCATCTCTTTAGAAACATTACTGCTCGATTTTTTATTCTCCTCGGCAAAAATATCAATTTGATGCACTTGCGACTCAATTTCGGCAATGGAAGAAGAAAGTGTTTCCAAACCTTCAAAAAAATTATTCAATTCTTCATTGGTGGAGTTTGTTTCATTCTGTATCTCATCTATTGCTAATCTTACATTCTCTGTTTCTTTTTTGCTTTTTGAAGACTGTTTAGCAGCCTCTTCTATGGAGTTTATAAACAAATCAGACTGTCTGTTCAGATTCTCTATCATATCGGCTATATTTTTTGTTGAGTTATGCGTATTCTCAGCAAGTTTTCTAACCTCATCGGCCACAACTGCAAAGCCTCTACCTGCTTCTCCGGCTCTTGCAGCCTCTATTGCAGCATTTAGTGCAAGCAGGTTTGTTTGATCAGCCACATCACCTATGGTCTTTACCAAATCACTCATTTGAGTGGTAATAATTTTAAAATCCTTGATTTCATTCTGCATATTTAATATTTTCTCGGATAATCCATCCATAAATCTTATATTGCTTTCTATGGATGCAATATTTTTGTTAAATATAGTTCCCGTTGCATCCAATCTGCTTTTTATGCTTTCCAATCTATTCATAAATTCCTCATAGGTGGTAGATGCATACTCAATAGCCTTTTTTATCTCATCTATGGCATTGGATGTATCGGCTGCAGAAAGTTTTACTCTGTCAGTATCTTTTTTTACATTTTCGGACTGTTCACTGATTGTTTTTATAAGTTCATCTATTTGCAGTATAATACCCCTTAAAGATTCAATAGATAAATTAAAAGTATTGGCAAGCAGCCCTATCTCGTCATTTGAAGACAGCATAGAGTTGTCTGATATAAGGGTTGAGATATCCTTACTCTTCATTTTTTTTACAACATGGGACATATTTTTAAGCTGTTTCAAGATTGTAATCTTAACAATAAAAAAACTACTCAAACCAACAACTATACCAGCAGCCATACAGGATGCCTTAAAAATAACTGCATATTTAGGTATAACACGAACAAACAGCTCTGCGAAATAGGGAAAAACAAACCCCATAACTATACCGAATGAAAGCATAAACACAAACAAAAGACGCGTAAAACTTTTCATATTACATTCCTTTTAAAAATAAAAACATCTAAACTCTAAAAGCAGACCCTAAAACATCTCTGTTTTTTCTTTCATACATCTTTACAAGCTCATCTCTTGCGGGTCCAAGATATTTTCTTGGGTCAAACTCTTCAGGCTTATTCCATAGAATCTCTCTAACCTTCGCAGTCATTACCAAACGACCGTCAGAATCAATATTTATTTTACAAACCGCACTCTTTGCAGCTTTTCTTAGCTGGTCCTCAGAAACTCCAACAGCACCCTCAAGATTTCCGCCGTACTTATTAATTGTTTTTACATACTCTTGAAGCACACTTGATGCACCATGAAGAACAATCGGGAAACCTGGAATTCTTTTTTCAACCTCTTCCAGTATATCAAATCTTAATGGAGGCGGTTGCTCTCCATCTTTTATCTTAAATTTGTAAGCACCGTGAGAGGTTCCTATTGCAATTGCTAAAGAATCGACACCTGTTTTTTTGACAAAATCCTCAACATTGTCCGGGTTTGTGTATGTATGTTCTTCTGCTTTGACATCATCCTCAATACCCGCTAAAACACCAAGCTCACCCTCAACCGTTACATCATATTTATGGGCATATTCAACAACCCTTCTTGTAAGCTCAACATTTTCATCGTAGGTCAGATGGCTTCCGTCAATCATGACAGACGAAAAACCCATATCAACACAGCTCTTACATAATTCAAAACTATCACCGTGGTCAAGATGCATAGCTATCGGTATCTCTTTTAAATTATTTTCATCTGCTATTTCTTTCATCAGTTCAACAGCACCCTGGCCCATCCATCTTAAAAGCGTCTGATTTGCATAATTTCTTGCACCCTTAGAAACCTGAAGTATAACAGGCGATTGGCTCATTGTGCAGGCCGTTATTATAGCCTGCAGCTGCTCCATATTGTTAAAATTATAAGCTGGAACCGCATATCCGTTTTTCATTGCATCTTCAAACATCTTCCTCGTATTGGAAAATCCAAGATCGGCGTAGTGAATCATACAAGCACCTCCACATCAATTTATAAGCTTTTGCACATCTATTATTTATATTATGATTTTTATTTACAATCAAGGAAAAATTAAAAAGCTAAAGTATCGAAATCAGCTCTTTCGGTGAGTTTACAACAAAATCAACAGAATACCTATCAAGTATGCTTACATCTCTAAATCCGTACGATGCCCATATAATGCCGAATCCAACACTCTTTGCAAGCTCTATATCGCTCTCTGAATCACCGACAATAAAACTGTTTTTTATGCTTAACTTGTGTTTCTTTGACAATTTCTCTATGGGTTCTGGATGTGGTTTCTTATTGTTAAATGTATCCCCACCGACAACATCTTTAAAATAACCATCTATACCCAAACCTTCAACAACCTTATATGCAAAAATCTCGCTTTTGTTGGTTACTACAAACAACTCATATTTTTTTCTTACATACTGCAGCATTTCCAAAACACCATCATAAAGAACCGTATTGTCAAGCAGGTGCTGATAGTAATAATTTAGAAAATATTCAAAAAAATCATCAAAAACATCCATCTTGCCCTGCAGTCTCAAGCAGTCAACAAGCAGCTGCCTTACACCCGTTCCAACAAATTCATATATTTTTTCATTTTTTATGGGTTTTAAATCAAAATATTTCAATGCGGCATTAACACTATTTGCTATATCGAGTTTTGAATCTATAAGTGTTCCGTCCAAATCAAAGAATAGGGGCTTCATGAAAAAAATGAGGCGCTTAAAAAATTAAGCGCCTATTCGAATTTTTTGAATACAACAACCGCATTTGTTCCGCCAAAACCAAACGAATTTGACATGGCATAAGCTATACTTTTCTCAA
Organism: Desulfurellales bacterium; assembly: GCA_027014115.1. Classification (GTDB taxonomy): domain Bacteria; phylum Campylobacterota_A; class Desulfurellia; order Desulfurellales; family Hippeaceae; genus JALWEJ01. Next base: position 27,796 of record JALWEJ010000058.1, read on the forward strand.
CAGCTTCATGCGGTGTATAAAACAGATCACACTCATCATCGGGATTATCAAGATTGATTGTAGGTGGTATAATTGAATTTTTTATTGCAAGCACACTGAAGACAGCTTCAACACCACCTGCTGCACCAAGAAGATGTCCTGTTACGGATTTTGTAGAGCTTATTGCTACATTGTAAGCATGCTCTCCAAGAACCTCTTTAATAGCTTTTGTTTCTATAATATCGTTGAAATGGGTAGATGTGCCGTGTGCATTTATATAATCTATATCATTTGGTGTTATCTTTGCATCATCTACTGCCATTTTTATTGCATAAACAGCCCCTCTGCCCTTTGGGTCAGGTGCTGTAAAATGGTACGCATCGTCACTCATACCAAAACCGGCAAATTCAGCCAAAATTTCAGCACCTCTGTTTTTTGCATGCTCATACTCCTCAAGTACCATAACACCTGCACCCTCTCCGATTATAAACCCATCTCTGTCTTTATCAAACGGTCTTGATGCCTTTTTGGGTTCATCATTCCTTGTTGAGAGCGCCTTCATGTTTGCAAAACCGGAAACAGCAAGAGGAGTTATTGTGGATTCTGTACCACCACACACCATAACATCCGCATCACCATACACTATAGACCTGGCAGCAAGACCAATAGAGTGAGTCCCCGTTGCACACGCTGTTACATCACTATAGTTTGGGCCTTTTAAGCCAAACTGCATAGCTATATTACCACTTGCCATATTAATTACAGCAATCGGTATAAAAAACGGCGATACACCTTTTTGTCCTCTCTTCAGATATGTCTCGTTGTATTTTTCGATAGTATGAAGTCCACCTATACCAGAACCAACACTAACACCAATTCTGAAAGGATCTTCTTTTTGAATATCCAAACCAGACATATCTAATGCTTCCTTGGATGCAGCAATGGCGTACAAAGAAAAGAGATCTATTTTTTTTACATCCTTCTTTTCAACATAATCAAAGGGTTCAAAGCCTTTAACCTCACCGGCAATCTGCACTGTAAGACTGCTTGCATCAAAACGTGTAATTTTATTTATGCCGCTTATACCTTTGCAGGCATTATCAAAGCTCTCATTCGCTGATAAACCAACAGGCGTTAATGCCCCTACGCCTGTAACAACAACTCTTCTCATAAGATTGACCTATTTATGGTTTTCTACATAATCAATCGCATCCTTAACCGTTGCAATTTTTTCTGCATCAGAATCAGGAATATCTATACCGAATTTCTCCTCCATTGCCATAACAAGCTCAACTGTATCCAAAGAATCTGCACCCAGATCCTCAACAAACTTAGCCTCAGGCTTTACCTCTTCTTCATCAACTCCCAACTGCTCAATAATAATCTGTTTTACCTCATCAGCAACTGACATAATACCAACCTCCTCTTATTTTTATATATATAGTCCACCACTAATATTAATGACTTCACCTGTAATATAAGAAGCCTCTTCAGATAAAAGAAACTCCACCAAATTGGCAACATCTTCAACAGTTCCTAATCTTTTCAAAGCAACCGAGTTAACAAGCGTCTTTTTTTGGATTATGTTGAGTTTTTCTGTCATATCCGTCTCTATAAACCCCGGAGCTACTGCATTAACCCTTATATTTCTTGAGCCAAGCTCTTTTGCCAAAGATTTTGTAAAACCTATAAGCGCTGCTTTTGATGCTGCATAGTTGGACTGTCCGGCATTACCCATCAATCCAATCACGCTTGACATATTTATAATAACACCAAATTTATTCTTTATCATCCACCTTGATGCATGTTTTGCTATATTGAAAGCACCCTTGAGATTGACATTCAAAACCTTGTCAAACTCTTCTTCGCTCATTTTCATAAGCAGGTTATCTTGGGTTATTCCTGCATTATTTATCAAATAATCTATTTTTTTATACTGTTTTATAATGGAATCAATAGCCTCTTTTGAAGCCTCAAAGTCAGAAACATCAAACTTAAAGAGTTCGCATTCGCCACCGTCTCTTCTAATTTCCTGCTGCAGCTTATTAGCAGCCTCGTCACTACTTGAGTAGTTTGCCAAAACAATAATACCTTTTTTAGCAAGCTGTTTTGCTATCTGCGCACCTATACCCTTTGATGCACCACTAATGAATGCAACATTTCCTGCAAATTTCATACTCTATCCTTATAACTGTTATAGCTTTCCAAGTCAACAACATAATTAATATCAGCTTTCCTATAATCCCTCTTCAGCATTGCCGACAAAACATTTTTGGGTCCGAATTCAACAAATTCGTCACACCCAAGTTCCATAGATTTTTCTATATTTTGAACCCACCTAACAGGCTTTGTAATCTGCTCTATTAAATATTTTTTAATATTATCTTTTTTATCCATAATATCAGAATAGACATTTTCTATTACTGGTTTTTTCGGGTCATTTATCGTTATCTCATCAAGCACCTTCACCATCTTTTCTTCGACCGGCTTCATAAGATTGCAGTGAAATGGTGCACTCACATTCAAAGGAATAGTCTTTCCTAAACCTTCTTTTTTTGCTTCTTCTACTACACGCTCAACGCCTTTTTTGTATCCCGATATTATTACCTGATTTTTAGCATTGTAGTTTGCAATGTTGCAGTAGCTGTCACTTGATTCAGCACTTACGGTACTGCATAATTCCTCTACCCTTTCATGTTTTTTTGTCAAAACAGCAGCCATTGCTCCAACACCCTCTTTGACCGCTTCCTGCATAAAATGTCCTCTATTGTGCACCGCAAAAACAGCATCTTTAAAATCTATGGAACCGCATGCAACAAGAGATGAATATTCACCAAGAGAATGCCCTGCACTTACATCAAAGTCAAAATCCGTCTCACTTTTTATAAGGTTGTATACTGCTACAGACACAGTTAATATTGCAGGTTGAGCATTTTCCGTTAAGGTTAGCTTATTCTCAGGTCCTTCAAACATCAACTCTTTCAAAGAAAAGCCCAACACATCATCGGCTTTTTTAAATGTATCTTTTACTATATCAAATTTATCATAGAGCTCTTTACCCATGCCCACAAATTGAGAACCCTGACCGGTAAACATCAAAAAACGCATGTCTAAACCTCAAATAAACCGTTTATTTTTGATACGGAATCTTTGGCTTCTTTTATAATATCTTCAACAATTTCTTTTACGGGTTTAATATCCTTAATGAGTCCTGCAATCTGACCTGCCATAATGCTTCCGTTCTGTAAATCACCGTCTCTTGCTGCAACCTTTAACTTACCCTCACCAAATCTTTCAAGCTCTTCCTTGCTTGCACCGCTTGCCTCAAGCTTCATAAACTCTCTTGCTAATTTGTTTTTAATTATTCTCACAGGATGACCTGTCGCTCTTCCTGTAACAACTGTATCTCTATCTTTTGCTTTTACTATAGATTCTTTGTATCCATCAACTATCGTACAGTTAGTTGTTGCAACAAAACGCGTCCCCATTTGAACACCGCTTGCACCCAAAGCTAAAGCGGCAACAAGACCTCTGCCGTCTGCAATACCACCTGCTGCTATAACAGGGATATTTAAAACATCAACAACCTGTGGAACCATAGCCATCGTTGTAAGCTCGCCTATATGACCTCCGGATTCCATACCCTCGGCTATAACGGCATCAGCCCCGATATCCTCCATTCTCTTTGCCAAAGCAACAGATGGGATAACGGGTATAACTTTGGCATTAATTGACTTAAAGCCATCCATATATTTCCCCGGATTCCCCGCACCTGTTGTTACAACACTTACACCATGTTTTAAAACAACATCAACAACATCATCAACAAAAGGGGATAAAAGCATTATATTCACACCAAAAGGCTTCTCTGTTAACTGTTTTGCCTTTATGATTTCTGTTTCCACCCAATCTGCAGGTGCATTACCCGCAGCAATTATACCAAGTCCGCCTGCTTCAGAAACAGCAGATGCCAAAGCAGCATCGGATACCCAAGCCATACCACCTTGCAGTATCGGATACTTTATATTCAAAATATCACATATTTTTGTCCTTAACATCAACACCCCCTTCTACCACCTAATAACCGCAGCAGACCAAGTAAGACTTGCTCCGAAACTATTAAGCAATATCGTATCTCCTTGTTTTATCTTTCCATTTTTGTTTGCCCAATCAAGCGCCAAAGGTATAGATGCAGCAGATGTATTTGCATGCTTGTCTATTGTTATTACAACCTTTTCATCGGGCAGTTTTGCCCTTTTTGCAACACCTTCTATAATCCTTTTGTTCGCCTGATGCGGAATCATTAAATCCACATCTTCAAAATCCATATCCAAATCGGACAACACCTCTCTGCTCACATCCATTATGCTTCTTATGGACATCTTAAATGTTTCATTACCCTTCATCTTTATATAAATATCTCTATTATCTATCGCTTGTTTAGTGCATGGATTTAGGCTACCCATTGCCGGCACCTGCATCAAATCCGTATATCCACCGTCAGAATGCAGCTTAATACCCAAAATTCCTTTATTTTCTTCATCCGTCTTTTCAAGTAATACACAAGCTGCGCCGTCTGCAAATATAACGCATGTGCTTCTATCTTTATAATCTGTTATTCTGCTTAATGTTTCAGCACCTATTACTAAAACTTTTTCTGCCAAATTTGACCTTACATAGCCGTCTGCAACGGATAAGGCATACATAAAGCCGCTACATGCAGCATTTATATCAAAGCCAAAAGCATTTTTGGCACCCAGTTTTTCTTGAACAAACAGAGCCGTGGCGGGAAGAGGTTTATCGGGTGTAACCGTAGCAACTATAATTGCATCTATATCCATAGAGTCAACATTGGCGTTATTCAATGCATCCAAAGCAGCTTTGTAAGCCAAATCCGATGTGGCCTCACCATCGCTTGCTATATGCCTTACTTTTATTCCCGTTCTTTGTGTAATCCATTCATCGCTTGTATCCACCATCTGTTCCAAATCTCTATTTGTAAGGGTTTTTTCAGGCAGATACGAACCGGTTGATACTATTTTAGCCCTCATCATTACCAACCTTCCTTTGTTTTTCTAATACATTACATTCCGCACAAGCACTTTCTATTTTTGAGTTTATATTTTCCTTTGAAAACTTATACGCCTTTAGAATAGCATTTTTTACAGCAACAGCATCACTTCTTCCATGACTGATTATACATACACCGTCTATTCCAAGAAGCGGTGCGCCGCCAAACTCAGAATAATCAACCTTCTGTTTAATAAGCCTTACGGCAGGTTTTGCAAGCAAAAATCCAACCTTATACCAAAAACTTTTCTTTATCTCTTCTTTTAAAAATTCAGCAACAATATGCGGTACAGATTCACTTGTTTTTAAGACAATATTGCCCACAAAACCGTCACAGACAACAACATCAGCTACATCTTTGAATATCTCGTTTCCTTCCACATTACCTATAAAATTTATTCTGCTTTGCTCAAGCAGTTCATAGGCACTTATTGAAAGCTTATTGCCTTTGCCTGGCTCACTTCCGTTATTGAGTATTCCCACTTTGGGTAATAATATACCCAGCATATATTTAACGTAAACATTTCCCATAATTGCAAACTCAAGCAAGTTTACGGGTTTGCAGTCAACATTTGCCCCAACATCAAGCAGCAATACATTACCTTCAAGTGATGGCAGAAGTGCAGCTATAGCAGGTCTTGAAACACCTTTAATGCGTCCGAGCATAAACATGGATAAAGCCATTGCAGCACCCGAGTTGCCCGCTGTTACAAAAGCATCGGCTTTTTTTTCTTTAACGAGATTTATGCCTACAGCCATAGAGGATCTGTTCTTTCTCAAAGCAGAAGAGGGCTTGTCGGCCATACCTACAACATCTTCTGCATCTTCAATAAGCAATCTTCCTTTGTCATATGTATACTTCTTAAGCTGTCTTTTAATTTCGTCTTTATAGCCTGACAGTATTATGGATAAATCATCGCTTTCATTCAAAGCATCTACAGAGCCTTTTATGATTTCATCGGGTGCATAATCGCCACCATATGCATCAACAGCAATAAAACTCATTTATTCCTCTACGGTTACCACCTCTTTGTCCTTATAGTATCCGCATGACGGACAAACCCTGTGAGGAAGTTTATATTCACCGCAGTTTGGACATTTTGTCAAGGGTATATTTGACAACTTTTTATGGGTTGCTCTTTTTGCAGCCCTTGAGTGTGAAGATTTTCTTTTTGGTTGAGCCATTTTTTCTCTCCTTTTTTAATATTAAACTAATTCAAGTGCACTAAAAAAATATCCTATCTCAAAATCTGCAGACTCCTTTGAGTCAGACCCGTGAACAGCATTCCTTTCTATATCTGTAGCAAACTGTTCTCTTAGTGTTCCCTCTTTTGCATCTTTAGGGTTTGTTGCGCCCATAAGCTCTCTGTAATCTGCTATAGCATTGTCTTTTTCCAATACCATTACAACAACAGGACCCTCTGACATAAATGTTGTCAATGAATCATAGAACGGCCTTTCTTTATGGACAATATAAAAGCCTTCTGCCTGTTTTTTCGTCAAATGTATCTTCTTCATTGCAATAATGGAAAAACCGTTTGACTCCAGTATATCTATAACTTTACCTGCATTGTGTGCACTTACACAGTCCGGTTTAATAATAGACAGTGTTCTTTCTTTCACTTTTTGACCTCCTTGCTATTTGTATCTGTTTTGGAAACAGAATTATTTGAATTTTTATAGTCTGTTACATACCATCCGTTACCCTTTAGCTCAAAGGATGTTTGAGAGATAAGTTTTTTTATACCACCCTCTTTACTACAGTTTGGACAGACAGATGGTGCAGGATCGCTCATTTTCTGCAAAAGCTGAAACCTATGCAAACAAAACTCACACTCATATTCATAAATCGGCACATCAAACTCCAACACACAAATTTAAGGCAACTCAAAGCCTTTGCAAATGACACAAGAAATTAACATAACTTGTTCAATCAGTCAATATTTTTATTAAAAGTAATATAATAAAAAAAGAATTTAAATTTATTAAACAAAAAAAGGCGAACCCTTTCGGATTCGCCTTAATAGAAGTTTAAGTTAAAATTTAAGACTAAGGAACTTTGTCAATGTTTGTCTTAAGAGCACTTGCTGCA
>JALWEJ010000059.1 GCA_027014115.1 Desulfurellales bacterium
TGCAGCCCCAAGGAGTATTTGGAGAATTATTACAAGAAAACAGGTAAAAGAGAAGGAAAAATACATCAAAGAGAGAAAAGAAAAGCGGTATGATTAAAAGAGAGGAGATTTTTAAAAGTATGCCTAACTATGTGTATAAAAAAGGTTGAGGTACCAGAATATATAATTTATGAGTATATTAATTAGAGCTGACTCGAGTTTTGAAATTGGCACAGGTCATATGATGAGAGACTTGGTTCTTGCAAAGCAGTTTAAAAAGGATAATGTAATCTTTGCAACAAGAAATTTGCCCGGCAACATCAACGAAAAAATAAAAAAAGAGGGTTATAAAATAAAAAAATTGAACACCAACAGTCTTGAAGAGCTTCAAAATGTACTGAAAAATCTAGATATAGATATGTTAATTATTGATCATTACGAAATTGACTATGGCTTTGAAAAAAGACTTAAAGAGCAAAAATCAGGGTTAAAACTTATGGTTTTAGATGATTTATATGATAAACACTACTGCGATATTTTACTAAATCACAATATTTATGCAGACAGCAAAAAATATAAAGGTTTGGTGCCTGAGTTTTGTGAGTTGAGATGCGGTGAAAAATATATGCTCATTAGAGACGAGTTTATTAAAGCAAAAAAGTTTCCAAAAAAGAGAAATGAAAAATTTACGATATTTCTGGCAATGGGCGGAGCTGACACAGCAAATATGAATATAAAAATCTTAGAAATTTTAAAAAGATTCGATATTTGGATAAATGTTGTTACAACGTCGGCAAATAAAAACTTAGTGGAGTTGAAAGAATATTGCAAAAACAATAAAAGTCGGATAAGGTTATATGTAGATTCGGAAAATGTTGCAGAAATTATGAGAAACAGCGATTTTGCCGTTGTTACACCAAGCGTAATATTGAATGAGGTTTTTTTTATGGGCATACCTTTTTTGTCCATAAAGACAGCTCAAAATCAGAATGAAATGGTGAAATACCTAAAAGAAAGCGGGTATTTGGTGATGGATAGTTTTGATGGTAATGAACTTTTTTCTATCTTGAAAAATGAAATAAAAGAATATGAGTAGTTTGATTAAGCTTCAAAATAATAGAGTGTATTTAAGTATCTGATGTGAACGGAGATTTGTATAGATGAACCATGGGAATAACAACTATACAATAAAAGACATACGCTTTGCTTTATTAAATAAACTGCCCTATGAATATGGTTTAAAATTGCTTGAGTGGAGAAACCAAAAATTTGTCAGGGATAAAATGTTTAATGATAAAGTTATTGCCCTAAATGAACACATTGAGTATATAAAAAAACATGGCAATAATATATTAATAGGATTTAATAATGAAAAACCGTTTTGCGTGATAAATTTTATATACTATGATGTTTCAGGAATTGAACTGGGTTATTATTTAATAGATAATGAGCTGATAGGCAGCGGTTTTGGGGCAATTATGGAGTTTTTTTCTTTATGCTATATATTTGAGGTTGAGAAAAAAATCCCCTGTGTTTTTTGCAGAACGTTGGAAAGCAATAGCAGTGTTGTAAATTTACACAAGAGGTTTGGTTATTCATTTGTAGGAAAAGGCATTACCAATAGCAAAACATATATTTTACAGAGAATATGCAACAAAGATTGGATTAAAGCCAAACCATCTGTAGAGAAGTTAATAAAGAAAATTATGAAAGTTGATGATTTTGATTGTCTTGATATGTTTATAGTTTGACAAATGGGAGGATAGACATGAAATACCAATTAATAGCCATTGCGAAGAATGTATTTGATGCTGATATTGATGAGGAGTTTTTATATAAAGATAGAAAAGAAATAGCAGAATGGGATTCTTTGGCTCACTTACAGCTTGTTGCAGAAGTGGAGGAAAGGTTTAAGGTAGAGATACCTTTTGAAGAAGTACAGAACATAAAAAGTTTGGCTGATTTTTTAAAATATGCAAAAGGTGAAGAAAGGTGAAAATTGCTATTGTTTCAAATATAAACCTTGACTTTCTAAAAAGAACTATAAAAAACCTCGATGTTTATATGCCAGAGGGCTATGGAGTATGGCTTCAAGAGCTTATAAATCCGTATTCTAATCTTTATGAATTTGACCCTGATATTGTTTTTATAATATTAGACGGGGAACAGCTGTTTCCAAAATTCGATAATATTGAATCTGAGATTGAGGAATATTTTTCAAGGTTTAGAGAAATTTTATCAAAAAACCTTAATAAAGTGCTTTTTATTAGTGATTTAGACATATATACAAAAAAAATATATGTAAATGACGGTGAAAAAAATGAAAAGTTTATAGAGCTCAAATGGTACGAGCATTTAATAAAAACTACGAACGATTTTTCTAATATGCATATTTTTAATTTGAAAGAAATGATTGAGAATGCAGGAAGAGATAATTTTTATTCTTATAAGATGTGGTATCTTGGCGGGATCAAATATTCCATAGGTGCCGAAAATATGATAGCAAAAGCAATTGGCTTAAATATTAAAGCTATTCAAGGAAACCGAAAAAAATGCTTGGTTCTTGATTTGGACGGAACATTGTGGGGTGGTGTGCTTGGAGAAGACGGTATGGAGGGGATAGAATTATCGGAATTTAAAGAAGGTGCCAGGTATAAGGATTTTCAAAAAAGATTAAAGGAGTTGAATGATATAGGTGTTATATTAACAGTAGTATCTAAAAATAACGAAGAAGACGTTATGGAGGTTTTGGAACACCACAAACATATGGTGCTGAAAAAAGATAATTTTGCAATAATAAAAGCCAACTGGGAGCCAAAAGCAAAAAATATTCGAGAAATAGCGGATGAGTTAAATATTGGTTTAGATTCCATTGTATTTGTTGATGATAATCCCATAGAGAGAGAATTGGTAAAAAAAGAATTGCCAGAGGTAGAGGTTCCTGCTTTTCCAAAGGACACATCAAAACTCGCAGATTACGCAAAAGATATTTATTTAAAATACTTTTATATGCTGAAATGCACAGAAGAGGATGTAAAAAAGACCCAAATGTATATACAAAACGCCAAAAGAAACATTCTAAAAAAGAAGATCGGGGCGTTAGATAACTTTTTAAGGGAATTGAATACAAAAATTTATGTGTGGAAACTTAGAGACGTTGACGTACCAAGAGCTTCTCAGCTAACCCAAAAGACAAATCAGTTCAACTTGACTACCAAAAGATATACGGAAAACGACATAAGAAAATTTGCTAACAGCAAAGAATATGATGTATTTATAGGCTCTGTTGAAGATAAATTTGGTGACAATGGCAAAGTTATATTGTTAATAATAAAGAAAGATAAAAATAAAAAGATGGCAGAAATAGATACATTTTTGATGAGCTGCAGAGTTATGGGAAGGTATATAGAAGATCAATTTATAGATTATATTGAAAACGAATTGAGAAAGGATGGGATAAAAATAGTCAAAGCTTTTTATTATCCTACAAAAAAAAATAAACCTGTGTACAATTTGTTTGAAAGATTGGGTTATGAAGTTGTAGAAAAAGGTGAAGACAACAGTAAAGTTTATGCTAGAGACTTAAAGAAAAATATCTCAAGAAAAAAATTCGGTGAGGTGATAAAGAGTTGAAAATACACCATATAGGTTATGCTGTCCACAATATTGATAAATCATTGAAAGAATTTAAAAAAATGGGATATGAAGAAGAGGGTGAATTAATCAAAGATGAAAAGAGAAATGTGTTAATAAAATTTATAAAAAATAATAGTTATAGAATAGAGCTCATAGCTCCTTATAATAAAACTTCTCCAATAGATAGTGTTTTAAAAAAGATGGGTCCAACACTGTATCATATATGTTATGAAGTTGACGATATAGATTTTGAGATTGAAAGATTAAGAGAGGAAAAGTGGGTTGTAATTCAAAAACCTCTTTATGCTCCAGCTTTAGGTAGTAAATGCGCTTTTTTGTATAATAAGGAAATAGGCGTTGTGGAATTTGTAAAATCAAAACATTAACGTAATAAAGGTGGAATTATGATAAATATATTCAAAGATGAAAGTACTTTTATAATTGCCGAGCTTTCTGCAAATCACAAACAGGATATAGAGATTGCGAAAGACACAATATATGCAATGAAAGAATCAGGCGCTGATGCCGTTAAACTTCAAACATACACGCCAGACACAATTACAATTGACTGCAAAAACGAGTATTTTCAAATAAATCAAGGAACTTTGTGGGACGGAAAAACATTGTATGAGTTATACAAAGAGGCTTATACACCGTGGGAGTGGCATTATGAGTTAAAGGAGCTATCAGAAAAGTTGGGGCTTGTTTTTCTCTCCACACCGTTTGATAAAACAGCAGTTGATTTTTTGGAGAAATTAAATGTTCCTGTTTATAAAATAGCATCTTTTGAGATAACCGATATACCGCTTATAGAGTATGCAGCATCGAAAGGCAAACCAGTGATAATTTCAACAGGCATAGCCGACTTGTGTGATATTAAAGAAGCTGTTAATGCATGCAAAAGAGTGGGAAATGAACAGATAGTGCTTTTAAAATGCACATCGTCATATCCTGCACCAATTGAGGATGCAAATTTAATGACGATTCCCAATATGAAAGAAACGTTTAACTGCACAATCGGTCTATCCGACCATACACTCGGTATAACCGTTCCTGTTGCTGCTGTGGCGCTGGGCGCAAAAGTTGTTGAAAAACACTTTATTTTATCCAAAGATATAGACAGTCCCGACAAGGAATTTTCCTTAACACCCGATGAATTTGCACAAATGACGAAGGCAATAAGAGAAACGGAAAAAGCTTTAGGGAAGGTTTCTTATGAATTAACAGAAAAAATGAAAAAAGGACAAACTTTCAGCCGTTCACTATTTGCTGTTGAGGATATTAAAAAGGGAGAAAAGTTTAGTGAAAAAAATGTTCGTTCCATAAGACCTGGATACGGTTTACACCCCAAATATCTAAAAGATATTTGGGGCAAGCAGGCTAAAGTTGGCATAAAAAGAGGCACACCTTTAAGCTGGGCATTTATAGAATAGGTAATAGAATTACCTTTTTGCTTACTATTTTTTGTTACTTGTAAATCCGGGAGGTGAGATATGTTTAACGATAAAGTCGTTTTGGTAACTGGTGGGACAGGGAGTTTCGGCAAAAAGTTTACGGAAATATTGTTGCAGAAATTTAAACCGAAAAAGTTGATTATATATTCAAGGGATGAGTTTAAGCAGTTTGAGATGAAAAAGCGCTTTAATGATAAGTGTATGCGCTATTTTATCGGCGATGTCAGAGATAAGGAAAGGCTCATCAGGGCTATGGAGGGTGTTGATTATGTCGTTCATGCGGCGGCTCTAAAACACGTTCCTGTTGCCGAATACAACCCGATGGAGGCGATAAAAACCAATGTGCTTGGCGCAAACAATGTTATTGATGCGGCAATAGACACAGGTGTTAAAAAAGTCATAGCTCTTTCAACAGACAAAGCGGTTAATCCGATAAATCTCTACGGTGCAACAAAGCTGGCAAGCGACAAGCTCTTTATCGCGGCAAACAATATGAAAGGCACAAAAGATATACTTTTCAGCGTTGTGCGGTACGGTAATGTTATGGCATCGCGCGGCAGCGTTATTCCCTTGTTTAGAGAACTAACCAAGAAAGGAATTAAAAAGCTTCCCATAACACACCCCGATATGACAAGATTCTGGATAACGCTTGATGAAGCCGTCAACTTTGTTTTAATGGCGTTTGAAACGATGCATGGCGGTGAGATATTTGTCCCCAAAATTCCCTCTATGAAGATAACCGATTTAGCAAGAGCCATTGCTCCGAATTGTGAGTTTGACATAATAGGCATAAGACCCGGCGAAAAGCTGCACGAGAGTATGATTTCCATAGACGACTCGTACAACACACTTGAATTTAAAAACTATTTTATCATCTTACCGTCCATATCGCTTGCCGGCAAACCGCATTTTGATACAAATAAGTGGGGAGAAAAAGGCAGAACAAAAGAGTATGGGTTTGTCTACTCCTCGGATAAAAATGACAAATGGCTGACCCATGAAGATTTAAGAGAAAAAATCGAATCCATCTAAGTCTTTTGCAAACCTTTAGTTGTTTATAATTTTATTGACAAGCATCTCGATGTCTATTTTCATTTTATCATAAACTTCTTTGGCATTTGTTTTTTTGCCGATTAATGTTTTTGATAAATCTGTAATTTCTTCTGCATTATTGCTGTGCCACATCAGGTTCTTATCTATTAGAAACTTATCGTAATGACTGATGAAGCTTCTTGTTGAAATTGTCGGTACTCCAAAATAGGTTGTTTCTATATTTATCGTTCCGCCACCGCCAATAAACAGATCGCTGAAGGCCAAAAGATGCTGTAAAATTATCTTTTCTTCCAAGACTATGGCTTTTTTAAACTCTTTTTTTAAGGGTTCCGTCTCATATCGTGGTATAATTATCAAATTTACATCCCAGTTTTCTATCTTTCTTAAAGTGTCGTACAAAAATGGATATTTGCCCTTCACATAGCTTGACTTAAACTCCTCTTCTCTAACAGTTATGATGGGTTTTGAGAAGTTTATTTCAGGAATTGTTTTTTTTAGATAATTTATGTCGGGTTTGAAATCCTTTAGCCATATTAATGGGTCTATGAATCTGTATTCAATAATTTGATCCTTTTCTAATCCGAATCTTAAAAATATCTCGTCTGGTACAACAAACGGCTTAAACATTTTTGTAGCAAGAGGTATTGTAAGTCTTGCCTGAGGTAGAGCTTTTTTGAAGTTTGATTTGTGATCGCTTAATGGTATATCATAGAAATTATAGATCGCTATACCAAGTCCAAAAGCAACCCTGACCGCATCAACACTTGATAAGCATACGAGCTTTTCTATATTGAATTGTGTAACAAACTCCATTAACTCTTTTTGCCTTTCTATAGATGCTTTTAGCTTATCCTCAAGACTTGCACCGCCAAATTCACCTCTATTAACAAAGGGTATGCTGTGCAGCTCCAATAATTTTATAACCTCTTTATAGCCCACACCTTCCCTTGCTGTTATAAGGATTTCCTTGCTTTTCTTTAATTCTTTTATTAAAGGTTTAAAGAATAGAACAGATTTTGGCGTGATAAGGTCAAACCAGATCATTAAATTATGCCTTTGTCTTTATACTCTTCATACCACCACGGCCTAATTTCTATGATGTCCTTTTCTCCAAAAGCGAATGAATATTTTTGTGAATACTTAATCATGCCGACAGATTTTACATTTGGTTCTATTACCTCACATTTATTTGCACAGGTGTATAAGCAATCATTGTAGCATTCGCCTTTTGATATCTTATCCAAAACAGTTCTATCATTTTCCAATACTTTATCCAAACTTTCCTGTTCTCTTATATTTCCGAATTTTAAATAAGGCAGCCAGAGTAAACACGGATAAACATTTCCATACGGATCTATATCTATGCTTCTTTTGCCCATATGGCATTTAAATTTTATCTCTTTACCTTCAAAAATAGCTTTCTGCAGCAGGTATTTGCTTGCATATCTGCTTTTATCATATCCTATATTTTTCAACTGCTTATCAATTTCAGATAATTCTTTTTCACTAAAAATGAAATCGTTTTCACTTAAATTTTTTTTTGTTATATTATCTTTTTTGTTTCTGTATCTTTCAGGGTTATATCTGCCGTATCCGATATACAATCCAACGCCCATTTTTTTTGCAAAGTTGTAGACCCACTCTATAAGATGGTAATTTTCTTTATATATAGTGAATTGAAATCTAAGTATCACTCCTTTTATTTTCTTTAATCTTTCTATAGTTTCCAGAGTTTTTTGAAAACCCTCATTATGAAGGCGAATTTTTTTATAAGTTGCTTCATCTCCGTCGAGAGATATATCAAGACGGTATAAAGGAAATTTCTTTAAAACATATCTTGCTACTTCTTCATGTCTTTCGGAAAACCATCCAGTAATAGGAGAATCTACAACAATATCTGAATGGAATTTATAAATTGAATCAATAACTTTAAAGTATGTGTCGCTTAAATGTGGTTCACCGCCTGTTAGATGAACTTTTTTTAGGTTTAAGTATTTCGATGAAAAAATTGTGTCTATTTCTTTTTGATTGAGTTCTTGCTCTCTTTTGTCGGGCAACTTCCAAATACTGCAGTATCTACAAGGCCCTGGGCAGTATTCTGTAACTGTGTAAGATATATCTTCTATATTATACATTTGTTTTTCCGCCTTCTAATAAGCTTACCTAAAAGCTGTTTTTATATAGTTGGCATAGTAAGCAAGTATTTATTTGTGCAATCCACCTTCACACACCCACTTCTTCAACACTATAATCAACAATATTCCTTTGTTTGCTGTCAAAATTTATCCCAATCAAATAAATCTTTTTGTTATCATTCGAGTATTTCTCAAAATATTTTCTATCTTTAATCTGTTTTATGGGTTCTTCTTTGGAATCAACCTTAAATTCTATAATCAATATTTTATCTTCTGCTTTCAGTGCCAAATCTATTCTACCCTTGTTTGTAATATCCTCAGGAATTACATCATAGCCAAGTGCCATCAAATATACAAAAACCACACTACTGTAATAACCTTCATAGTTTGAAATTATGTTGTTTGCATAATTTGTATAAGGTATAGCAGCAAAGATTGTCTTAAACATCTCAACAAAACCTTCAATATCATTGTTGTTCAAACAGTCAAACATATCAAGACGATACCTTGCTTTATGCTGTCTTTGGTTGGTTAGGTAATCGATAAGGAACTGGTTTAGTGAAATTCTCACCTCTATGTTTGGTACTTTAAGACCATATGCATACCCACCAAGGTTATCTGCTATTCTTTTATCAAATGTCAAATATCCTGTCTGCCAAAGAAAAGCCCTTAAATCAATATAGTCAACATCAAATGCATTTAATACCTCTTCTGTAACCTCCGAATATTCAAGTTCAGGCACATAGTAATTACCCTTTTTCAGCAGTTCTATCAAAAATGATGGGCTGCCGGTCTGCCACCAGTGATTGCGGAATGTGCCGTTATTGGAGAAAAACAGCAGTATGTCAAATGGGTTATAAAGCGGCCTGCCAAAGTAATTGTAGCCGTTGTACCACCTTTTGACCATTTCAAGGTCTATACCTTTTACCTTGTCGGCAAAGACGGTTAATAAATCATCATGGGTATATCCGCATATTTCTGCATATTCTTCATTGATTGTAATATCTTCAATATTGTTTAAGCCGCTGAAGAGATTTAGCTTTGAAAATTTGCTGACACCAGCAATAAACACAAATCTTATGTATTTATCGCTGTCTTTAATCACTGAGTAGAAGTTCTTTAAAATATCTCTTGCTTTTTTAGCCATTTCGGGAGTTGTTATATTATCAAGGATGGGTTTGTCGTATTCGTCTATGAGGATTACAACCTTTTGATTATATTTTTCATAAGATTCCTTAATCAATAAAGCAAAACATTCATCGTTTGATAAATCCCCGCAGTCAACCTTTAAATCCTCTTGTTTGTTTTTTAAAATCCATTTTAGTTTTCTATAAATTTGTTCTTCATTTGAAGAATAATCACCGCTGCCAAATGATATTCTAATTACAGGGTGGGGTTTGAAGTCATACTTGTCATAGATGTATAACCCCTTGAATAGCTCTTTACTGCCAAGAAATATTTCAGCAAGGGTGTCAAGAAATAGTGATTTGCCGAAGCGTCTTGGGCGGGAGAGAAAATAATAACCACCGCCTTGAATTAGCTTAAATGCTGTTAGGGTTTTATCAACATAGTAACAGTTTTCATCAATAATTTTGCTAAATGTTTGAATACCGATAGGTAATTTTTTCATATTTAAATTATAATTGCTTTATGTAGGAAAATCAATATATTGTATACTGTTTCAATTTTTGTACATTGTTCTCTAAATATTCTAAATTTTTTATACACAAACTATCATTATATTTGCTTCCTAATTTAAAATAATATAAAGCTTTTTTTAAATTTTTTTCCATTAAAAATTTTGTGCCAAGATAATTTAATCCCTGAGTTAAACCCTTTTCTGCCGCCTTTATAAAATATTGTTCTGATATCCTCTCATTTTTTTTTATAAAGTCCCCTATACCTCTGCAATAAACCATTCCTAAAAAATAAAATGTTTCTGGAGTATCTTCAGTTTTAAAATAATTAATAAATTTTAACATGTAATTTTCCTTTTTCGCATCAAAAAAGACTCTAAAAAACAATAATCTTATTAAAAGATTGGATTTATTATTGAGATAATAATTAAATAACAACATAAGCCCTTTTTTTTCATCTTTTTCACACCCTAGCCCATAATAATAAATTAAGGATAAAATTAATCTTCCCCTATCATTACCAGACTTAACCTGATTTTCCCAAAACTTAATATGTTCATTAGTTTTATTTTTATAACGCAAACCAAGAATGTTATCTCCATTCAAGTAACCTATTTCAGCAACCTTTTGCATAAAAGGAGAAAACATATGAAAATATTTTATTAGATTATTTTTTATTATTGTAAAAGCTATACTCAATAGAGCAT
>JALWEJ010000060.1 GCA_027014115.1 Desulfurellales bacterium
TAGCACCTGTAGCTTTGGAGAAAGAGACAAGATTCGCCATCAGAGAAGGCGGAAGAACAGTTGGTGCTGGTGTTATCACAGAGATAATAGAGTAAGGGGATTTTAAAAGATGGGGCAGAAAATTAGACTGAAGCTTAAATCCTTTGAGGCAAATCTTCTGGATAGCTCTGTGAAGGATATTATAGAGACAATCTCAAAAACAGGGGCTAAGGTTAAAGGTCCAATACCTTTGCCGACACATATTTCAAGGTATACGGTTCTTAGGTCTCCTCACATAAACAAGAAGTCAAGGGAGCAGTTTGAAATAAGAACTCATAAGAGACTTATGGATATTGTTGATGCATCTCAGCAGACTGTAGATGCCTTGATGAAGATTGATCTGCCTGCGGGTGTGGATATAGAAGTAAAGCTTTAGGAAATTTAAAATAGAAACAAGAACTTCTTTGGTTTTATTCTCAAGGAAGTTCCTCTGTCTCTTTTAATAAATTAGAGGTATGGGAGTATAGGCAATGTTAGGTTTGATTGCGAAGAAGTTGGGTATGTCTCAGATTTATGAAGACGGAAAGGCAATACCTGTCACTATTTTGGAAGCAGAGCCGGGTATAATTACACAGATAAAAACAAAAGAAAAAGACGGCTACAATGCTATACAGGTAGGTTTTATAAACACTAAGGAAAGCAGACTTACAAAACCCGTTATGGAAAAACTGAAAAAAGTAGGTGCTCCGGCCAAGAGGGTTTTAAAGGAATTCAGAATTGATAATACCAACGATTATAACTTAAAAGATGAGGTTAAAATTAGCATCTTTGAAGAGGGTGAAACAGTTGATGTTATAGGTAATACCAAGGGAAAAGGTTTTGCCGGTGTTATGAAGAGGCACAATTTTGCAGGTGGTCCTGACGGACACGGCTCTATGTTTAACAGAAGAGTCGGCTCAATAGGAAACTGCGAATTCCCAGGAAGGGTTGTGAAAGGCAGAAAGATGCCTGGGCATTATGGTGATGTTAGGGTTACGGTTAAAAATCTAAAGGTTGTTCGCATAGATGAAGAAAAGAATATAATTGCCATCAAGGGAGCTGTTCCTGGTTCTAAGGGCGAATACGTCAACATTATTAAAAAGGGGAACTAAATGATGAAGCTTAAGGTTTTTAATAAAGAGTCTCAGGTAGTGGGAGATGTTGAGCTATCTGTTAAAGAAGAGGCATCTGGAAATAAAGGTGTGCTTTTTAACAGAGTTGTAAGAACAATTCTTATGAATAAAAGACAGGGAACTGCAAGTGCAAAATCGAGAGGAGAGGTTTCTGGAGGCGGAAAGAAACCTTGGAGACAGAAAGGAACAGGAAGGGCAAGAGCCGGTTCAATACGTTCTCCTCTGTTTGTAGGTGGTGGTGTCATTTTTGGACCACAGCCGAGAGAGTTTGACCTAAAAATAAAAAAAAAAGAGAAAAAGCTTGCTTTTAGCGAAGCTCTCACACAAAGAGCAAAAGAGGAAGCTATTGTTGTTTTGGATGAGATTAAATTTGATGCTCCAAAAACAAAAGAGGCTTACGCTATTTTGAAAGGTTTGGGAATTGAGCGAGCACTTGTTGTTTTAGAGAAAGGTATGGAAAATGCCTATTTGTCTTTTAGAAATATTAGGGGTGTTGAAGTTAGAAACGTTGATACTCTAAATACGTATGATTTGCTTAGATTTAAAAAGATTGTAGCTCCAAAAAGCGTTATTGAAAAAATAAACGGGAGAATCGTCAATGGATAAGTGGGGTATAATTAAAAGAAGGGTCATATCCGAAAAGGCTTTTATGGAACAAGAAGAGGGCAAATATGTTTTTATTGTTGATAAAAAAGCCAACAAACCGGAATTGAAAAAAGCTATAGAGGCAATTTTCGATGTTAAGGTTGATTCTGTGAATATCATAAACACAAAGGGCAAGGTTAAGTTGTTCAGAGGTATTAAAGGTAGAAGACCTTCTTACAAGAAGGCTGTTGTCACACTTAAAGAAGGCGAATCTTTAAAGGAATTATAAAAGAGGTTAATCTATGGGTATAAAGACTTACAAACCAAACACTAACGGAAGAAGATTTGCAAGCACCTTAGATTTTTCAGAACTTACAAAGAAAAAACCTGAAAAATCATTGATAAAAATATTAAAAAATCACGCAGGTAGAAATAATCAAGGCAATGTAACCGTTAGAGGTAGAGGCGGAAGAGTAAAAAGGTTCTATAGAATAATAGACTTCAAAAGAGATAAGAGAGATATACCGGCAATTGTAAAAGCAATAGAGTATGATCCAAACAGAAGTGCTCATATTGCACTGTTGAACTACAAGGATGGGGAAAAAAGGTACATTCTTGCTCCTGTAGGATTGAAAGTTGGAGATAGTGTTGAAGCAGGTGAAAATGCAGAGCCTAAGGTTGGAAATGCTTTACCTATAAGAAAGATTCCTGTCGGTAGCATTGTGCACAACATAGAATTAAAACCCAAAGCCGGCGGTCAGCTTGTAAGAAGTGCAGGGGTTTTGGCTCAAGTTATGGCAAAAGAGGGCAGATATGCCCATATAAGGATGCCGAGCGGTGAGATGAGACTTATCAATGTTGAGTGTTATGCAACAATAGGACAGGTTGGCAACACAGACCATTCAAATATCAACTGGGGCAAAGCCGGAAGGATAAGACATAAGGGTTTTAGACCTAAGGTTAGAGGTGTTGCAATGAACCCTGTTGACCACCCGCATGGTGGTGGTGAAGGAAAAACCGGAACAGGCGGAACACCTGTTACACCTTGGGGAATACCTACAAAAGGCTACAAGACCAGAAACAATAAGAAGACTGACAAGTTTATTGTTGCAAGAAGAAAGAAAAAATAAGGAGGCTTGAATAGATGCCAAGAAGCTTAAAAAAAGGCCCCTTTGTAGATGAAAAGCTATTAAAAAAAGTTGAAAAACAGAGGGAAAGTAAGAAAAAAACCATGATAAAGACATGGTCAAGAAGAAGCACAATAATACCTGAATTTGTAGGTGTTACATTTGCTGTGCATAACGGAAGAAAGTTTGTTCCTGTTTACATAACGGAGAACATGGTTGGGTATAAACTTGGAGAATTTGTTCCTACAAGAACGTTTAAGGGACATAAAGGCGTTGTGCAAAAGAAAATAGGTAAGTAGGGTTGGTGGCTTATGGAAGTTGTAGCAAAATTGAAAAGTGCTAAGATATCCCCTATTAAAGTTAGGGAAGTTATAGGTGTTGCTAAGGGTAGAAATGTAAACGAGGCTTTGGTTCTTTTGAAAAATTCCAATAGAAAAGCTGCTTTTATACTAAAAAAGCTTCTTGAGTCAGCTGTTGCGAATGCTCTTGAAAAAGGGTTTGATGTTGATTCTTTCAATGTTAAAAATATAACGGCTGATGATGGCTTGAAGATGAAAAGGTATCAACCAAGAGCAATGGGTAGAGCGGGAAGGATAATTAAAAGAACCAGTAATATAATTATTACTATAGGCGATTAGAGGAGGTGAGTTTTGGGTCAAAAGGTTAACCCTATCGGTCTTAGGCTTGGTATCACAAAGAGATGGACATCTCAATGGTATGCCGAGAAGGATTTTAAGGATAAACTTCTTGAAGATCAGAGGATTAAGAAGGCTGTAAAATCCAAAATATACTATGCCGGCATATCGAAGATAGAGATAGAGAGAAAAAGAAATAAAATGACTATTAATATATATGCTGCAATGCCTGGCATAATCATAGGTAGGAAGGGTTCCGAGGTAGAAAAACTTAAAAAATTTATCAGTTCGTTGACCGACTCTGAGGTAACGGTTAATGTAAGAGACGTATCCAAGCCTGAGATTGATTCTCAGCTTATAGCTGAAAACATTGCTCTTCAGCTTGAAAAGAGGATGCCTTACAGAAGGGTTATGAAAAGAGCTATCTATACAGCTTTAAAAAAAGGAGCAGAAGGTATCAAAATTCAGTTGTCGGGAAAATTGGGCGGAGCGGAAATGGCAAGAACTGAATGGGTTAAAGAGGGTCGCATTCCGCTAAGCACATTAAGAGCCGATATAGATTACGGTTTTGCCGAAAGCCTTACCCAAGCCGGTGTTATTGGAATCAAGGTTTGGGTCTTTAAGGGCATGGTATCTTCATAAGAAAGGTGGTGTTTTGTTATGTTAATGCCTAAAAGGACAAAGTTTAGAAAGTATCAGAGAAATAGAAACGGTTTAAGAGGCACTGCTTACAGGGGAAGCAAACTTGCTTTCGGTGATTATGGAATGAAAGCGGTAGGCAGAGGAGAGGTTACAAATAAACAGATAGAGGCTGCAAGGGTTGCTATCAATAGGGTTTTAAAGCATCAGGGAAAGATTTGGATTAGAATATTTCCGGATTTTCCATTGACAAAGAAGCCGGCAGAAACAAGAATGGGAAAAGGTAAGGGTTCTATAGAACAGTGGGTTGCAGTAGTAAAACCCGGAAGAATTCTTTATGAGGTTAGCGGCGTTAGCGAAGAACTTGCCAAGAAGGCATTTCAGCTTGCTGCTCAAAAGTTTAACATAGAGATGAAATTAGCCAAGCGGAGTGAGTGGATATGATGAAGGCAAAAGATTTAAGAGAAAAAAATATTGAAGAATTAGACAAGGATGAAGCTCAAATAAGAGAAGAGCTTTTTAAGCTTAATATGAGAAGGGGTTTGGAGCAGCTGGAAAACCCTAAAAGAATTAAGATGCTAAAAAAAGACCTTGCGAGAATTCTAACTGTTAAAAACGAAAAAACTATGGCCGGAGAAAATGTATGAGCGAATTAATAAAAGAGGGCATTGTTATAAGCGACAAAATGGATAAAACGGTTGTGGTAGAGGTTGAGACGTTAATTAAACATAATCAATTCCACAAATACATTAAAAAAAGAAAAAAATTTAAGGTTCATGACGAAAAAAACGAAGCTAAGATGGGTGATACGGTAAAGTTTGCAGCATGTAGACCCATTTCTAAGGATAAACATTTTAAACTACTTGAAATCACCAAGAAATACATAGGTTTGGGAGATGAGCAATGATACAACCCTATAGTATATTGAGATCGGCTGATAATTCAGGAGCCAAACGCCTTATGTGTATTAAGGTTTTGGGTGGCTCAAAAAGAAGATATGCCCGTGTAGGCGATATAATTGTCGCTTCCGTTAAGGAATCTGATCCAAACGGAAAGGTTAAAAAGGGAGATGTTGTAAAGGCTGTTGTTGTTAGAACAAAGAAAGAATTTAGAAGACCGGATGGTACATACATAAAATTTGACGAAAATGCAGCTGTTATTATCAACAGCAACAAAGAGCCTGTAGGTACAAGAATTTTCGGACCTGTTGTAAGAGAACTTAGATCCAAAGAATTTACAAAAATAATATCTTTGGCCCCAGAGGTGTTATGATGGCAAGAATCTATTCAGAAATGAAAACAAGACTTAAAAAAGGTGATAAAGTAAAAGTTATAGCCGGAAAAGACAAAGGAAAAGAAGGCGGTATTATATCCTTTATTCCAAAGAAAAACAGAATTATTGTCGAGGGCGTTAATATTATCAAAAGGCATCAAAAGGCTTCTCAAAACTCTAAAGGTGGTATTATCGAAAAAGAGGCATCAATTCATATTTCAAATGTCAAATTTGTATGTCCGCACTGTGGAGAAGCTGTAAGGTTGGGCTATAAATATTTGGAGAGCGGAGAAAAGGTTAGGTATTGTAAAAAATGTGGAGAGACAATTTAAGGAGGATCGGGTAGATGTCAGACTACATTCCAAGGCTGAAGACCCTCTATAAGGAAGAAATAACTCCTTTAATGATGAAGGAATTTTCTTATAAAAATGTTATGCAGGTTCCGAAGCTTGAAAAAATTATAGTTAATGCCGGACTTGCAGAGGGTATGCATGATATTAAACTCCTTGAATCTGTATTGGAGGAGTTTGCCATAATAACAGGACAGAAGGGTGTAATAACAAGAGCAAAAAAATCCATAGCTAATTTTAAATTAAGGCAGGGTATGCCTATTGGCTGCAAAGTAACATTGAGAGGCGATAGAGCATATGAATTTTTGGATAGATTTATATCGTTTTCTGTTCCGAGAATCAGGGACTTCAGGGGTGTTCCTATGAAGGGTTTTGATGGTAGAGGAAACTATACTCTCGGTATTACCGAACAGCTTATATTCCCAGAAATCAACTATGACAAGATATCAAAGGTTCACGGCTTGAGTGTAACAATAGTAACAACGGCTAAAACTGACGAGGAAGCTAAGACTCTTTTGGCTGCTTTCGGTATGCCGTTTAGAAAAAGCAGTCAGGCTTAAAAAGGAGAGGTTATGGCAAGAAAGTCTATGATAGAAAAATCAAAAAGATCACCGAAGTTTAAAGTTAGAGCCCACAACAGATGTCAAATTTGCGGAAGACCTAAGGGCTATATAAGAAAATTCGGTATTTGCAGAATATGTTTTAGGACATTGGCGTCAAAAGGTGAAATACCGGGCGTTATAAAGGCAAGTTGGTAGGTGGTGCTATGGGAAAAAGGTTAGTTGACGGATTGTCAAAGATTAAGAATGCTTTAATGTCAAAACATGACTATGTTGATTTAGCAAGCAACTCATTGGTTTATAGTGTTTGTGCAATATTAAAGCAGGAAGGCTACATTAAGGATGTTAAAAAGCTCGAGGAGTCGGGCAATAAAAATATGATAAGAATTGTTTTGAAGTATGCAGATGAAAGTAAAAAACAGCCGGTTATCAGAACATTAAAACTTGTAAGCAAACCGTCAAGAAGGGTATATATTCACGCTGATGATATTAAACCCGTTATGAACGATTTGGGTATAGGAATTATTTCAACATCGAAGGGTGTTATGACTACTCAAAAAGCCAGAGAGTTAAATATTGGCGGAGAATACATCTGTGAGGTATTTTAATTTAGGAGGTAATAATGTCCAGAATAGGTAGGACTCCTATTCCTATTGCTCAAGGGGTAGACGTAGAGATTTTGGAAGATAAAATTAAGGTAAAAGGCCCAAAGGGTTCTTTAGAGCAGTATTATGATGCCAAATATGTGTCGGTTGAGAAAGAGGATAACAATATTGTAGTAAAGACCAAAGGGGAATTTAAGACAGCAAAGGCTATGCACGGATTATATAGAAGCCTTATATTTAATGCTGTTGAAGGTGTGTCAAACGGTTTTGCCAAGACACTGCAAATTGAGGGTGTTGGATACAAGGCTGCCGTATCAGGCAAGAAGCTTACTCTAACGTTGGGTTTTTCACACGATGTTGTATATAATGTGCCGGATGGCGTTAATGTAGAGGTTGATAAAAAAGGTGTTGAAATAGTCGTATCTGGAATAGATAAACAGCTTGTCGGACTTGTAGCAAGCCAGATTAGGGCGTTTAAGCCACCGGAGCCGTACAAGGGCAAGGGTATAAGGTATAAAGACGAATATGTTAGAAGAAAAATGGGTAAAGCAGCTACCAAATAGGGGGATTAAATGTCACAAGTAAAAGATAGAAAATCCGAGAGATTGAAAAGAAAGTTAAGAATTAAATATAAAATCAGAGGAACTCAGGAAAGACCGAGACTTTGTGTTTACAAAAGTTTAAATCATATATATGCTCAGTTGATAGACGACGAAAGCGGTGCCACTCTTGTTTCGGCATCAACACTTGATTTGGATTTAAAAGACAAGATTAAAGGTTCAAATATAAACTCTGCCAAAGTTGTTGGCGAAGCAATAGCGAAAAAAGCATTGGAAAAGGGTATAAAGAGTGTTGTCTTCGACAGAAATGGTTATATCTATCACGGTAAGGTAAAGGCTTTGGCCGACAGTGCAAGAGAAACAGGACTTAAATTTTAGGAGTAGATATGATAGGTGTTGAAAAAGAATTTGAAGAGCAGGTAATAAATATAAGCAGAGTAACAAAGGTTGTAAAAGGTGGTAGAAGATTTAGATTTTCAGCCCTTGTTGCAGTTGGTGACAAAAAAGGTAGAGTGGGTATAGGCCTTGGGAAATCCAACGAGGTACCCGAAGCAATAAAAAAAGCCATTCAGAAAGCCAAGAAAAATCTTATAGAGGTTCCCATAACAGAAGACGGAACAATACCTCATCCTATAGAGATTAAAAAAGGTTCAGGAAGGGTTTTGCTTAAACCGGCAAGACCTGGTACGGGAATTATAGCAGGTAACACAGCAAGGTCTATTTTAGAGGTGTGCGGAATAAATAATATAGTTGCAAAATCAATCGGTTCAAACAATATGCACAATCTATCACATGCTCTTTTAAAGGCGTTGGCATCTCTAAGAAGCAAAGAAGAAATCCTTAAAGAAAGAGGATTAATGTAAGGAGTATGAAATGGGTGATTTGAAAATAACAATGACAAGAAGTATGATAGGCTTAAAGCCTAAACTAAAAAAGACGGCTGTTGCTTTGGGGCTGACAAGACCAAATAAGTCGGTTATCAGAAAGGATACCCCCCACATTAGAGGGATGATTAACAAGCTGTCTTTTATGGTTAAGGTCGAAGAATTATAATAAGGGGTGTTTGAAATGGAACTGTATGAACTACCTAAAATAGTTAGAAAAAGAAAAAGAGTCGGAAGAGGGGATGCAAGCGGCTGGGGTACAACAGCAGGAAGAGGAAATAAGGGTGAAAAGTCACGCTCGGGCGGTGCAAAAGCTCAGTATTTTGAAGGAGGACAGACACCTATAATAAGAAGACTGCCAAAAAGAGGTTTTACAAATATTTTTAGAGTGGAATACGAAGTTGTCAATCTTTCAAGACTCAATGATATATGCCAAGAAGGTGATGTTGTTGATGTTGTATATTTGAACGAAAAAGGTGTTATTAAGAGAGGAAAGCCAGTAAAAATTTTGGGTGATGGTGAGATTTCAAAAAAATTGACCGTTAAAGCCCATGCATTTTCAAAATCGGCAAAAGAGAAGATAGAAAAAGTAGGTGGTAGTATAGAGGTGCTGCAGTGAAAGAAGACTACGGCAATATCTTTAATGTTCCGGAGTTGAATAAAAGATTACTATTCACCTTTATGATGTTTATAGTCTTCAGAATTGCAGCCCATGTTCCAACACCCGGAGTCAATCCTCATGTTCTTGCAGCTATTTTTGAACAGGCAAAAGGCACAGCGCTTGGCTTGTTTAACCTCTTTTCCGGAGGTGCTATTAAGAACTTCAGTATTATTTCGTTGGGAATAATGCCCTACATCTCAGCAGCAATTATTATGGAGCTGTTTACTGCTGTTAGTCCTGAGCTTGCAAGGTTGAAAAAAGAGGGTGAATCCGGAAGAAGAAAAATAACAGAATACACAAGATATGGAACAGTTGCCATCTCTCTGCTTCAGGGAATAGGTATTGCAGTTGGCTTACAGTCAATGCAGGGTCCAGGTGGTGCAAGTGTTGTTATATGGCATGGTTTGCCCTTTATAATGTTTACTGCCATGACTATGACAGCCGGTAGTGTTTTTTTGATGTTTATAGGAGAGCAGATAACAGAAAAAGGAATAGGAAACGGTATATCGCTAATTATCTTTGCGGGTATCGTTGCTCGTTTACCGTCGGCATTGGGTAATCTATTTAGGTTGATAAGTGCAGGTGAGATGAGTGTTTTGGCACTTCTTATAATTTTTGTTGTGGCTGTGGCAGTTGTTGCGTTTGTTGTTTTTGTAGAACTTTCTCAAAGAAGAATTCCGGTTCAATATCCGAGAAGAACAGTAGGAAAAAGGCTTTACGGAGGACAAACAAGTTATATTCCTTTGAAAATAAATGTTTCAGGTGTTATTCCGCCAATCTTTGCATCATCAATACTGCTGTTTCCTGCAACAATCAGCAAACTTGTTAATGTAGATATTCTAAAGCAGATATCAGGTTATATAATGCCTGGCAGCCTTGTTTATAGTGTTGTTTATATAGCTTTGATATTCTTCTTTGCATATTTTTATACGGCTATTGTGTTCAATCCAAAAGATATAGCGGATAATCTTAAAAAGAATAACGGATTTGTGCCTGGCATAAGACCTGGAAAATATACAGCAGACTATCTTGATTGGGTATTGAGCAGGCTGACTTTTGGAGGAGCTATCTATTTGGCGTTTGTTTGTGTCTTGCCGTGGATTTTGATAAGAAGATTTAATGTTCCGTTCTATTTTGGCGGAACTGCATTATTGATTGTTGTTCAGGTTGCTTTGGATACAATAATGCAGATTCAAGCGCACCTGTATATGAGAAATTACGAAGGATTCCTAAAGAACAGAAGAACAAGGTAGGAGTGTAAATATGATATTAATTCTGCTTGGAGCACCCGGTGTGGGTAAAGGGACACAGGGTCAGTTGATTAGCAAAGAGTATTCAATA
>JALWEJ010000061.1 GCA_027014115.1 Desulfurellales bacterium
CTTATTAAATCCAAGAGATATGAACTGAATCACATGTTTGTATCTCAGTTTGGAGATGGGATTGAAGAGTGAAGAGGGGTTTGGTATAATGGGATGGACATAAGATTGTGGGGATGTCTCCTGGTTTGCAACAACCGGCTCACCATTTTCCATCAAAACAAGCATATTATCCTGATAATTGAAAATATCTTTTATGTATTTATTGAAGGTCTCTCTCTACTCTTCTTTTGTTATATCGTTTGCACACCTCAAAAGAACTTTTACAAAATCTTTTATATCAAGTGGCTTTTTCTCATATCTGTATGTCCCTATATCTATTGCTTCATACAATTTTTCTTTATCGTTAAATGCCGAAATAATAATAATTTTTGTATCGGGGTTTATCTGTTTTATCTTTTTTGCCATTTCAAAGCCGTCCATATTGGGCATTTTTATGTCGGTTATAACTATACGGGTTTGATGCTGCCTATACATATCAAGTCCCTCAGTGCCGTCTTTTGCCACATACAGCTTTTTAAAGAATTTGCGCAAAAACTTGTGCATCTGCAGACGCAAGCCCGCATTATCCTCAACGTATAAAACAGACAGATTGTCGGCTTGTTGTCTTAGAACATTTAATATATCTTGCAAAATCGCTCTCCAGTAACCAGTCAATTTTTGTTTATGTGATACTAAACAATGTATATAAAATTTATCACAAGTCAAGTGCGTATATTTTAATAAATCAAAAACTTACGCAGGAAATCGTCCTTTTCTTTTTTCTATATGATATTTAGTCACTGTTTAAAAAATATTCAAAGACTGCTTAACATACGCTAAACTCAGGGTTTTATTTTGATCGAAGAATCAAAAAATTTTTTATTCTACTTGAGGACTTTTTCAGTTTTTTTGTAGAGATACTCCAAAATATATGCAAATGCGATAATCCCAAAAACAACATATATACCTACAGGATTTGTGAGCAACTGCTGATATATAAGCGTAGCAAGAGCCGCTGCACAAAGCAGTGCGCCAGACAGAGAGATATACTTTTTGGACTGTGTAAGCTCAGCCAATTTGTAGTTGGATAAATTTACCAAAGCAAAAACAAACAGAAATCCTGCGCTTCCGGCAGTCGAAATACTCTCCAAATTGAGAATATTGCCGACAATCAAAGTCAGAACTGTCGTAATTAAAAGTCCAATCGGCTGATTCCAGAACCTTTTTGTAAATTCATGGGGATCCTCATCATCTTCACCAAGCTCATAGCTTACCCTGCTTCCTCCGTAGAGAGTAGAATTTATCGCAGAAAAAGTAGAAATAAGGGCTGTAACACCTATAATGGTAAACCCTATTCTGCCCAAGGCGGGTTTTGCAGCTACAGCAAGCACATACTCCTGCGCTCTGCCTATCTCACCAAAAGAAACCGAACCTACTGTTATAACTGCAATCAAGATATAGAGAACAACAACGCTGATAACTGAAATATAGAAAGCTTTTGTCACATTTTTTTGAGGATTTTCAAGATTAGGCACCACATTTGCAATAAGTTCAAAACCTTCGTATGCCACAAATATTATCATACCGCCGCTAACCAGCTTTAGAGTAGATGACCAGTTCGAAAAAGTAAGCTGGCTGATATAGGGACTGCTAAAAAGCCCGTATGTCCCGACAAGCACAAAACCGCCGAGTATTATCATTTTTGTATAAACAGCCGCAGATTCAGCCAAACTTAAAGCTTTGAGACTAATGTAGTTCAAAGCCGCAGAAAACAGAACAATGCAGCTTAAAAGTATGTGTTTATCAATATCATAATTGCCAGTGATTTTAATAAGTTTTGAGCCGTATGAACCAAAAGCCGAAGCATACAGGCACAGCATAATGATATAGCTAATCCAGAGCAGGTTGTTCGCCCCTCCGCTGAACACATTTCTGCCGAAACCCTTATTGATATAGTGAACCGTGCCGCCTTTATCTGGAAAATAGAGCGACAGTCTTGCATACGAATACGAGGTTACAACTGCAATAGTACCTGCAATTAAAAATGCCAGGGGTGTGCCACCTTTTGCAAAATCAACAGCAAGTCCCAAAACAGCAAAAATACCGCCGCCAATGCCTATGGCTACTGCATCTTTTAAACCTATTTGATTATTATTCATTTTTTATTTTAACCGCCTTAAAACTCGTTGTCTATATAATAGTTCTGGGAATCTATAAGTTTGTTTTGGGGTTCTGTTTTTGCATATTCACAGCCTTTCAACTCCCAAGCATTTATATTGTCTTCTAAGTTCAAATTCATCATATTTATCAGCTTTTCTTTTAATTTTGGATTTTTTATCTCTATCATATGTTCAACTCTTCTGTCCATATTTCTCTCCATAAAATCGGCTGAGGATATAAATACAAGCTCCTCACCGTTATGATAAAAATACAAAACCCTTGGATGCTCCAAAAATCTCCCAACTATGCTTATAACCCTTATATTTTCAGAAAAACCCTCTCTTTTTGGCTCCAGTGAACACATGCCTCTGACTATTAAATCCACCAAAACACCGTTATTTGAAGCTTCATAGAGCTTTTTTATTAAATCCTTGTCTATCAGAGAATTGACCTTTATAATTATATGAGCATTATGTCCTTTTTTGGCTGATTCTATCTCATAGTCAATAAGCTCCATTATTTTTTTTCTTAAATATCTCGGCGCAAGCACTATATTGCGCCATTTTGCATAGTCTGTATAGCCCATCAGATAGTTAAACAGATTGGCACTATCCATCCCTATTTTTTCACTGGATGTTATATAGTCCAAATCGGTATAAACATGGGCTGTTTCCTCGTTGTAGTTACCTGTTGAAAGATGAGAATATTTTACTATTTTTCCAAACTCATTCCTTGTTATGAGAAGATTTTTTGAGTGAATTTTAAAACCGGGTATGCCGTATGTAACAATGCAGCCCGCTTCCTCAAGTCTTTTAGCCCACTTCACATTCATTTTTTCATCAAAGCGCGCTTTAAGCTCTATAACAACAGAAACGCTTTTGCCGTTTTGGGCAGCTCTTATGAGATTCTTTATTATTTTTGAGTTTCTGTTTGTTCGATACAGCGTCATTTTTATGGATAGTGTATTCTCATCGTCTGCGGCAATTTCAACAAGCTTTGAAATCAAAGAAAAGTCGTTGTATGGCCTGTATGTGAGAATTTCATGCTCGCTTAAATAGTTGAATATATCAGAATTTAGGGGCACATCCTTCGGAAAACGGGCTGTAAACGATTTAAAATAAAGTTTTTTATTATCCGCCTTCAGCTCAAAAAAACTCGTCAAATCTATAAAATCTGATGTAATGTAGATATCCTCTTTTTCTATATCAAAATGCTTCAAAAGCAGTTTTTCTATTTTTTTTGAGGGCTCCTTATTTATTTCAAGCCTCACCACCTGCCCTTTTCTTCTTTTGTCAAGCTTTTCCTCTACAAGCTTCAGCAGATCCTCAGACCCTTCTTCTTCTATTGTTAAATCCGCATTTCTTGTAATCCTGATTATGTAATGGTCTTGTATGCTGTAATCTCTAAACATATCCTGAAGCTTATCTGCGATTATCTTTTCCAAAACAAACACATTGGTTTTGCCGTTTGTTTTATTTGTATAGATTTTTTTAATCTGTTCGGGAATTATAATTACAGAGATAAAACCCTTGCCGTCTTTTTCCATCTCCACAATAAATGCACTTCTTTTGTTATATATAAAGGGAAAGGGATTTGAAGAACTCAAAGTTATCGGAGAAATTGAGGGCAGAATAATATCTTCAAAGACAATACTGCAGTACTCCAAATGACACTGATTGCAATCCCTATTTATCACTACACCGTTTTTTTCAAGCCCGTCTGCAACCTCAAAAAAATATTTTTTCTGCTTTTTGATAAGCTCTTTTGTTTTGCTTCTAATTCTTTCCAAAACCTCTTTTGGCGACAAACCGGCTCTGTCTTTTTGCTCATATCCCAAATCTATCTGATCCACAATTCCGGCAACCCTAATCATAAAAAACTCATCAAGATTGTTTGAAAATATGGATAGAAACTTCAGTTTTTCCATCAAAGGCACCGTATCTCTGCTTACTATCTCCAACACTCTGTCGTTGAAATCAAGCCAGCTTAGTTCTCTGTTTATGAATGGATATTCGTTTTTACTCAAACTGCACGCTCCACATTGATTTTTATGCCGAATACATTTGTAAACAGTTCGGATTTCTTTTTCAAAGAAAGCTCCTCGAAGTATGTATATTTTGAACTTTTTATTCTTATTGTTATATTTGAACCCATTTTTAAAACATCAAAACCCTCAACAAGCTGCCTATGGCTTGCGTCAAGCGCATCGGCTATCCTCAATAGTGAAGCAAGTTTCATTAAAATAAACATCTCCTCTTCACTTAGATAGTCGTGCATTTTAATATAGGGATCAATCTCCTGTGCTTTGTGCAGAAGTGCCGTAAGCGACACAAGTTTATTGTCCGCATCGCTTATCTGCGGAAGGCGCATAGACCTTATTATGTAGTATGAATGCCTCTCGTGAGTCTCTGCATTGATAAAATAGCCGACATCGTGCAAAAGAGCTGCAATCTCAAGCAGTTTTTTATATTTTTTGTCAAGCAGGTGAATATCTTTTAACTCATCAAACAATTTTTCTGCACTATTTTTAACACAAAGCGCATGCTTTTTGTCAAAGTCGTATTTATCGCCTATAGCCAGTATTGTATCCTCAAGATAGTCGTTGAGACTGCACATTTTATAGCTCTTTGAGTAGTGCATGAGCAGCTTGTTTGGAAATGTGGTTCTGCTGAAATAGAACCCATCCAGACCGAAAAGACTCAAAACGCTCAAATAGATAGAAAGCGTCGGTTTTAAGACCTCTGCCTCATTTTCCCTTATCTTGAAACTTTTTTTTATATAGTCGCAGTCTTCATACTTTAAAGAATCAAAGAGTCTGCGAATATCGCTCTTTTTTAGGCTGTTTTTGTCCGTAGAAAAAATCCTGTTTAAAATATTGATAGAGCTGCCCGCAAAAACAATATTCTTAATCTCAAAATTTGATACGGTTTCTCTGATTTTATCAAGCATATTATCTATGTACCGTCTGTATGCATATATTTTGTGTTTTGAATCAACATGTTTAAACATCTCATTGAGGCGCAGGCTGCCGAAATGAAGAGAGTCGGCATACATTATAGACCTGTTCTTAACAATAATCACAGATACATTTCCGCTTGAAACATTCACCAGAGCAATGCCTTTTTTTTCAAACCTTGAAAAGTTTTTAAACTCATTTTTAATACCGATATATCTTATATACAGCTCCTCGTGGGGCGTTAAGACCTCAACATCAACAGATGCTTTTTTCAACATATAATCAATAAAAAATTCCCTGTTTTTTGCCTCTCTAACACCGCTTGTGGCTATGGCCTTGAATCTGTTTTTTATGCCGTACTCTTTCATTTTCAGCCTGAACTTATTGAGTATGTCGCACGCTGTTTCTATGCTCTGTGAGGATATATAGCCCTTAGAAAATGTATCTTTTCCGAGAGAGAGGGATTTTATCAAATATTCAAGCTGCTTGTACTGTCCCTTTTCAAATGAGCCTATCTCGAGCCTGAATGCACTTGTGCCTATATTTATCACAGCAAAAAGGCCGTTTTTCATTTAATCACCGCCTTTAGATTAAAAACCTCTTCAAACAGATCCTTTTTCCTCTCAAATGCTTTTTTCTCCGGCAGTATCTCGGTGCTGTGTTTAAGTTCAAAAATCGCCCTGCCGTCTGTTAATTTAATATCGACATCTTTTATCGCACCCTCATGCGTCCTATCCAAAGCATCTGCAATCCTTAATATCGCCGCAAGCATTCCAACCCTTTTTTTCTCATCTTTATCAAGCCCCTTAAAGTGTTCATGTGTATCTTTGGGCGGGCTTTTTCTGTGGTATCTTGCAACATTTGCCATAATTTCTACATCTTCAAGGGAATAGCCTATAAATTCGGAGTTTTTTACAAGATAATAGCTGTGTTTGTGATGCTTTGAATACGATATATAATTTCCAACATCGTGCAAGAGAGCAGCAGCTTCAAGAATATTTCTTTCTGCACTTTTCATATTATGCAAATCTTCTGTTTTATCAAAAATCGACAAAGCCAACTCTTTAACTTTAACAGCATGCCGTTTTTCAAAATTGAACTTTTTGCCTATCTCCATTATTCTGGAAACCCTCAAACTGCTTTTGCTCTTTTGAAAATCCAAAACAACGCCGGCCTTGTTTATTGTGTCTATGGCAAGCCCGCTTCTTAGGCCTCCATTTAATGTATAAAATCCGTTTTTTTGTGTTATATTCAGAATTGCATCCACCAAAAGAGTTGTTGAAAGTATTATATCAGCCCTTTTCGGCTCAAGATTTTTTATATCTGCTCTCTCTTTTGCAGTTTTATGCATTATGTCATGCAGAAAATTTTTCAAAAATTTTCTGTCTGCATATCTCACCTTCAATGAACCCCTACTGTCTTTTATAAAGGCTATGTTGTTTGCCGTTCCGCCGAGACCTATAATATGCTCTATAGTATCATCCAAAGGCAGCTTTGACAGATTTTTTCGCATATCGTTTTTGAATGCAAGAATTTCTTCCTGTGTCGGAGGATCGTGTTTAAAATACTCAACAAAAAGCTTATTGCATCCGTAGGGAGTCGAAGTTGAAAAAATCAATCTGCCGTTTTGAGCAACAACAAATTCTGCGCTGCCTCCTCCTATGTCTGTTATTAGAACCTTTGAACCTGATATATCAAAGTTTGCGCTAACACCCAGAAAGCCAAGATAGGCTTCTGTTTTTCCGTCTATTATCTCGATATCAAATCCCGTTTTTTCTTTTATGAACATGACGACTTCTTTGGAATTTTCTGCCTCCCTAAATGATGCTGTTGCTATAGTTCTTATGGTATCGACAGATTTGGCAGAGCATATCAGCTTTATTTCATTCAAAACCGCAGCAAGCTTCTCTAACGATTTTTGGCTAATATAACCCAGCCTAAAAACATCGTCACCAAGCCTGAGCATCTCCTTATACTCTTCAACAACATCAAAAATACCGTTTTCTGCTTTTGATATCTGCATACGCAGTGAGTTTGAGCCTATGTCGATAATGGCAATTTTCATGAAAACCCCGCAAAAAAATGCTTGAAAAGCAATAAACTAATACAAAAAACCAAACAGCCACAGAGGTATTTTATTGTCAATGCCTATCTCTATATCATCCAGAACAAGATAGCTGTTTTCTGTGTTGTATATCTGTTTTTTCGTTTTATTTTTTCCGCCCATTTCAAAAACATATTTGTCATTTAATATAAAATCGGCTTTTTTATGAACTGTTATATTAAATCCATCAAGCATACTTGCAAAAAACAGCTCTCTGATTGTTCCTATATTTCTTTTCGAACAATAAGCATAATGTAAATTGGTGTTGTTTAAATATATCTTTTCTGGTTTTGTAAGAATATTGTCGCCTCTGTGCTTTTGCCTTATAATTCTAAAGATTTTGGCTCTATCAAGATAATAAAAGTATCTGTATAGGTTTTTGTAATCACTTTTATTCATATCCATTCTGCCCAACAGCTCTTTAATGTTGGGAACGTAAGGATAAGATTCACAAATTAAATACACAAGTTTTTTCAATTTGGAAACAGTATTAAATTCTATTGGAAATACAGACGGTATATCAACCTCCATAACAGTTTTAATTGTTTCATTCAGCTTTAACAGATAGAATTCTTTGTCTTCAAAGTAGAAAGGATAGTATCCTTTCTGTATAAACTCATCAAACTGCTCTTTTAAACTAAATTTATTCAGCAAATCATAGGCTATATCTACATGGTTTGTTATAATTTCATTCAAAGACAAAACAGGAAGTTTTATATTATTATTGAGCTCCAGAAACTCCCTAAAAGATAAACCTCCAACATCTACAACAACAGCTCTTCTGCTTAAATCAGCCTTTGCGTTGTCTATTTTTAAAGCACTGCTTCCGCTGAAAATAACTTTCAAATCCAAAATATCATAAATCTTCTTTAATTCTGTTTCAAAATTTTGATATTTATGTATTTCATCAATGGCTAAAATCTTTCCATTCCTTTTGGAAAATTCATCTGCCACATCAAAAAGAGAGACAGCCGGCACCATATCTGCGCTTATGTACAGTTTTTTGAGGGTGAAATATCCAAAGAATTTAACATTTGAACTAAAAAAGTTGTCTTACCAATACATCTTGCACCCACGATACCTATCATTTTGCTCTTCATAGATGAAACCTTATCAAAAAAATATCGCTTGTAGGTTATGGAAGAATATTTG
This sequence comes from Desulfurellales bacterium, assembly GCA_027014115.1. GTDB lineage: Bacteria > Campylobacterota_A > Desulfurellia > Desulfurellales > Hippeaceae > JALWEJ01. The sequence goes on from JALWEJ010000061.1 coordinate 8,352, forward strand.
TTAAATAATTTCCTCTGGTAAGAAAACAGCTCATCAAGCATTTACCGCTCCTTAATTAGGCTTATAAACCTAATTCTATGCAGTTATTTTAGGTTTGTAAACCTAAATCACAAATTTTAATCCATATTGGTCATTTTTTGCTTATTATAATTTCATACACATCCCTTGGCGACATGTTGTTGTGTTCTGCTATCTTTTTTAAGGTTTGTTTTTTATCGAATTTTATTTTTCTGATTTTTAATGTTTTTTGTGCAGCATCTATGTCAATACCCGTTTTTTTACAGAGTTTCGCAAGTGAGGATAACTCGGCATGTCCATACGGCGGCTCCCCAAGTTTTTCAGTCCAGTAATTTTTTACACTATTATACATATTAAAATAGGAGTTAAACGGCTCTATATAGTTCAAAGAACCCGCAAAAAAGAACAGATTGAGCAAAAGTGCTGCAGCAAACTCCTTTTTCATAAAACAGACAAGCCTAGTTCTTGTTCTTAAATAGCCAAAAATAGCCTTCCAGTTAAGATAAATATGTATAAGACCAAAAATCAGAAAAACAACCATAAATGCAACATGGAGCTCGGAATATTGATCTTTACTTAAACCAAACAGTGTCCAGCTGTTCCAGTATGCAATCCTCCCGTAAGGCACAATAAACAAAACAATTCCTGTAAATGTCATCGCAATAAACGAAAAAATAAGATTAAAGCTAACAAACGGCCTGATTTTCATAAAAACTCCTTGATATTTTTAGCAAAAAAGCTCTAAGTTATATTTTAGCCTTTTTTAAATATAATAAAAGTCAAAAAGTTATCACATTTACAATGCAGGGACAATAACAGCCGTATCGTTTATTTTATACCATATGATATATAGTTTTTGTTATGAAATAACCGCCAATAATCAGCCATGCATACAAAACCAGAGCAATATACAGAGGCTTTGGTCCAATACCTTTAAATTTTGCAGCATCGGTCTCCATTCCAAGTGCCGTCATAGCCATTGTAAGTAAAAAAGTATCTAAAGAGTTTATACTCGACACAATAGATTGAGGAACAATATTCAGCGAGTTAAAACCTGCGACAAAGATGAAAAAGACAGCAAACCACGGAATAGTTATCTTTGTTTTTGCTTTGTTTTTAATCTTTTTACCCGTTTGAGCAAGCCAAATACTCAAAATAATCAAAAAAGGAGCAATAAGCATCACTCTCAGCATTTTTACGATAACAGCATTTTTTGCAACCTGTGCACTTATTGCACTTCCGGCACCCACAACATGTGCAACCTCATGAATAGTGCCTCCTATATACAGACCCATCTCAGTTGTTGAAAAAGGGATGTAGCCGGCTCTATAGGCAAGAGGGTATAAAAACATAGAGAGTGTGCCGAAAATCACTACAGTAGAAACTGCAATAACACTTTTGTACGGCTTTGCTTCTATTACCGGTTCTGTTGCCAAAACAGCGGCAGCACCGCAGATAGAACTACCTGCGCTTATCAATATCGTTGTTTCTTTATCGAATTTAAAAATCTTTGTCCCAACAAAATATCCTATGATAAAAGTTGTGGTAACCATTGTTGTGCTGACCAGTATTCCCTCAATTCCAACATCAGCTATATTTTGAAATGTTAACCTGAAGCCGTAAAAAACAATCGCCACCCTCAAAAGCATCTTTGTGGAAAATAAAATTCCAGACACCCACTCTTTTGGCAATTTACTCCGTAGAGTATTGGCATAAAAAACACCAATCAATATACCTATAATCAGCGGAGAGATTGCCAAACGCTTGAATATCGGATAATTGGATATAAACATAGCAGCCATTGCAAACAGCGCCACAAATAGTATTCCGCTTAATGTATTTCCTCTGTTTTCCTTACTAAAATCCACAAAAACCTCCTTAATGAAAAAACTCGCCGTTTAAGCTTGTATTATTATGCTTATCAAGAATACACAGCTTTTATAAGAATAGCAAATATAAAAATATTGGTAATTTCAAGAAAGACCGGGTTGT
>JALWEJ010000062.1 GCA_027014115.1 Desulfurellales bacterium
CTGCATATTTTTCTTGTCGACTGGGGAGTATGTTAAATGGTGATTTCGAGACTTTTTTCGTCCTTTCTAAAGCTTCACATGGTATCATAGTCGACTGGGGAGTATGTTAAATGGTGATTTCGAGACAGATTTTCTTAACTTGTTGGAATACAGTACCAAACTTGTTAAAGTCGACTGGGGAGTATGTTAAATGGTGATTTCGAGACGTTTGGTTTTGAGTGATCTTCGGGACGATATACATTAGAACTAAGTCGACTGGGGAGTATGTTAAATGGTGATTTCGAGACCAATTTGTCAGATCCAAATTTACTTTGACTATTGTTTCTTTCTCGTCGACTGGGGAGTATGTTAAATGGTGATTTCGAGACAAATTTTTTTCCATCGGACGACACCAGCCCGATGGAAATTGTCGACTGGGGAGTATGTTAAATGGTGATTTCGAGACAGTTCTGATAGTTCACCTGTAATCCACTTCGCGTGTTTAGCGTCGACTGGTGAGTATGTTAAATGGTGATTTAATTACTCCCCGGTTTTGATGCTTGTGAGATTTGTTGACTATCGAGATTGAGTATGCAAAATAGTGATATGGTTTTCCTGTTAGGTGGCAGAGATTTGGAGATGTGCGCCATAAAGAGGATGCTAAAAAAGCATGGCGTTAAATTTATCGACAAAAACCTTGAGTGGGGCGCAAAGATTAGTGCATATAAGTCAGAGCTTGAGCAGTTCAAAAACCAAACAATTTATGCCGTAGAGCTTGAAAACGACCTTAACATAAAAAACGGCAATGTTGTTTTTATAGACCACCACAACGACAATTCAGATAAACCCTCAAGCATTGAGCAGGTAGCAGTGATTTTAAATCATAAATTAAGCAGGTTTGAATATGCAGTTGCGTTGAATGATAAGGGCTATATCGATGCCTTAATGAAAGAGGGATTTGGCACGGCTGACATAGAAAGAATTAGAAGGCTGGACATACTTTGCCAGAGTATATCAAAGCAAGAAAAAGAGGCGGCAGAGAATGCGGAATTAAAGAGAATTAATTATTTCAATTATGAACATTTTTCACCTCTTTGCGATAGGATTTTCTTCGAAAAGCCGTGGATGGAGTTTATTGTCTATAATGATAGGCTTACGATGTTTTATGGCTTTGATATGGAGGACTTACAAAACTATCTTGAAAAAATTGGGATTAAAGCCGATTTTTGGGGAGGCGGCAAGAGAGGATTTTTGGGCGTTAATAAAAAAATAGATAAAAATGTGTTAAAGAGGGTTCTAATGGCTGTTGGTAAACCTGTTAGTACACATACCTTTATGTTTCCTTTTGTGATCAAGGATTACGATAAATTCAAAGATGCGCTCAATAAATGCGAATTTGGAGAGTGGCGGGAAGCTAAAACAGAATTGAATTCTGCTGAACTTTATAATGAGTTTTCTTATTTTTATCCGCATATAAGAAAAGTGCTTTTTCCAAGAACTGGCAAGAATTCTCTGAGCGAGACAAAAGAGTTAATCGCTGAAGAAGGATCTGTTTATAAAATCAAAATGGAAAAAGAAGAGAATGAGTTTTCTTTGACCTTAGAGAAGCTTACGCTTTATGTGTTCGACAAAAGTATTGGTATTTTATCGTTTCATCTTAAAAACTACGAATACGATGAAAACGAGATACTCAAGATAAATGATTTTGGAAGAAGGATATATCCGCAATTTTTGGGTAAAGATGAAGATGATTTTGTGAAAGCAACGAAAAATGCCTTTTTGGCTGATAGGATAGAACTAAACATAAACGGCCATACCGTTATTGAAAAATTTTCTGATTTTAAAAGCCTGGATGGCGAGATTGCCAGGTTGGATAGGGTTGAATCAAAGATGATACCGTCGTTTATCAAAAAGATAGTCGGAGATGCAGTTCTGCCGATAATTGACGATAGGATGTTCGTTGTCAGCTTTTATTTGGATGAGAAAAAAAGGGTTTTAGATAGGCTTAAGAAGTTCGATAATGGTGATTATGGTTATGTTAATGACGATTGGTGGTATAAGTTTCTGTTTGTTGATGGAAAAGATAAATCATGTGCTAATAGGGTTTTTTGTAAGGAGGTTGTGAAAAAGTCAACTTACGATAGATGGATTGATTGGGGTACTCTATGGGGTATAACGAGATATTCGTTTGTGGGTATAAGCAGCGGGGGTTTGTATATGGAACATGCAAATAGCGTATATTTCGATATGGTTGTCCTTCTGCTTTCTTATAAAGCCTATCTTGTTTATCTGAATACACAGGTGCAAGACATCGTTGCTAAAATTAATGGTAAAGAAGGCAGCTCTTTAAAAGATATTTCTAACGACTCTAAAAAGGTTTACGAAAAATACCTAAGTTTCCTGAATGGTATATATTTCAAAGAGGTAACACCACAAGATCAGGGGATTGAGATGTATAGAAAGGCTTTCTATGTAATGAACATAGAAAACATGCTAAAGGACTTTGATAGAGAAATCGAGGAACTGGATGATTACATAGATTTTAGGGTTGAAGATGAAAGAAATCAAAAATTAGATAAATTGAACGAATTGGGCTATCTTTTGCTGCCTCCATCTTTAATTGCAGGAATCTTGGGCATGAATGTGGGTAATTTTAGTAAATGCAACAATTTTTTAGGAGTAGGGTTAGGTATCTTCGCCCTTATTTTATCGTTTGTTGCAGGCTGTCTCGGACTTAAACAAAATAAATGCACAAAACTTTCTGGCCTAATACTGTTTCTTATCTCCTTTGTAATTGTGATATTATTGAGTTTCGGATGTTTTTATTTTTCTGGGTAGTCAATACCCTTTTCTTTCACCTACGAGGTGCAAACTCTACCCCCTTCACCCTCTCAATCTCCCACTGGCTAATGTTCCTCTCCCTTGAGTCAAACACCATCCCAATGAGGTATATCTCTTTGTTCTCATTCAAGTATTTCTCATAGTATCTTCTCTCTTTTATCTGCTTTATCGGCTGCTCTTTTGCATCAACCTTGAACTCAATAATCAGTATCTTATCCTCTGTCTTAACTGATAAATCAATTCTGCCTTTGTTTGTTATATCCTTAGGTATCACATCATAGCCCAAAGCCATTAGATAGACAAAAACAACGCTGCTGTAATAACCTTCGTAGTTTGAGATTACATTGTTTACATAGTTTGTGTATGGAATAGAGGCAAAGATCTTCTTAAAC
>JALWEJ010000063.1 GCA_027014115.1 Desulfurellales bacterium
CATAAGGGTAGCAGGCTACCCTTATGAATGGTTGAGTAAGTTTGTGAGCCTGTATATATTTAGTAAGGGTGGTAAGTATGTGTGGACCAGTTACCGATTTAAGATTTAATGTAAAATACTTAAGTTTATTAATTATTGAGTATGAGAAAAATGTTGACATATAAAATGTTTTAGGTATACAATCAAGCCGATTGAGGTAATGAAAATATAAATTAATTTCTTTAGGAGGTTTAGAGTTATGTTAGCTAACGGTAAAATAAGTGTAATCGGTGCAGGTCAGGTTGGTGCTACAACGGTCATGAGGCTTGCAGAGAAGGAGTTGGCAAAAGAAGTAGTCATGGTGGACATCGTTGAAGGTTTGCCACAGGGTAAGGCGTTGGACGAGATGGAGGCATCTCCTATTGAAGGTTTCGATACAGAGGTTATCGGAACAAATGATTATAAAGATACAGAGGGTTCAGACATTGTTGTAATTACATCTGGTATGCCGAGAAAACCTGGAATGAGCAGAGATGATTTGCTTGCTACAAATGTAAAGATAGTTAAAGAGGTTACAGAAAATGTAGCCAAATATTCACCAAACGCAACAATTATTGTTGTTACAAACCCACTTGATGCAATGGTTTATACAGCAAGAAAAGTTAGCGGTTTTGCAGATGAAAAGGTTTTTGGTCAGGCAGGATGCTTGGATTCAACAAGATTTGCAAGATTTATAGCATGGGAAGCAAAATGTTCTGTTAAGGCTGTTCAGGCTATGACATTGGGTGGACACGGCGACGATATGGTTCCTCTAACAAGATATTCAACAGTAAGAGGTGTTCCTATAACAGAGTTGTTTGATGAAACAACAATTGAGAGACTTGTTGAAAGAACAAGAAAAGGTGGTGGAGAGATAGTTGCTCTTTTGAAGACTGGTTCTGCATTCTATGCTACAAGCTCAGCTGTTGTTCAGATGGTTGAGGCTATTGTAAGGGATACAAAAGACATACTGCCATGCGCTGTTAAAACTCAGGGCAAATACGGACTTGATCCTGATCTATATGTTGGTTTACCAACAAGACTCGGACAGAGCGGTGTTGAAGAGGTTGTTGAGTTCAAACTGACAGATAAAGAATTGGAGGATTTGAAGGCTTCGGCAGAACACGTAAGAGAGCTTTGCAATAGAGTTGAAGAGTTAAAACTTTTATAAAAACTTAAGGAAGAAGACATTATGTCAGAAATAAGAAATGTTAGCGTAAAAGATATAGAAGAAGCAATTTATAAGCTTGCTTTAGATGCTGCATATCATATACCCGAAGATATTTTGGAAGCAGAGAAAAAGGCTTACGAGAATGAAAAATCCGAAACTGCAAAAAAGGTTTTGGAAACCATCTTCGAAAATATACAGGTTTCATCTGAGGAAGAGTTTCCTTTGTGCCAGGATACAGGATTGGGTATTATCTTTATGGAGGTTGGACAAGACGTTCACTTTACAGATGGATATATCATTGATGCCATAAATAACGGTGTGGAAAGGGCATACAAAGACGGATATCTAAGAAAATCATCATGTCATCCTCTAACAAGAGCAAACTACGGAAACAACCTGCCTGCCATTGTTCACACATTTGTGGTTCCCGGTAATAAGGTAAAGCTTATCTTTGATGCAAAGGGTGGCGGCAGTGAATCTATGAGCAAGGTTCAGATGCTAAAACCGGCAGACGGAAGAGCAGGAATTGTTCAAACGGTGGTTGACTGGATGATACAAGCAGGTCCAAACCCCTGCCCACCCACAATAGTAGGTGTTGGAATTGGTGGTGATTTTGAAAGGGCTGCTGTAATGGCAAAACATGCCACATTAAGGCATGTTGGCCAGCCAAGCGATGACCCTGAATTGGCTGATATGGAACAGGAAATACTCACAAAAATTAATAATTCAGGTATAGGCCCTGCAGGATTGGGTGGACTCACTACGGCTTTGGCTGTTCATATAGAAATGCAACCTTGCCACATAGCAACCTTGCCTTTGGCTATCAACACGGCATGTCATGTAAACAGGCATAAAGAGATAGAGCTTTAAAAGGAGTGAATTATGGCAGAATATAAACTAACAACGCCATTGAGCGATGATGATATTATTAAGCTTAAAGCCGGAGACAAAGTGCTTTTGTCTGGTGTAGTCTACACAGCAAGAGATGCTGCCCATATGAGAATTGTTGAGTCCATAAAAAAGGGTGAAGAGCTTCCATTTGATCCCAAAGGGCAGGTGATTTATTATGTGGGGCCATCTCCGGCAAGGCCGGGTAAACCTATCGGTTCAGCAGGTCCGACAACCAGTTACAGAATGAATCCTTTTGCACCTATATTGATAGAGTTGGGGCAAAAGGGTATGATTGGCAAGGGTAAGATGAGTGATGAGGTAAAAGAGGCATGCGTAAAATACAAAGCATGTTATTTTGCTTCAATCGGTGGAGCTGCTGCTGTTGTAGGTAAGGCTGTTAAAAAGGCTGAGATTATAGCTTATCCCGAACTTGGACCTGAGGCTGTCAGAAGACTTGAGGTGGAAGACATGCCTCTGTTTGTTTGCTATGATGCACATGGAAATGACCTCTATGAAATAGCAAAGAAGGAGTGGGCTAACAAACTGTAAAGTTATTTATCCTATATTAATGGACTGACTAAAACATGATTTAGTCAGTCCTTATAACTTGACAAATACTTAACTTTTTAGTAGGTTTAGAAAAATTTTGGAAAGGAGGTCAGAGGTTGCGCACTAGATTTGTTTATGCGTAGCCGAGAGAACTATGGATTGGTATAGAGGACGTCCGCATCATATTCAGTACAAGTGGCATGAGGGCTTTGTTGCTTGGCTGTTTCACAGGATTACTGGTTTATTGTTGATTCTTTATCTTTTTTTGCATCAGTGGGTAATATCCACACTTCAAAACCCAAGCACATTTGATGCAACAATGAAGGCTGTAGAAAATCCTATTTTCAAACTTGCTGAGATAGGTTTATGGCTTGTTGCTTCATATCATGCTGTTAATGGTTTAAGGGTCATTTTGGTTAACTTTGCAGGTGCAGCAGAAAGAAGTAACTACAAGGGAAATGTTTGGATTTTCTGGGTAGTATTCGCTATTGTTTTTGTTGCCGGTGCTATTCCTATGTTTATGCATCTTTAAGAGTTTAGGAGGTAGTGTATAAATGATGTACATGAGAGGATACATAGATAGATATCAGGGAAGTGGGAAAAGCGGAGAATGGAACTGGCTTTTGCAGAGAGTTTCTGGTGTTGCTTTGCTTATTCTGCTTTTGGGGCACTTTTTTATTGAGCATTTTGCTGGTATTCAGGTTGATTATCAAAATGTTGCTGCAAGATTGGCCTCCACTGGCTGGAAACTGTTCGATTTGACTTTTGTTGTTTTTGCTCTTTATCATGGAATTAACGGTATTTTCATGGTTATAGAGGATTATGTTCACTCCGGTTGGAGAGTTTTTTGGAAAGGCTTCTTCTGGATTGTAGGAGTACTTTATTTGGTTTTGGCAGCTATAACAGTACTACCGTTTAAGGGTTAATTGAAAAAGGAGGCTTTTAGTAATGGCAGATATAAATGTTAGAATAGAAGAATTTGATGTTGTTATAGTCGGAGCTGGTGGTGCTGGACTAGCGGCAGCTGTTCAGACCGGTATGGCTGGTTTGAAAACAGCTGTTATTTCAGAGGTTTATCCTACCAGATCCCATACTGTATCAGCTCAGGGCGGAATCAACGCTGCTTTGGCCAACATGGATGAGGATTATTGGATTTGGCATATGTACGACACCGTAAAAGGTGGCGACTACATAGGTGACCAGGATGCTATGGAGTTCTTTACAAAGAATGCTCCAAAGACAATTATAGAGCTTGAGCACTGGGGAATGCCTTTCTCAAGAACAGAGACAGGTAATGTTTATCAGCGTGCATTCGGAGGACAGACAAGAAACTTTGGTGAATCGGTTGCTCATAGAGCATGTGCTGTTGCGGATAGATCCGGACATGCTATCTTGCATACCCTTTTTGAAAGAACATTAAGGTCTGATATAGTTCAATATGTAAGCTATTACTCAGAATACTATGCATTAAAGCTTTTAATGAATGAAGAAGGCCATGCAATGGGTGTTGTTGCATGGGATATGGTAAATGGCGGTTTACATATTTTCTTTTCATATGCAGTTATTTTTGCAACAGGAGGAAATACAAGAAACTTTAGAACAAATACAAATGCACATGTTAATACAGGTATTGGTTGGACACTTTGTGCAAAAGCAGGTATTCCGATAAAGGACCCTGAATTTATTCAGTTCCACCCGACAGGAATTTACGGCGTTGGTAACTTGATTACTGAAGGTGTTAGAGGTGAGGGTGGATATCTCTTGAATGCTCAAGGTGAAAGATTCATGAAGAAATATGCTCCTCATGTTCTTGACCTTGCATCTCGTGACGTTGTTTCAAGGGGTATGGCTTCGGAGATTAGAGAAGGTCGCGGTGTTGGTCCTAAAAAAGACCATATACTTCTTAAACTTGACCACTTGGGTCATGATTTCATTATGGATAAGTTGCCGGGTATTTGGGAGCTTGCTTATAAATTTGTTGGAGTTGATTGTACAAAAGATCCGATTCCCGTTCAGCCTACAGCTCATTATCACATGGGTGGAATCCCAACAAATATCAACGGTGAGGTTGTTAAATGGGAAGGCGATGAAGAGGTTGCAATCCCTGGACTCTATGCTGCAGGCGAGTGCGCATGCGCATCTGTTCACGGTGCAAACAGACTTGGATGTAACTCACTGCTTGACCTTGTAATTACAGGAAAACAGGCAGGATTCAATGCTGCAAAATGGATTAAAGAAGAAAAACCTGTATTCCCGAATCCGCCAGAAGAATTTGTTGCCGAAAAATACGCAAAGGATGTTATGGACAAACTCAATGAGCTGTTCGACGGACCAGAGGGCAGCGTAACAATGGATGAGATATGGGAAGACCTAAGAGATACAATGCAAGCAAATATGTCTGTCTTTAGAATTGAAGAAGGAATGAAAAAGCAGCTTGAAATAATCGATGGATACTTTGAGAAATTCAAGAATGTCGGCCTTACAGATAAGAGTAAGGTTTTCAATACCGAGCTTGTTGAGTACTTCGACCTTGAATCTCTTCTTTATGTATCAAAGCTTGAAACAGCTGCTGCACTTAACAGAACGGAAAGTAGGGGTGCTCATTACAGAGACGATTATCCTGAAAGGGATGATGCTAACTGGATGAAGCATACGGCTGCATACTTAAAAGAGGATGGAAGTGTAGAATTAGAATATAAACCTGTTAGAACAAAACCTCTGACGGCTCCAACCTTCCAGCCTAAGAAGAGAGTTTATTAAAAAGGGGGAGAACAGATGGCTTTAAATGTTGGAGATAAAGTAGTATTTAAGATTTTTAGATACGACCCGGAAAAAGATAAAGCTCCCTACTACAAAGATTATGAGGTAACTATTACAAGAACAGGTATGATGGTTCTTGACGGTTTAAATCAAATTAAGTGGGAGCAGGATCCTACACTTACATACAGAAGAAGCTGTAGAGAGGGTGTTTGCGGATCTGACGGTATGAATATAAATGGTGTTAACACCGTTTCATGTATGTCTCATATTGAGGACTACAATTCTAATGTTCTTACAATTAAACCGCTTGCAGGTTTTCCGATAATAAAAGACCTTGTTTGCGATTTTGAAGATTTCTTGAACAAATACTATGTAGTTAAACCATACTTGATTGAAAAAACACCACCACCTGGAAGAGAAAGACTTCAGAGCATCGAAGACAGAAAGAAACTTGACGGGCTTTATGAATGTATACTTTGTGGATGCTGTTCAAGTTCATGTCCATCATACTGGGCAGATCCTGATTATCTTGGACCTTCTGCTATGCTTAATGCAGCAAGATATGTCTTCGATACAAGAGATGAAGGCTCTGATGAGAGACTTGATGCTGTTAATAGTGTTCATGGTGTTTGGAGATGTCACACAATACTCAACTGTATCAGTGCATGTCCAAAAGAACTCAATCCTACAAAGGCTATTGCAGAGCTTCAGAAAGAAATCCTCAAGAGAAAATACTAAAATCCAGGCGAGGGGTTTTTACCCCTTGCTCTTTTTTACTTTTGAAATAATCTCTCCATCATAAAAAATTGTTTTAATTAATTGATTATTTTTTATAGATAAAGCGGATTTTATGGGTTTGCCCGAACTATCTGCAGTAATTGTATACCCTTTTTTTAATAGGTTTTTAGGATTGGCAAGCCTGAATTTGTAATCAAACAACTCTACCTTGTTTGTTTTGTTTGAAAGAATGGCAGCAATACTCTGAGATATTTTGTATTTAAGCATTCTGTTCTTTTCACTTGTGAGTTTTATTTTATTTATGGGACTGTTTTTTTGAATAATATTTAAGTGTTTTTGTACGACAAGATTTTCTTGTGAAATTTTTGAAAACAATTTTGACGATATTTTTTCGCTTAAAACATCAATATTGATGAGTTTATTGTTTATAAGTGAATTTATTTGCATTAAATATCTCTTTGCTGCATACTTTTCAATTTTGCTTTTACTTAATCTTATTGTGTTGTTTATAAGGTTATTCAATGTTTTTCTATAGTTTTCAATTTTGTCAATCAGCTCAAATTTTGAACTTGTTATGATTTCAGCAGCAGCCGAAGGGGTTTCTGCTCTTTTATCCGCAACAAAATCACAAAGTGTATAGTCTATTTCATGCCCAATTGCGCTAATTGTCGGGAATTTTATATCGAAAAGGGCTTTTGCAATCTTAGGGCTGTTAAAAATCCACAAATCTTCATTTGAACCACCACCTCTTGCAAGTATAACAACATCAATAGAATGTTTTGGAATGGTGTTAATTGTGCATAATGCTGTATATATTGAATCCTCCGCTTTATCGCCCTGAACAACTACAGGATAAATATATAAATTTAAACCAAAACCTCTTCTGTTTAAAATATTGGTTATGTCAAAAACAGCCGCACCATTCGGACTTGTTATGAGAATAATGTTTTTCGGATTATAAGGAATTGGTTTTTTATTATCAAAAAAGCCCTGTTCTTTAAATTCCCTTTTTAGTTTTTCCAAATCATAGAATTTTCTTCCGCTACCTGATTGACGAATATGCTCAACCACCATTCTATATGAGCCGCCTTTGACATAAAGCCCCAAAGAACCAAAAACCACAACCTTCATTCCGTTTTCTATATCAAACTTTATGTTATTCAATCTGTTTCGATATATGATTACCCCGATTGAAGCATTAGAATCAATTAGCGAAAAATAAAGATGACCCGTTGATGAATATCTAAGAGATGAGACCTCGCCCTCAATCCATATGCCGTAAAAATTTGATTCAAGTATATCTTTAATTAATCTGTTTATTTGAGTAACTGTATATATTTCAATGGACATCTTTTGCAGATTGCCTTAAAGCCTCTTTAATTAAATCTTTTATGGAAATATTGGGGTTTTTATTGTGGATGTTTTGGATAATCCTCAAAGCATCAGTTTTGGTAAAACCCATGTTTTCCAAAGCCAATGCAGCATCCAAAACCTTATTATCTACAGTGTCTGCAGGTAGTTTGGATGAAAATTCTACAATAATCGAGAGAGCTGTTTTTTTTCCTATGCCGGGAATGGTCGTCAGCATTTTATCATCTTTTGCAGAGACTATATTGTAAAACTGTTCCACCGACAAGCTTGATAAGACAGATATGGCGGTTTGAGCACCGATTTTTGAAATTTTACGCAGTGCATTGAATAAATTTTTTTCATCTTTTGTGTAAAATCCGTAGAGTTTTATTATTTTTTCGCCTATTACCATTTCTGTAAACAGTTTGCAGACATTGCCAGTCTCGGGAAGATTTGAATAGGTGGAAAGTGGAATAAAAATCCTAAGTGAAAAACCATTCACATTAATTATTGCAAATAGATTGTTCTTTTCTTCAAGGTTACCCTCAATACAATAAAGCATCAAATAAGCTCCACTTTTGCGGTGTCCCATTTTCTGCATTTTGGGCACCTGAAATATAATGTAGAGGATGAATAGCCGCAGTTTATACAAACATATTTTATGTCATTTCTTTGTTCATCAGACATGAATGTTATAATAAAATCGGGAAGATTTTCCTTTTTAGCATCAACGAATTTTCTCAGCATGGAGTATGATTTCATACCAGAGCTCATAAGCTTTTTATAAATAGAAATTGCTTTTTCAAATTCACCTATTTCGTAAAGTTGGTTTGCTGAAAAAAAGAGAATGTATTTGTTGTCCTTCATTTTTACCAATAATTCAACGATTGTTTTTCTTAAAATATCCGTATCGTTGAGTCTTTTTAAGGCAATATTTGCCAATTCAGGTTTGATGAAACAGGCCTTTTTCCACTGCATGTAGGCTTTTTCAACATCACCGTACTGCATATAAACATCACCCAAATGGATTTGTGCATCCACACAATCTTTATCTATCTTGACTGCCTTTTCAAAACTTTTCTTTGCCTTATCAAAATCTTTTTCTGAGAATCTTTCTTTGCCAATTTCTGTATAGATATGGGCCAAAATATGGTTATCACCTTTTACAAAACGTTTATGCCAAATAAGTGCATTCTCCCAATCCTTTGAATCCTCATAGACTTCATAGAGAAGTTTTTTTGCCTGTGCATTTTTTGGGTCTATAGAAAGTGCATTTTTAAAGTATTCTTTGGCTCTGTCATATAACCCTGCTTTCCTATAATCGACACCAATATTTATATAGACTTCAAGCTTTTTGTTCTTTGAAAGATGAGGCCTTACAAGTAAACTTTTATGAATAATCAAAGCCCTGTTAATTTCACCCTTTTTCCTGAATAAATTGCCTATGCTGATATAAATATCAATCAAATCGGGGTCCAATTTTGCCGTTTCTGTAAATTCTTCAATGGCTTTGTCGGTATTATCTTCAATTATATAATTAATGCCTTTTACATAGCTTTCTAACTTTTTTTTGTCAATCTTTTCTTTTCTTTGTTTGGTTAAAATCCAAAGATATGAAAATAGAGCACCAAGAAAAAAAGCAAGCAGAACAATAAATACAAACTTGTATTGTGTGAGAAAGCCCAAATCAAGATTCATTGTCACTGCTCTTTTGTAATGGTTAATTGCCTAAGCTGGGCAATTTCTTCTTTCAGTGCTTTTATTTCTTTGTTCTTGTCTTTTATTTCCTTTTTTATGGACAGCTCATCCACAAACATAAAGAACCAGCCAATAAAAATTCCCAAAAATAGAGAACTAAAGACAACAAGCCACAGGGGCATATTTTCAAATTTTATACTTAAATACTGTATGTTTACAAACTGATTGTTGTAGAGAACAAATAACCCAAGAAGCGCCAAAATAAATATAATTAAAACAACTCTGACAGTTTTCATCTAAACTCCTTTTTAAAGACATCTTTTATTTTTGCATAGGTTTCGTTTATGGACTCTGAAATAACCTTTGTGTCTGAAACTGTAGACATAAAGTTTGTATCACCATTCCAGCGAGGAACAATATGTATATGTATGTGATCTTCAATGCCTGCACCGGCTGTTCTGCTTAAATTCATGCCGAGATTAAATCCGTCCGGATGCATTACTGTTTTTATAATCTCAATAGAGCTGTTAACAAGCCCAAACATATCAAGCTGTTCTTCGGTGTCAAGTTTCAGCGGTGAATCTATATGCCTGTTGGGAACGATCATTATATGTCCTGCATTATAAGGGTAGAGATTCATTATTACAAATGAGTGTTTAGAACGAAACAGTACAAGCTTTTCTTTGTCGTTGTCTGTTTTGTATGCATTGCAGAAAACACAACCGTTTTCTTTTTTGTCAGAGAGTATATAACCAATGCGCCAAGGTGCCCACATTTTATCCATAACCAACCCCACTACATTTCTCTTTTGTCTATAATTCTTTTTGCTTTTCCCTCACTTCTTTCTATTGAGTGCGGCTCAACCAGCTTTACCGCAACATCCAGTCCGAGTGTTGTTTTAAGTTCATAATTGATTTTATCCAAAAACTGTCTCTGTTTTTTCATTTCGTCAAAGAAGAGGTTGGCATTTGCTTCAACCAATATTGTAGCACTATCAAGAGCTCCTGCTCTTTCCAGTATTATCTGATAGTGCGGTGATATTCCGTCTATACTAAACAGCACCTCTTCGATTTGGCTTGGGAATACATTAACACCCCTTATTATAAGCATATCGTCTGTTCTGCCTATGGGTTTATACATTCTTGCAGATGTTCGTCCGCATACACAAGGCTCTTTTGTTAATTTTGTTATATCTCTTGTTCTGTATCTAAAAACGGGCAGTGCTTCCTTTGTCAAGGGTGTAATAACAAGCTCTCCGTATTCTCCATCTTTTACAGGCAACTCCGTATCCGGGTTTATTATCTCTGCTATAAAGTGATCTTCTGATATATGCATTCCGTCTTGAGTTTCACATTCACCTGCAACGCCCGGACCCATTACCTCACTTAAACCGTAGTTGTCATATGCTTTAATATTAAGAGCCTCTTCGATTTTTTGTCTCATCTTGTTGCTCCAAGGTTCTGCTCCAAACATACCCACTTTTAATTTTAGGTCGGTTTCAATATCAAGCCCTTCCCTTCTTGCAACTTCTGCAATATGGAGCGCATAGCTTGGCGTGCATACAAGAACCGTTGCACCGTAATCTTTCATAAGCATTATCTGTTTCTTTGTATTGCCGCTTGATGCTGGAACTATCGCTGCACCTATTTTTTCCAATCCGTAATGCAGGCCGAACCCTCCGGTAAAAAGGCCATATCCAAAGGCAATATGAATTATATCTTCATCGCTTACACCAGCAGCAGCAGCAATTCTTGCAACAAGACTACTCCATGTTTCAATATCATTTTTTGTATAGCCTACAACTGTAGGTTTTCCTGTGGTTCCACTTGATGAGTGTATTCTTACAATCTTTTTCATGTCAGCTGCAAAAAGACCGAAGGGGTAGTTATCTCTGAAATCGTTTTTTGTTGTAAAAGGTAGCTTTCTTATATCCTCTATACTGTTTATACTGTTTTTATTTATTCCGTATTCGTCAAATTTTTGTTTATAAAAAGGCACATTTTTATATGCATATTCAATTTTTTCTTTTAAAAGCTCTGTCTGTAAATTCTCAATATCTTTGCGCGACATTGTTTCTTTATTTTTTTCAAAAAACATAACCACTCCTAAACCCTTTTGAAAAATTCTTCTTTAAGAAGTTCTATATTCTCATCTAAAAGTTTTTCTATAGCCAAATCAATATCCTCAAACTTAAAAAGCATAACAGCTTTGTTTTCTAAGGCATTGACAAATGTATACATATATTCAATATTCAAATCCAAGTCGCTAATTATTTTCAAAAGCTCGCTCAAACCACCGCTTTCGTCTTTTATAGCTATTGCCAAAACATCGTTTTTCTTTACAATAAAGTCTTTTTCAATCAAAGAATCGTATGCATCTTTGGGCTTGTCCATAACAAATCTTAAAATACCAAAATCCATAGTATCAGCAAGGCTCATTGCCCTGATGTTAACCTTCGATTCTTTTAATGTCTTTGTTACATTGTAAAATCTACCCTTTTTGTTCTCGATAAAAACACTTATTTGGGTTATTTTATAATCGTTTATATCCATTCTAACCTCCCTTCTCTAAGGCTTTAGTATAGTAATTAACTGTGATTTATTCAAGCAAAATTAACAACCACAAAAAGAGTTTATTCTTGAAAAAAAAGGTCAATTGTATATACTCTATGCGCAAATATTAAGTGGGGGTGTTTGCTTTGAAAGTAGCAATAAACGGTTTCGGAAGAATAGGAAGGGCTTTTTTTAGAACTGCCATAGGTTATGATGATATAGAGATTGTTGCAATAAACGACTTAACCGATGCAAAAACTCTGGCTCACCTTTTAAAATACGATTCTGTCCACGGTGTATTGAAAAACAATGAAATAGGATATGAAAACGATGCGATTATTTTCGACGGTAAAAAAATAAAAATATATGCTCAAAGAAATCCTGCCGACCTTCCGTGGAGAGAGTTGGGTGTTGATGTTGTTTTGGAATCAACGGGCTTTTTTAGGGATAAAGCCAAGGCATCAAGTCATATAGAAGCAGGCGCCAAAAAAGTTGTAATAAGCGCACCCGCAAAAGGCAGCGATGTGCCTACCGTTGTGCTTGGCGTAAATGATAAAGATTTTGATTTTAAAAATGCTGATATTTTATCAAATGCGTCCTGCACCACAAACTGTGTAGCTCCCGTTGCAAAAATTCTAAACGACAACTTCGGAATAGTAAGAGGTTTTATGACAACGGTTCATTCATATACAAATGACCAGCGCATTCTTGATCTGCCCCATTCCGATTTAAGAAGGGCAAGGGCGGCTGCTGAAAATATCATACCTACAACGACAGGTGCAGCTGTAGCTGTTGGAATTGTTCTGCCTGAACTAAAGGGAAAATTGGATGGTATATCCATAAGAGTTCCTACATCAAATGTTTCATTGGTTGATTTGGTTGTTGAGGTTGAAAAAGGTGCAGCGATAGATGCTGTGAATGAAGCTGTGAAAAAAGAGGCAGAAAATACACTTGAAGGCATACTTGAATATACAGATGAACCTGTTGTATCAAAAGATTTGAACGGCAATCCGCATTCCAGCATTTTTGATTCTCTAAGCACAATGGTTATAGATGAAAAAATGATAAAGATACTTTCATGGTATGATAACGAATGGGGATATTCCTCAAGGCTCAGAGATTTGATGTTGAAGTTAAAGGACTATGTGTAGATGAAGTATATTAACGACATTAATATAGCAGGCAGACGTGTATTTATACGCTGTGATTTCAATGTTCCGCTTGACGAAAACGGCAATATTACGGACGATAACAGAATAAAACAAGTTTTGACAACCATAGAGTATGCCGTAGATAATAAATCGAAGGTTATACTTGCAAGCCATCTTGGAAGGCCTAAGGGTAAAAAAAATCCAAAGTATTCTCTTGCTCCCGTTGCAAAGAGGCTCTCAACTCTTTTAGATAGAAGGGTGGATTTTGTTGAGGACTGCATAGGCGATAAGGTTTTGAAAAAAGTAAGCTCTATGAAGGATGGCGATATTGTTTTGCTTGAGAATCTGAGATTTTATGAGGGTGAAGAGAAAAACTCAGAAGAGTTTGCAAAAGAGCTTTTGAAGCTTTTCGATGTGTATGTAAACGATGCTTTTGGCGTATGCCATAGAAAGCATGCATCGGTTTATGCGGTTGCGAAAATGGCTGAAGTTGCCGTTGGAGGATTTTTACTAAAAAGAGAGCTTGAATATTTTGATAAAGTTTTGAATTCAAACAAAAAACCATTTGTTGCCGTTATCGGTGGTGCAAAGGTTTCAGGAAAACTTGAATGCCTTATAAATCTCATTGATAAAGCGGACAAAATCATTATCGGTGGTGCGCAGGCTTTTACATTTCTAAAGGCTCAAGGTTATGAGGTTGGAAAAAGTCTTGTTGAAGATGATTTGCTTCAAACGGCAAAGGATGTTATGAAAAAGGCAGAAGACAGGGGCGTAAAGTTTTATCTGCCGGTTGATTTTGTGTGTGCCGAATCCGTTGAAGATACTCTAAACTATGAAACAAAAACATATCAGGAAATACCAAAAGATAAAATGGGCCTCGACATAGGAGATGCAAGCTGTATACTCTTTAAAGAGGTTATAAACGATGCGAAAACAATCGTTTGGAACGGTCCTATGGGCGTTTTTGAGGTTGATGTTTTTGCAAACGGTACAAGAAATATAGCTAAAGCCATAGGGGAGAGTAAGGCATTGAGCGTTGTTGGTGGCGGTGATACGGCTGAGGCTGTCGAAAAGGTTCAAGAAAGTAAAAATATGAGTTATATATCTACAGGCGGTGGTGCATCTCTTGAGCTGCTTGAAGGCAAGGTGCTGCCTGCAGTTGAGGCTTTAGAGGAGACAAGATGAGAAACTTAATTGCTGCGAATTGGAAAATGCACTTTGACATTGATGAAGCTGAAAACACTGCAAAGCAGATGGCAAACAGTCTAAAGTTTACAGAGATTGATGTTGCTGTTTGTGCTAATTTTATACACCTTGATAGGCTGAATACCGTTTTTTCAAAAACCGGCATTAAGCTTGGTGCACAAAATATGTACTTTGAAGAAAAAGGAGCTTATACCGGTGAAGTATCACCTGTTATGCTCAAATCTGTAGGTTGCGAATATGTTATTATAGGCCATTCGGAAAGAAGACATATTTTTGGTGAAACCGATGAGCTAATCAATAAAAAGATTAAAAGTGCAAAATCGCACAACCTAAAACCTATTCTGTGTGTAGGTGAAACGCTCAAGGAAAGGGAAGATGCAAAAGCCTTTGATGTTATAGCAAGACAGATAAAAGAGGGATTAGACGGCGTTGATGCTGAAGATGTCGTTATTGCTTATGAGCCTGTTTGGGCTATAGGAACAGGTGTTGTGGCAGATAGAAATACAATAGAAGAAATTCATGCGTTTGTAAGACAAATTGTTGGCAATCTTCCGATACTTTATGGGGGCAGCGTAAAACCGTCCAATGCCGAACAGCTTGCATCTATAAAGGATGTAAACGGTTTTCTGGTTGGTGGTGCATCTCTTGTTGTTGAGGATTTTAAAAGCTTAATAGAAAAATTCATTAAAATCAAAGGAGAAGATTAATATGCTTAGTCTGTTGATAATTTTACAGGTTATTCTCGGTATTGTTCTTGTGGGAATTATACTGCTGCAAAAGGGAAAAGGCGCTGAAATGGGTGTTTCCTTTGGTGCCGGGGCATCCGATACACTGTTTGGCACAACAGGTCCTATGTCCATTTTAGCAAAGGTTACTTGGGGCTTGGCTTTTTTGTTTATGCTTAATTCCATAGGTGTATCCTATATTATCTATAAATCGAGCACATCATCTATGATAAGAGAGACTTCAGCATCTCAAACAGCAAAAAAGCAGCATGCGGTTACTGTCAAAATACCGGAAAAACAGAAACAAGACAGTGGTGCACAGCCAATAACAAAATAGATGTTTTTTAGCCTTGCTCGATTAGGCTTTGTTGTTTTATTTATATTTTTTTCCATATCCTCATATTCTACCACAATAAATCTTTCATTAAGCGCTCAACCTAAAAGGTTTATACCTTTTTTGGCTACAGATTCTGCAAGCGGAGAAATTTCTTCATATATTTTTAACGGTCTTTTAAAATTTGATGGAGATATGAATATTGTCGGAGACCTATCAGATGTATACGAAATAAAAAATGGCGGAAAGAGTGTTGTGTTTCATTTGAGAAAAAATGTATTATGGCAGGACGGTGTTCCTTTTAGTGCCGATGATGTGATTTTTACATACAAAACAATAATTGACAAAAATACCCCTACACCTTATGCAGGAAAGTACAGACTTATTAAATCTATGAAAAAGATAGATAATTATACGGTTGAGGTTGATTATCCCTATCCGTTTGCACCTGCTTTGTATTCTTGGATGATGGGTATAGTGCCGAAACATATTTTAAAGAACGTAAAAAATATAGCTACCTGCAAATTTAATCAAAAACCGATAGGTACAGGTCCTTATCTTTTAAGTAAGTGGAAAACATCCCAATATCTAAAACTCAGTGCCAACAGTCTCTATTTTATACACAAACCGTATATAAACGATATTTTATACAGAATTATACCAGATAAGACAACGAATCTTCTGGAATTAAAAAGCGGCAGCATAGATATGGCAGCTTTGAGTCCGCTTGAGTACAGATATGAGATGAACGATTTTGTAAAAAATAATTACAGTGTCTATTTTGAACCCTCGGGCGGGTATACATACATTGGTTTTAATATGAAAGAAAAGCTTTTTAGTAATGTTGAAATAAGAAAAGCTATATGTATGGCAATTGACAGGGATGAGATTAAGAAAACCATTCTTTTGGGTTTTGGAGAGGTGGCAGATTCTATATATCCAAAAAACTCACCCTATTTTCAAAAAAAGACGATTTGCTCATATAACCCAAAAGGGGCATTAAGGTTGTTAAATCAACTCGGGTGGCACAAAAGACAAGACGGATTTTTATACAATTCAAAAAATCAACCGTTCAGTTTTACAATCTATACAAACGACGGCAATACTCAGCGTAAATATGCGGCAATCATGGTTCAGGAGTATTTAAGAAGAATAGGCATTAGAGTAAAATTGAGAATCCTTGAATGGCAGGCTTTTATAAAAATGATTAACGAAAGACACTTTGATGCTATTGTTTTGGGCTGGCAGCTTGGTGCAGACCCCGACCAGTATTCGCTGTGGTATTCAAAAAGTGATTTTAAGGGTGGATTTAATTTTGTTGGCTTTAAAGATAAGAGGGTGGACAAGCTTATTGAAGAAGGTAGGCGTACTTTCGATAAAGAAAAAAGAAGAAAGGTATATATAAAGATAAATGATTTAATTACAAAACAGTTTCCCTATATTTTTCTTTACTATCCGACAACCATAACTATTGTAAATAAAAAATTTAAAGGTATAAAACCAAAAAAAGCAGGTATTACCTATAACTTTATAGAATGGCATGAATAACCGATTGTGCTTGTTTAATGCATTTTATAACTATGCAAATTCCGAAAGCTCAATTGCTTTAACCGGACAAACCTTTACGCAGTAGCCACAGGCTATACAGTTTTCTTTATGAAGCTCGACCTTCATGGTTTTTCTGTTTTCTATAACAAGAGCCTTTGTCGGACAAACAGGTAGACAGAAGCCGCAGTGGTAGCACTTTTCTTCATCTTTTGTTATGCTATCCTCGATAAACTGAATCTCAACCCCGTTATCTTTTAAATATTCTATGCCCTCGTCAAAATTCTTTTGTTCCCCAATTAACTCTATAATTAAGTGTCCCTCTTTTCTTGGAAAGATTTGCGCACTCATTATGTTAAATGTTAAGTTATATTTTCTTGATAAATCAGAAGCGAAAGGTTTGTCAGATATTTCCTTTGGAAATCTCAGCATTATCTTTTTTGATACCATTTTTCCTCCTCTTGGTTAGACTAAGGAAACTTCTCCCCAAATACCCAAAGAATCGTCTTTGATAAACAGGCAACCAACAATATCTTTTGATTTTGCAAATTCTATTGTTTTTTGTATGTCGTCTTTATTTTTAATCATGTTTGCTGTTTTTGTTGCCAATGCGTCGGCAAACAATGTATTGTAAGCCACAATTAAAGCTAAATCCACTTGTCCCATACTGAGAGAGGGCCCTATTTTTGCACTCGATGAGCAGATGCCATAGGGTTTTTTGCTTTTTTTAAGTTTTATGGAAAGTTTGTCTTTAAAATGCTTATTTTCTGTATAAATGCCCACAATAGGTTCTCTATCCAACTTTAAAAATATATCTCCACCGTTTTCAACAATACATTCGTTACACTGTTTTAATATAAAACTACCTGTATATTGTGCAAAAGCACCTGCAACGCATGCCATAGGACCAACTTGGGCTTTTTTGGATGCATTGAGCATTTCTTTAATAACACCTTTTGCTTTTTTGTCAGAGATGGGCGTGAGTGATGTTAAAAAATTTCTATTTCGTTTAATATAATCTTCTATTTGCAGTCTCAAACTCCTTATGTATTCAAAAACTTCAAATTTCATATTCTTTTTTGCGGATATAAACAAATCCGTCTCCTTATATGAAACCTCATAGCTGGAAAGCCCGCTTGATACAACATTCCTGTAAAATCTTTTCATAGACAGTATTTTGTATACTTCATAGGTTTGTAGTCTTTTGATTGAGGAAGAAGTTGTGTAGGCTGTGTGATATAAAATCTTTTATCCATAATCCACTGCTTCAAAACCTCAGCTATATCTACTGCCATATAGTAACTTGAAAGAGGTGTTGCCGGTATCTTTTTTGCACCAACCGTTATTTCGCCTGACCTCAAATCCTTGTAGTTTGTTAAGCCGTAGTTATTGTCAATTTTTCTTGGATAGTCATAGCCGTAATCATATATGTATGCGTCTATTTCTTCATCCTTTATAGATGTGAAAAAAGCCATTTCTTCGTTTAAGATTGGTATGGGAACCCCTACACCTACACTCAACGATACACCGTATCCCAAAATAGATGCGCCTTTTATGTATTTATCTTTCATGCTTTTCATATCCCCCATAACAGACAAGGCCCCGGCTCCTGTTTTTGGGACTCCTCTTTTGTTTCTTTCCTCGTTGGGGTTGTGCTGTGTTCCGTGATATACAACATAACCCTCTGTGCCAGCTAAGAATATTCTGCTGCCTATGCCTATCGTCAGATAGAACGGATCGTTCATTAAAGGTGAAAGTTGTCCTGCCGATGAATAGGTTGCATTTGCCATCCTGGGTTTTAGTGTGCCCATGTATGTGTAAACTGTTTTATCTGTAGTATTTATTGCGACAGAGTAGTTTTGATATGAATTTCTGAGGTTCATTAATGTTGCCTCTTTGAGGTCGTTAATTGTCATTTCCATTTCTATATATTTTGAAGGGTAGCAGTCTGTTCCATAACCTTCGGCTGCCAAGTTTATTTTTTTACCGGCAATAAGGTCTTCTATTACATGACCTCCGCCATATGAAAATCTTCCTGGATGCACGGCATTTAAAGGATCGTCTTTCTTAACGGATGTTGCTCCTATATATGCATCGACAGCAGCAACCGCACCGTATGCTTCAACATCGTTGAGCCAAACTTTTGCAGCCTTTATTTTTGGTTTTGTGTGCCCGAAATTTATTACTGCACCGCTTGAACACATTGTACCGAATGTCCCTGTAGTAACAACATCAACCGTTCTTGCAGCATCAACTATGCCTTTTTTTTCAACAATATCTATCATCTCCTCAGCGTTGACTACAACTGCCTCTCCATTTTTTATTTTTTCATTTATTTCATCAACTGTTTTGTTTACTTTAAATTCAGACAAAGCACCCTCCTTTAAACAAGAATTATGCTATATTGTTACAAATATGCTGCATAGTCAATAAAAAAATTAGATTATATTTGCAATAACGTATCAATTCTCTATAATTATTTTAGTGATTTATCAGAATATTTAATTTGGTGAGGAATTTGTGTTAGTAAGATTAGTTATTATTGCATTTTTATTTTCCTTTGTTATATGCTTTTTTATAGTTAGATTTTTTATTTCCAATTCAAAACTGCAAAATGTATTTGCTGACACATTTATAGGTCCTCAAAAATTTCATAACCGCTTAATACCCCGTATAGGTGGATTCGGAATCTTCATATCTGCTGTATCTGTTATGCTGTTGTTTAGTTTTTTAATCAAAGATGAAAATATTGTTTATTTTGCAGTATCGTCTCTACCTGCATTTTTGGCAGGATTTGCAGAGGATATTACAAAAAAAGTTTCATCAAGATGGAGACTTGTTGCTATAATGGTTTCTGTATTGATTGGCGTGTTTTTGCTTAATGCGATCCTTTATAGAGTAGATATTGCATTAATTGATACAGCACTATCCGTAAAAACCATAGGTATTGCATTTACACTTGTTGCCGTAGCAGGTGTTGCCAATTCTATCAATATTATTGACGGATATAACGGTTTGTCTTCCGTTGTTTCTATGCTCATTCTGCTTGGGCTTGCATATGTTGCTCATAAAGTCAACGATAGGCTACTGCTGTATGTTGCTTTGATAACGGCAGGTTCTGTGGCTGGATTTTTCTTATGGAACTATCCCTTCGGAAAGGTTTTTTTGGGAGATGGTGGAGCCTATTTCATAGGTTTTGCCATAGCAGAAATATCGGTTCTGCTTGTTAACAGGCATCAGGAGGTTTCTGCATGGTTTCCTATGCTTTGTGTTATATACCCTGTTTTTGAAACTGTTTTTTCCATTTACAGAAGAAGAAAAAAAAGAATTGGCGCTGATATTGCGGATGCCTTCCATCTGCATCAGTTGATTTACGATAGGGTTGTTCCTCATTTCTATAACATAAAAAGGGATGAAAAACTTGCAAGAAATTCGGCAACATCACCGTTTTTATGGTTTGTATGTTCAATTGGCGTTCTGCCCGCTGTTATTTTTTGGCAAAATACGCTTGCTTTGCAGGTATTCGCTATTCTGTTTTGTGTTTTTTATATATGGTTTTACCGCTCCATTGTAAGATTTAAGATAGGAAAAATCTTAGGTTAATATGGCACAACATTAGCAAATACGGTTGTGAATCTGATTTTTGTTTTGCTTGGGCGCGTTATTTGACATTTCTGCTTTGTTTGGTTGTTCAACAAACCGCTTCATATCCTCTATAAGTATGTCTGCCAAATCGCGGCTGAAGTTCTCCTTTACTACAATTCTGATAACTTCAACATCTTCGGCGTTTTTCGGAAGGGTATATGCAGGTACAATCCAGCCCCTCTGTCTTAACTTTTCTGATAGTGTAAATACATCCATACCGGCGCTTTTTTTCATTGTCGCAGCTATAACCGGCATCTTTAAATCTTTTGGGATAATATCAAAATATCCAAGCTCCTCCATCTTGTGCGCAAGGTATTTTGCATTGGTCAAGCAGTTTTGCATGATATTTTTATACCCGTTTACACCAAGTCTTAAAAGATTGTAGTATTGGGCTATTATCATTGCACTGCCCTTGGAAAAGTTTAGTGTGTAGGTTGCCTCTTCATTGCCGAGATAGTTGACATAGAATATAAGATCTTCAGGCAAATCTGACCTGTCTTTAAAAAGCAGCCATCCTATGCCCGGATAGACTAATCCATATTTGTGTCCTGATATATTGACGGATCTAACCTGAGAGAGCCTAAAATCCCATTTAAGTTCGGGGTATAAAAACGGTATAACAAATCCACCGCTTGCAGCATCCACATGCATAGGTATATCCCACCCCTTTTCTTTCTTGATATCCACAAGCATATCGTTAATTTCTTCTATCGGGTCAAGCTGTCCTGTAAATGTTGTTCCAAGCACAGCTCCTACACACATTGTGTTTTCGTCGATTGCATTTTTTACATCATTTACATCTAATGTGTATCTGTCTTTTTTCATTGGAATCAGCTTGAGATCAACATCAAAATATCTTGCAAATTTTTCCCAAACAACATGTACATCGGCGCCTATAACAAGATTTGGTCTTGCATTTTTATGCTCGTTCATAAATTTTTTCTTATGAGCAAGCAGTCCAAGCATAATTGCTTCTGATGAGCCTATAGTGGCTGTTCCTACAGAATTATAATTCTCACCAGCATTGCAGAGATTGGCGAGCATATTTACAACCCTCTCCTGCACGATACCGGATTGAGGGTACTCCTCCTGGTCAACGAAGTTTTTGTTGAGGTTTTCTACCATAAGTTTTTCTGCCTTCTCGTCTACCCATGTTGTTACAAATGATGCCAGATTTAAGACAGGGTTTCCATCCATGTTGAGCTCATCGTGTATGATTTGATATGCAGCCTCAGGCTCTATCCCTTCTTTGGGAATTTCAAATTTTGGTATGGGTTTTGTAAAAGCCCTGTTTGCGTATGTTGCGCATATAATATTCTTTTTATCTCGTTTTTTTGACAGCATGTTTAAACCTCCGTTTTTTTATTTTTAATATACACTAAAATCCATCCAATTAACACAAAACAACAGCATTATTTTTTTATATCTGTGCCAAACTGCTCAGGAATCATCAAATAAGATGCAAAAAAGAATAAAACGGCGCCGATAAATGTGAAAAGATTTGTTTTGTACTCCATTGTAGTATCCGGCAAATGGGGTAGATAGTATGCAAACAGAGCAGATATAAAGAATGCCACAGACCCCAAAGCATTTAAAACAACAATCCAAAATTCAATACTATCAAAGCACAACTGTTGTTCATCATATATTTCCAAAAAAGCAAAAAAACTTGATACAAGAAACAATATACTGCCTATTATGTCAGGCATCCATATAAAAAAATCCTTTTTGAGCCAGTTTAGGTTGTGTTTCATTGCATCCAATGTATTAAAGTTAAACAGTATTGTTCCTGCAAATTGAGAAAGTGCAGACAAAAAACCTGCATTTTTTAACAGTTTTACAATTCTATTTGTATTCGGATAAACCAAATCTACAATATTGTGTCTGTCTGTTTCTATCATTTGAAGTAGGGCTGCCGATGTGAAAAATAGTGAGCCTATAAAAAATATTAGATTTATGTTTAACGCACTAAACAGTTTTGATGACAAAAGATGGTTCCAGTTTGACGAAAAACTTCCAAAGGCAAATAAGAACGAACCAATTAGAAAAAGAATAGCTATCCACCATGAAAGCCTTTTGGGGGCAAAAAAGTAAGACCACGGATTTATTTTAGATTTCAACCAAATCTGTTCGGTTTTTGAAAGAGGAGAAATAACCTTTCTATACATCCTTGAACGATATAGAAGTTTTTCACCATTAGGCATGGTTTGTTCAAATTTTTTTATAAACAGCTTTGACATAGGGTAGAATCCTTAACTGTATACAGTATTAGTTTTTATTGAACTCTATTTTAAATTTATTATGACAGCTTCTTCTTTGCAGTTTGGAAAGAACGGGCAGTTTACGCAGTTCTCCCAAATTTTTTTCTGCGGCAGAAGCTTTTTATCGATATGTTTAAATCCGAGATGCTTAAAAAATTCAAGCTGAAATGTCAGCGCAAACACCTGTTCTACACCGAGATGCTCTGCCTCTTTAAGCTCATAGTCTATCATCTGCTTTGCAAATCCTCTACCCTGATATTCTTCTTTTACGGCAATTGTTCTAACCTCTGCAAGTTTTGGGTGATACAATCTTAAACTGCTTATAGCAACCACGCTGTTTTTATCTCTTATGACAACAAATTCCCTTATTCTTTCTGCAATATTCTCAATGCTACGCGGTAGAATATCCTGTTTTTTTGAGAATTCGTCTATGATGGATTTTATCTGCTCTATATCGTTGAGTGTAGGTTTATCTATCTTTATCAACTCTGACCTCTATGGATGATTTATGTGCAAAAAGTCCCTCAAGTTTGGCAAACTGCGATGCGTATTTTGCACTTTCTAAAAATGCCTTTTTTGAATAGTGTATAATGCTGCTTTTTTTCATGAATGCATCACAAGATAGCGGTGATGCAAAACGAGCTGTGTGATTTGTGGGCAGTGTGTGATTTGGTCCTGCAATGTAGTCACCAATCGGCTCAGGTGTATAATGCCCCAAGAATATGGCGCCGGCATTTTTAAACATATTCATAAAGCTGTAGGCATCCTCAAGCTGAAGCTCAAGGTGCTCGGGTGCTACCATATCTACAAGCTTTGCGGCAATCTCTAAGCTGTCAGTATAAAAAAACTTTGCATGTTTTGAAGATTCTTTTGTAATGCTGTTTCTTTGTGTATTTTGCGCAAGCTCATAAAAACGTTTTTCAACCTTCTTTGTTAAATCCTTATCAAGCCCTACAAAATAACACCCGGCAAGTTCATCATGCTCAGCCTGGCTTAAAAGGTCATGAGCTGCAAAATCAACATCGGCATTTTTGTCTGCAACAATCATAATTTCAGAGGGTCCTGCAATTGAATCTATGGACACATCACCAAAGACAAGTTTTTTTGCAAGTGCAACATAGATATTGCCGGGTCCTGCTATAACATCAACTTTGTTTATACTCTCTGTTGAATATGCAAATGCCGCTACTGCCTGAGCCCCTCCAACTTTATAGACTTTGCCAACTCCGCAGAGCCATGCTGCATAGAGCACATAGGGGTTGGCTTTTTGGTTTTGTGTAGGTGTTACTATAGCTATATCTTCAACGCCCGCAGCCTTTGCCGGTATAATTGTCATAAGCGCTGTTGAGGGATAGGCAGCTTTACCTCCCGGTACATAGAGTCCACAGCTTTGGACAGGCGTAACCCTTACCCCCAGTATGATACCATCTTCTTCTGTTAAAAATGACTGCTGCTTGGCTTTTTTGTGAAACTTTTCTATTCTGTTTTTGGCATATTTTATAATTTCTTTTTCATTTTGAGGTATTGAGTTGACAGCCTCTTCAAATTCGTCTGCACTTACAGCCATATTTGTTTCGTTTATATCAAATTTGTCAAACTGCTTTGTGTATCTAAAAAGAGCCTCGTTTTTGTTGTTTTTTACATCGTCTATGATACTTTTTACTACAGCTTCTTTTTCTTCTAAATCTATTTTTCTATCATCAATGGATATATTATTGATATCCTGCATTGTTAAAACATTAATAATCAAGCCTCAATCCTCCTTAAGATTTCATAAGCCACAGATTCTTTGTGCATTTTTTCAAGTTTTTCTATTTCGCCGTCTGCGTGGATTATGCTTACTTCATTTTCGTCTGTATTAAAACCAATATCGCCTCTTGAAACATCGTTTGCGACTATGAATTTCAAGCCCTTTTTTTGAATCTTTGCAGCTGCGTTTTTTATTAAATCGTTTGTTTCTGCAGCAAAACCTATTGTGAAAAGGTCTACATTATTATCTTTGGCAAACATATTGACGGTTTTTGTCAAATCGGGATTTTCTTTTAACTCTATAACCATCGAGCTGTCCAGATCCTGTTTCTTTATTTTTTTGTCTGCATAATGTTTGGGTTTAAAATCCGCAACAGCGGCAGCCATAATCAATACTGCTTCTTTTTCGTTTTTTATCTCGTTTTTTACAGCCTCAAGCATATCGACGGCACTTTCTGTTTTTACAATTTTTATACCGTATGGCTGTCTTAGGTGTGTAGGCCCGCTAATAAGTGTAACATCCGCACCCATAAAGTATGCCATTTTAGCTACTGCATAACCCATTTTACCGCTTGATCTGTTTGTTATGTATCGTACGGGGTCAACTGCCTCATTGGTTGGGCCTGCTGTTATGACTATTTTTTTACCAGACAAAGGTTTATCGTATAGTTTTGACTCAATAAAAAAGGCTATATCCTCAACATCGGCAATATGTCCTATGCCTTTTGTATTGCAGGCAAGGTTACCATCAACGGGTTCTATGATACTGTATCCGAATGCTTCTAATTTTTTTAAATTTTCCTGTGTGGCTTTGTGTGTATACATGTTTGAATTCATTGCCGGTGCTACTATTTTTTCAGCATCTGTTGCAAGCGCAACAAGACTTACGGCATCATCGCTAAAGCCGTTTGCCAATTTTGCTATTATATTTGATGTTGCTGGAACTACGGCAAATACATCAGCCCATTTGGCAAGGGCGATATGCGTTATGTTTGTATCGTCTTTATTGTCAAACTCTTCAAGTACATCGACATATACACGGCTGTTTGTAAGCGCTTCGAATACAACAGGTGAAATGAAGCCTGTAGCCTCCTTTGTCATCGCAACTTTTATGGAGATATCGCGTTTTTTTAGCAGGCTTATGACCTCTAATGCTTTGTATATTGCTATGCTTGCACTGACTCCTATTAAAACATTACTGCCTTTTTTCATTGTTTGTATCCAGAATGTACTGCTTTACTTTTTCTAAATCCTCTTTTGTGTCAACGCCAATCAGTTTTTTATCCGTTATGCATACCTTTATTTTTATACCGTTTTCAATGGCCCTTAACTGCTCAAGACTTTCAGCCTCTTCCAATACACCTTTTTTTAAGTTATGCAGATGCATAAGTGTTTTTTTGGAATAGATGTAGATACCTATATGCTTTAGATATTTTTCAAACGGATGTCTGTTGTAGGGTATTCTTGAACGGGAAAAATATACGGCATAACCGTTTGAGTCTAAAACCACTTTCACCGTATTTGTATTATCTATTAGATTGTCTTCACAAACTGAGGCAAGTGTTGCCATTTCTGCTTTTGATTCTATCACGCACTCTATGAGTCTGTCTATTGTTTCTGCATCTATCAGTGGTTCATCCCCCTGCATGTTTACCACATAGTCAAAATCCCTGTTTTTTGCAAAATAGGCAATGCGTTCTGTTCCGTTTTCAAAATTGCCTTTCACCATAAATACATCAGCACCAAACGATTGTGTGTTTTCAAGAATTCTTTCATCATCTGTCAAAACAGCTGCAAAAGATGCGTATTTTGAACCCTTTATTCCCTCATAAACCCTTTGAATCATTGTTTTTCCAAGTATATCCGCAAGGGGTTTTCCCTCAAACCTGCTTGATTTATATCTTGCTGGTATCAGTACTGCAATATTCATAAATTTTCACCTATTTCTTCAATTGTGACTGTTGCCGTTCCCATTTTTCCCACAACAACGCCTGCTGCGGCATTGGATATCTTGACGGCGCTTTTTATGTCGAAACCGGAAGCAACAGCAGCTGTTAAGATTGCAATGACTGTGTCGCCTGCGCCTGTTACATCGTAGACCTCTTTTGCCTTAGAGGGTTGATGGTATACAATTTTTTCCTTATCAAACAGCGTCATACCTCTGCTTCCTTGTGTTATCAAAAGATACTTTGCGTTGGATGCCTTTATTATTTTTTTTGCAGCCATCTCAAACCCGTTTTTAAACGAATCTATCTCAATTGAGCTCATCTGTTTTGCCTCTTTTGTATTGGGTGTGATAATATCAACGTTTTGATAAACATTGGCATTGCTGACTTTTGGATCAACACTTATAAAAACATCGAGTTTTGTTAATTCGTTTATTAGGCTGTCCGTTACAACACCTTTTCCGTAGTCTGAAACTATTACGGCATTAACACCTTTTGATTTTATGTTGTTTACAATCTCTTTTGTCTGTTTTTTGTCTATCTGAAGGATTTCTTCTTTATCAAAACGCACTATCTGCTGAGAATTTGCAATGACCCTTGTTTTGTATGTTGTGGGTCTGTCGGGCATAACGGTTATGTTTGTAAAGTCTATGTTTTCTTTTTTAATCATATTCAAAAGACGTTTTCCGCATCTGTCATTTCCTATGACGCCAAACAGATAAACCTCGCATCCAAGTTTTTTCAAGTTTATGGCTACATTGGATGCACCGCCTAAGAAATATTTTTCACGCTCAACCCTTACAACAGGAACAGGTGCCTCTGGAGATATTCGCTCAACACTGCCGAATATGTATTTGTCACATATCAAATCGCCGACAACGGCTATTTTTGCCTGTTTTATTTTTTTCAATTCCATTTATGTTTTATACCCCTCTCATTTTCCTGACAAATTCAAGCTGTTTTTGGATGCAGAATTTTATCAACTGTTCTTTGGTTTTTTTATCCAACCCGACAAACTGCAGACCGTAATGGTGTAGTCCGTTTTCTTTTGCAATAGCTTTTCTGACAATTTTTGCTTTAACATTGTCTATTTTTAGGGTATCAAGGTCAAACGATAAAAATATTTCATCACCAACATTGAGTTTTGTAGACATTTCTATATTAGCCGAAAGTTTTGCACCACCGGCACTGATATCTATTATTGTGGCTTTTCCCTTGGAAGGGATTGAATTTTTAAAATATAAAATATCCGATTCTGCAAGAATATCTACTCGGAAGTTGTCTCTTAACTCTATTCTATAAAACAGCTCTTTAGGTTTTTCTATTTTATAGATTGTTTTATCGTTTTCTTTGTTTATATCTATTAATTTTGCCGGAAAACCCACCCTTTTTTCATCTTTGTCTATAAAGCTTACATCAAACATTTCTCCCCTTCTTATATATGCTGTTAATCCGTTTTTGTTTGTAGGAGATAGAATATATATGTATTCATCGTCCATATCGTATATATAGCTCGAATATATGCCTTCGAAATCGCCCTCTCTGACAAATATGTCTATCTTTTGACCCAAAGGGACAGCTTTTTTAACATCTTTAATATTTATGGGTTCTTTTCTCATAACTACTCCATGCCGCGTTCTTTTCTTATCATTTCCATTTGTTTGTTGAGGCAAAATTTTATTATTCTGTTTTCTGTTTCTTTTTCCATGTTTGTAAATCTTAAACCGTAGTGCCTGATGCCGTCTTCATTTGCAAGTGCTATTCTTGCAACCTCGGCTTCTTGTCCGCTGACAAGATACTCACCAAGCACAAATTTTAAAGACAGTTTATCTCTTACCGTAAATTCCGATTCACACGAAAGCTTTGCTCCGCCTGCGCTTATGTCTATTATTGTGCCCTCTCCCTGTTGAATTTTACCATCTTTGAAGTAATAAAACTCCGCATCAATCAAAACCTGAACTCTAAAATTGTCTCTTAATTCTGTTTTTGTTATTTTGTTGGGCTTGCCTATCTGGTAGAGTATTTTCCCATCTTCCTTTTTGGTGTTTTGTATAACTGCACCAAAACCAAAACGGTCTCCGTTTTTTGCAACAAAGCTTATTTGAATCCTGTCTTTTGGGCGTAGAATTGCTTTGAGTCCGTTTTCATTTGTAGGCATGAAGATTAGTATTGAATTATTGTCAAGATCATATATAAAACTTGAATATGTCCCTTTAAAATTGCCTTCTGTAACATATACCATTATTTTTTGACCTATAGGGATAATATTGTCTATATTTTTTTCAATTTTCAAAACTCAATATTCCATATAAACTGCTTTTTATTAAATTAACAAGTTTATCCGAATAGATTTTTCTATTTTTTTCATCTGCCACATAAAAAGTATCCACAGCTATAGTTCCTTTTGTGTCTAAGATGAAAATACCTATATGCAATTTAAACTTAAAAAATATCTTTGTTATGTCATACACCAAACCTATCCTATCGGGTGCATAGACCCTTATAACGGTATACATATCAGATAAGTCGTTGTCAACAACAACGTTTATCTGGGTTAGAGAAAGCTCCAGCTTTGCCTTTTCAGTTCTGCTTAGGAATACGCTTTTTTTAGCCAAAATACAGGAGTTTAAGTCTTCTTTGCCGTTTTCTATATCATTGAGCATATTTTCTATATTCTGCGCACTAATACTACTGCCTTCGGGCATATCTACATCAAATATATCTATAATCATGCCGTTTTTTAAGTTGTATGATTTGGCGGAGATTATGTTTATGTTGAAGCATGACAGAACACCGCTTATTTTATTAAAAAATCCGAACTCATTTTTATAGTACACAAGCAGTTTGTCTGTATCTTTCCCTGTTTCATAAATAAATACGCTTCGTCCTGTATTCTCTATATCTTTTATGTATGTGGCCATGCTTTCTGTATTTATGTCGTTGAATATATTGTCTGGAAATTCATCTATCAATTCTTTGTAATTTTGATTCAGTGTCGTTTTTATTCTTCTTTTCGACTCTTTTGCATTTGCACTTATAAACTCATCGTAGTTTTTATCCTCAAAGTAATATATTGTTTTAAGATATAGAGATTCTATAAGGCTTTCTTTCCAGGAGTTCCATACGTTGTCGTTAACGGCTTTCATATCGGCATAACTTAAAAGAGTCAGGAGATTTAATTTATCTTTACTGTCCACTACAGCAACAAAGTCCTTCAGTGTTTTGGGATCCTCGATATCTCTCGTTGATATTGTTTTATTAATTAGAAGGTGATTTTTTATTAAAAAATGCAATTTATCTGCCAAGTCTTTTCCTATACTTAATCGTTCGGAGATTGCGTAAGAAAGTTTGGATCCAACTATTTCATGTTTCTCTTTTTTAATTTTGCCTATATCGTGCAGAAGAATGGCAAGCCTCAATATAAATCTATCGTGGGGTTTTAGGTTTTTCCAGATGTAGCTCAATCTTGTTAAAAATGTTTTTGGTATATCAACATCGTACAGCGCATCGAGATATGAAAAAGCTTGAATAGAGTGCTCATCCACAGTGTATTTGTGATATAGACTGTACTCACTCAAACAGCAAATATTGCCAAATTCCGGTATGTATTTATCCAAAAATCCAAGCTCGTGCATTGTTCGTACAGTTTGTGTTAGGGGTTTATTTATGGAGAGCATGTCTCTAAACATAAAGCATACAACCTTGTCTTTTTTATGCTTTCTAATGTTTGATGCAATAACCTTTCTCATTTTATCCATAGATTCTGTGGATATATGCTTGTCGTAGAGTGCCGAGAAATGAAGGAGAGATAAAACATCCAGCAGTCCCATTTCCTGTTTTGTATATTCAATAACGCTGCCGCTTAAAGATATGTTTTTGGAGATAAAAAATGTTGTCTTAGGTTTGCCGCTGCCGTTTATCATAATGTCTATCTGCTTTTGCGTTATTCTTTCTATATATCGTGCATGGTAGTAATATTTTCTCATAAGGCGCTCTTGAGCACTAAATCGTTTTGATGGCTCATAACCCATCTCAGAGGCAACACTGTTTCTCAAATCGAGATGCAGTATATCTGTTTTTTTTGATGTTACAAAATGCAAAGCATTCCTGAGCTGCCACAAGAAATAAACAGAATTTCTCATTTTTGCATAATCTTCGGAATTTATTATACCGGCTTTTTTCATGGCAAGCAGATTTTTTGTTGAGTTAAGTGTTTTACTTATCCATAAAAGCGTGTGATAATCCCTTAAGGAACCTACGCCTTCCTTGATGTTGGGCTCAAGAATAAAAACGGTATTTCCGTATTTTGAATAACGACTTTTCAGATATTCCAATTTTGAGTCTATAAAAGCCTGTTTGTTGTTGTTTATTATATTGTTTTCCAATATAGTCATGTATAGTTTGAATATACTTTTGCTGCCGCATATAAACCGTGAATCATAAAGAGCTGTCTTTATAGTATCATCTTGTTGAGCAAGTTCTATGCATTCGCTTGGACCTCTTGTTGATATTGAACATTCATATCCCAAAGAATACAACAAATCATACAACCCTCTTACAATATTCTCATCTGCACCATTGTTTTTATATAGAAGCATTATATCTATATCGGAATAAGGATTTAGCTGACTTCTTCCGTATCCGCCGACTGCAGCAACCGTTATATCTTTGCTGAAGTTTTCATAAAAAAGCAGGTATTCTTTAATTGTGTTATCAACCCATAGTGTATGCTTTTTTACACTCTCCCTTACACTACCCCTTTTTTTGTTCAGGTTTCTAATTTGCTCAAACAGTTCATCTTTTTCTTTCTCTTTTATTTTTACAAATTCTTTCAACATAAAAAGTTTCTACCATTTTTTTCTTTTTTTATCAAGAAAGAGCCATTGACAAGTACCAGATATGTTCCAACATACTTACCACCTAAAGCAATAGAGGTAATATCTATGTCTGAGAATGAGAGTGAGAATGAAAAAGAGAGTGGAGGTGACAGCATGGATGTGAAGAGAATAAGTGCTCTTGCTACAATCCTGTATACACCAAGTTAGTGCATATGC
>JALWEJ010000064.1:0-2094 GCA_027014115.1 Desulfurellales bacterium
CCTGGCATTATACCCCTCTTCTTGTTTATTATTTCGTTAATCCTCTGGTAAGAAACATGTATTGCATTAGCTAAATCCTTCTGAGTCATCCCCAAAGGCTTTAAAAACTCCTCAAGCAGTATCTCTCCGGGCGCGTTGGAACTCTATGTGTCGGAACTCTAATCATCTTCTCTTCGAAGTTCCAAGTTTTTTGCCCAGCGGAATTTAAACCTTTATCTCAACAACAGGTATACCGACCCTTTGTGTATGCTCATTCTTTGACACTGCCAAAGAGTCAACGGCAAGGTGGATTTTGTTATTGCCGTATCTTTTGTTTATTTTATCAACAGCCTTATATAGATGATAGATGAATAATCTTTTCTATCTTTGCCCTGCCTTCAAACAGTCTGTACTGAGATTTTGTTCCAAGTTCCGTTAGGACAACACCGGTCTGCCTGTATTCCAGATTTTCATCGTATATCATTTCAAATGCTTTTTTTAGCGCATCCATAAGAAGCATAAGTGTGTTTGTGTAATTTTGCAGTTTTAGTTTTACTGATGATGTCTGAAAATCTGAGGTTTTCAAAAACACAACAAGCTTTCTTGCTGCAAGCTTGTACATTCTCGCCTTCATGCAGGCATTCTCAAGGTTTTTTGTAAGTTCTGCAAAGAGTATCTGCTTACTGTTCGTCGGCTTGTGGAAGCTCTTTGCCTTACTTATGGATTTGTAGGTGGATTTCTTGTTGGGATCAACCTTTAATACTGATTCGCCTTTTAGCTCGTGATATATCTCTATATAGGGTTTAGAAAGAAATCTTTTCAAATACTCTTCTTTAGCCCGTGCAAAATCCAAAGCTGTGTATATACCGAGTTTATTCAGAAAAGCTGCTGTGTTTTTGCCAATGCCCCAGATGTCTTCTACCTTTATGTCTTTTATGTAATTCTGGATTTGGTTTGCCTTTATTGCAAAAAGGCCGTGCGGCTTGTTCATCTTTGACGCAATCTTTGCAAGCACCTTTGTAGGCGCTACACCTATGGATACGCTTATGCCAATCTTTCTTTCTATTTCATCCTGAATAAGTCTTGCTATACCCAGATAGCTTGTGTTGTAAATCCTTCTTAAGCCTGTTAAATCCACAAACGCCTCGTCTATTGAGTATTCTTCTACAACAGGAGAAAAGCTTCTTAAAATCTCAAACATCCTGACAGAAAACATGCTATATTTTTAATAGTCAGATTCAATAACCACAAGGTCTGGGCATATCCTTTTTGCCTCGCTGATAAGCATTCCTCTCTTTATGCCTCTTGCTTTTGCAGAATAGCTCAAAGCTGTGACGATGCCCCTCTCTTTGCCCACGACAACATTTTTGTCTTTTAGTGTTGGGTCTGTTGCAACCTCACATGCAACAAAGAAGGCATTTGCATCAATATGGGCTATAGCCTGTGGCCAGGATGAAACATTTAAGACATAGTTGTTGTTATTTATAGACTTGGATTTTTCATCTTTCATGCCATTGACTTCCATATTATCTATACTTCCTTACAACGCCAATAACTACACCTGCAACAACAAGTTCGTTTTTTGGTTTTATGGGTTTGTACTTTCTATTTGCAGGTTTTAATATGTAGTTTTTACCCTCTTTTGATAGATACTTCATGGTCCACTGACCATCAACCTGGGCTATGACTATGTCGTTTTCTTTGGGTTTCCTTGACCTATCCACTATGACATAATCACCTGGCAAGATGCCTGCCTCTATCATGGAATCACCTGATACTTTAAGCATAAATGTGGACTCTGGGTGTTCAACAAGGAACCTATCCAGTGAGATTGTGTCTAAGAGTTCTTCCTCTGCTGGTGAAGGAAATCCTGCCTCTACCTGTCCTAAAAGCTTTATTGAAAATGGGTTTGATGAGAAGTGTATATAACCCTTCTTATCCCTCTTTATGAGGTTTAGTTCTATCATCCTGTTGATTATCTTAAAAACGGCGTTCTTTGATTTAACACCAAATAGAAGTGCCATTTCTGAATACGAGGGCATGCGGGAGCGTTTTATGAAGAAGTCTCTTATTAGCTCATATCGTTCCTTTAGTTTTTCATCACGCTTAATACCC
>JALWEJ010000064.1:2104-3089 GCA_027014115.1 Desulfurellales bacterium
ATAGTGAACGATTGTTTACTTGTAAAGGGGAAAATAGAAATAAAGAAACTATACGAACCTATATTTTTGTTAAACTATCGTGGTCATTAATTTCTATTTTTTCACATCCAGCAGGGTGACTCCCCCATTCTCCAGGGTGACTCACCCTCCTAACAATCCTTCATTTTTATATTTCCCTTTATAACGCCATTTCCTAAAGCCATAAAATTTAATTTTTCCAGGGTGACTCACCCATTTTTATAGGGTGACTCCTTTGAAGAAAGCAGTTTTTCTCATTAAGCTTTGGGCAACAGCTCTGGATAAACTCCATAGCTCTTTTTAGTTATCGGGTTAGATGGCTTTATGTTTCACATTATTAAAACGACAAAGAAAGGGGGTGATAATTAGGTAGTAGGCGCTTTAAAGTGGTTTGGGTAAAATGTTGAAAGCATTAAAAGATGAAGGAGGCGAAAAAGATGGATTGGACAGAAAAATTGTCAAAAATGCTCGAAAAGATGGAAACAAGAAAGAGAAACACTAAAAACGCAAGAGAGGAACTTGAAAGAATCATGGATCTCTTATCTGAAAAAATTGAACCATCGGTGCGAATTTTTTCGAAAAAAGACTTTCGGGCAAAAGCTGTATGGTACGAATCAGGTTTGTATTTCAGAACAGCAAAAGGGTGGTTTTCTTTTATGGCAGATGGAGGACTTGTTAAGATAGTGACATTTGAAGATGTTTTTGACGAAGATGGGTTTAAAATTAGAGAAGACTTTACGTCTAAAGGCTATAGTCCAACGGCAACATTTCATTCAGGAAATCTTGATTGTTTTAGATACATAGATTTTGAAGCTCTTGTACCATCGCTGATCGAGTTTATTTATAAGCTGTCAAATGTTACAACTTTAGATGAAGAAATTAAAACCTTCAAGTTAATTAAAGAAGCGTTGGATAAAAAAGCCACTTGATACTAACCATGCCCCGCCTATGCGGGGCTTTGTTTTTT
>JALWEJ010000065.1 GCA_027014115.1 Desulfurellales bacterium
GCAAAACTGAGAAAGACCTGTCTTCTCTAACCAAGCAGTTTATGAAGAATATGATAGAAAATATGCTAAAAGTGAACTTAAAGAGCATATTGAAACTCAAGGGAATATATCTAAAAATGGAACATACAAAAAGAGTGTTAGAAGCGATAGCGGTAAATTAAACCTTAACATATCAAGAGACAGAAACAGCAGCTATAAACCTCAAATCATCCCCAAAGGAAAACCACAATATCCGGCATTGACGATAAAATCATATCTATGTATGCAAGAGGCATAAGTTTAAGGGATATAGAAAAACAGATAAAAGAGATGTACGATGTTGAAATGTCAGATAGCCTCCTCTCCCTCATTATAGAGAAGATTACACCAGAGATAAACGACTGGAAAAATAGAACCTTAGAGCCCATCTATCCAATAGTCTATATGGATGCTATGGTATTTAAAATAAAGGATAATACGGGCTTCTATAGAAACAAGGCACTCCATTTTGCCATAGGTATAAACCTCGATGGAAAGAAAGAACTGTTTGGTATGTGGATAACAAACAATGAAGGAGCCAAATTCTGGCTCTCTATTGCAACAGAGCTTAAAAACAGGGGCATAGAGAATATACTCATTGCAAGTGTGTGGATGGACTAAAGGGTGAAGCTACTAACTCTGTGTTTCTCCAAACTGTAATTCAAAGATGTATTATTCACCAAATCAGATACTCTATGCAATATGTAGACTAAAAATACCAAAAAGAATTTATGGAAAGAGAAATACCCTATGGTTGTAAACTCCTGGATTAATAACTGGGATGAGCTATCTGCCTACTTTGAGTATTCAGAGCCTATAAGAAGGATTATCTACACAACCAATACCATAGAGAGCTTTAATAGACAAATCAGAAAAATAACAAAAACAAAAGGAGGGTTTAGTAGTGATGAATCATTGACTAAATTGGTATTTTTAGCCTACAGGGATATATCTGTAAAATGGCAGAAATCAATATCAAACTGGGCTGAAATTATCTCCCAGTTTTCCATTGTTTTCAAAGACAGACTTAGTGGATATATCAGGTGAGATTGTGTATAATACTTTCATAGAAAAGGATGCTTACACAAAATCGGGGACGGTCTCTTTTTAAATGTCCGCAGATTTAACTATTCACCATTCTCCCAAACAAATCCAATCCTCAAACCTCCCCAATGTTTGTTTTCAAAGTATATCGGGACTGATATGTCATTCATAACAACGCCTGTATCTCTCATATATGTTTGCAATAAAACCGGATTGGTATTTCTCGCAGCAGCTATTCCTGTAGGGTCATCAAAGATTCTTTTAGATCTGTTTCCAACCAAATCCTTCTCATAATCACCTGTTAGCGGTTTGTCGTATATAGAGTTATGAGCCGGAAGATAACCATTATTGTCAACCAAAACGATAAATTTGAAATTATTATCAACAGATAAATACTTATCTTCAATTGGTTGGATATATTTTTTCATAAAATCTGTAAATTTTGTTTCATATTTTGTTGGATTGGTATTTGGAATAGGTACATAGTTTCTATCCCATAAAGCTGAGGATGTTATAGCACCATTTTTTACACCTTCTACAAAAGTGTTTTCAATATCCTTTTTTATATCCAAAAGAATACTATAAACCTTATCTATGTAAGAGCCTGTTTTAAATTTAACCATAAACCCAAACAGTTCTTCAGATGTTTTTGATATTTTATAAGCATTATCCTTAATATCATTGATCCTTTTTGACGTTTTATTAACATCTTCAGCAAGTTGAGCAACCCTTTCTGTCATTAAATCAATTGATGATGCCTGTTCCTCAGCTGCTGCTGCAACATCTTCAATCATTTGATTGGCTTCAGAAACACTTTTGGCTATCTCAATCAGTGAATCGGATGCCGTTTTTATAAGAGTTTTACCCTCTTCAACAGTATTAATAGACTTAAGTGTAGCATTTATTACATCTCTTGTTTTATCTTGATTTTTTGTTATGAGAGACTTAATCTGTTCTGTCGAATGAGCCGTTTTATCCGCCAGTTTTCTAATTTCATCAGCAACAACAGCAAAACCTCTTCCTGCCTCACCGGCACGCGCAGCCTCTATTGCAGCATTTAGAGACAAAAGTGCCGTTTGATTTGTGATTTCATTTATAACCTCAACAATTTGCCCTATTTCATCAGACGACGAACCGAGCTTTTTCATCATTTCAGCGTTTTGCTCTGTCTCTTTCGCTATGTCATCTATCTTTTCAATAGCCAATAAGGCTTTTTGAGAACCGTCATTTGACAGTTCATTTACCGTTTTCATAAATTCAGATGTATTGGTAATATTTTGAGATACACTATCTATGCTCTCTTTAATTTCACTCATGGAATGTTCCAAATCGGTCATACCCTCTGCTTCTTCTTGAACATTACCGGAAATTTTCTGAGCATTAAAGCTAACCTTTGCAGCTTGAGTGGCAACATCATTAGCTATCTTGAGTGTCTTTTTTAACGCAATCTGAACCTGCGATATAAATGCATTTGCAATATCAACAAATTTGAGTGTTTTTGCAAATTTAGGTAATCTATCTGTCAAATTGTATGTAGAACACAAATTACTATCACAAAACCGAGAAACATCCTTAACCGGTCTAACAAACTTTTTTTGATAATAAATCAAAAAAACAATAAATGAAACAACGGAAAAAACTATAAAAAAAGGCAAAAAAATTGAATTGGCAAAAAAATAGACAGCTAAAACTGACAAAAAATAAGACAAAAATATAAAACTGCTAACAGCCAATGCGTTCATATAAAACTCCCCCGTCAAGATTAGCATTTACTGTCAGTCTACTATTAAATATTTATTTTGTCAAATAAATATAATACAAATAAATATTTTAAAATTCTATTAATTAATTAAAAATATCCTTATCAAAAGTTACTAACCAACCTTACACACCCTTCAACCTTTGCAATTCGCCAAATGCGACTTGATTTGCTCTAATGAGCAGTTTAGCTCTTATAGCAAAATGATTAAGGTGATGTCTGATTTTAAG
>JALWEJ010000066.1 GCA_027014115.1 Desulfurellales bacterium
CACACTTTCTTTAGGGCTGTAAATAAGCTTGGCCTAAACAACAATATCACAGATCCAAGGGATAAGGTTGTCTTCCACACCCTAAGACACACATTTGCATCCTGGCTTGCCATAAATGAAACACCCATCTACACAATCAAAGAGCTTATGGGACACAAGACACTTGCAATGACAGAAAGGTACTCTCACCTTATACCGGATGCAAAGAGAGAGGCGGTGGAAAAACTGTTTAAAAGAGCAGAGAAAAGAGAGAGTGAAGAAATGGAGGCTTGACATATTCCTTTTTGTTTTTTAGTTGCAGGCAAGTTAGAGTTTAAGTTTTTTTGAACTCATTTCTTTAAGATATAAACAGTGAGGATTTTATTTTGCTCCTGTGCTTTCTGTAATAGTACACATGTTTTGTCTTGGTTTCTCCTTTACAGTTTTAGTATTT
This sequence comes from Desulfurellales bacterium, assembly GCA_027014115.1. Taxonomy (GTDB): domain Bacteria; phylum Campylobacterota_A; class Desulfurellia; order Desulfurellales; family Hippeaceae; genus JALWEJ01. Next base: position 434 of record JALWEJ010000066.1, read on the forward strand.
ATGTATATACTACTAATAGATACTCAATAAGGGGGCAAATATGCGCAAGACAAAAGTATTTAAAAGTGGTAACTCCTATGCAGTCAGGCTACCTAGGGAGTTCAGACTAAATTGCGATACGGTGTATATAAAAAAAGAAGGTAATCGTATAGTGTTAATCCCACCAGACAATAAATGGGACGACTTGTTTGACAAACTTATAAATTCTAAAGAGCTTACCGATAACTTCCTAAGCAAGAGAAAACAACCTCTACCTCAAGAAAGGGAGCTGTTTTAGATGATCTACATGCTCGATACCAATATATGTAGCTATATAATCAGGAATACACCAGAAGAGATAAAAGTAAAACTCAAAGAAGTAGAGCAAGAACACGAGTTAGCCCTATCATCAATTGTTGTCTCTGAACTGTTTTACGGTGCTTACAAGAAAAACAGTGAAAAACTAATCAATCTTGTAAAAAGCTTTGTAGAAAACTTCACTATCTATAGCTTTGATACAAAAGCAGCTGAAATCTATGGAATAATCAGAGCAGAACTTGAAAGAAAAGGTAATATTATAGGGGCTTACGATCTCCAAATTGCTGCCCATGCAGTATCTTTAAATGCTGTCCTTGTGACCAACAATGAGAAGGAATTCAGAAGGATTGAGAATGTAAGGGTGGAAAATTGGATGAGATAAAAAACGTTCTGCACCAGATTATAGAGGAAAAGACTATTTAGTTTGAAGATACCTATATTTTAGATGCCAAAACTGGGGAATTTAAATGACCCTATGTGGGGACTTTAGAGCCCCTTTTGCAGAGAGTTCTCTTTACTCTATCTTGAAAAACTCGAAAATTGGACTTGATAGTGGCGGTGTAATAAGCTTTACTTAAAGATTAAAAGATGTGTGGGTAGCTTTAAAAACAAAACAAAAAGACTAAAAGCTTATAAAGAGCCAGCTAAAAGATGAAAAGTGTCGAAGAAATTGAGGAAATCTTAAAGAGCTTTAAAAACGATATAAAACAAAACTATAAGGTAGAAGTAGTAGGGATTTTCGGTTCTTTTGCAAGGGGAGAACAGAAATCGGATAGCGATGTCGATATACTTGTCGAATTTTACAAAGATGCCACACTTTTTGATTACATGAGATTATCTATGTTTCTGCAAGAGAAACTTGGTATCGATGTTGATATAGTGCCTCAGGATACCATTAGAGAGGAATTAAGAGAAAGGATAGTTAAAGAGGCTATGTTTATATGAAAAGAGACATCCAGTTGTATGTAAAAGATATTCTAAAAGCTTAGGTCAAAAAACAAGTCCCGCCAAATGCTAAGTTAATTCTTTTATCTTCTTTTATATATCCTTTTCTAAATGCGCCGTATAAAATACTGAAGATAAGGAAAATATCTTAAATGACCCTGAGGGTGAACTTAGACTGACTTTAAAGATTCATCAACTATAAGCCTCTTCATGATGACCTACATCTATCAGGATAATTTCATCATCCTTAACCGCGAAGGTTAAAACTATCCTGTAGGTGATTGTGATAGAAACAGAATACTTGCCTTTAAGCCCATGAAAGCGCAAAGATGGATGATAAGGGTTTATCTCAATCAGCCTTAAAGTCTTTTTGTATCTTTCGATAAGGTCTTTGTGCTTTTTTAAGAATTCTTTTTCTCTTTTTAGGTAGGTATGAGTAAAAACGAGTTTATACATTAAATACCAAGCCTCTTGAAATGCTCTTCAGCTGTTTCCTTAGTATACCTGCCTTCTTCATAATCCTTTTCTACCTCAAGAATAAGCCTATCAAGCTCTGCCTCTTTAAGCCTTTCGTACTCTTCAATTGGGAGAACTGCAAATTTTTTCTTGCCCCTTACAGTTATAAAGACCTCTTTGCGCTTTTCTATCAGCTTACCTATGAAAGATACACCTTTTGTCTTAACCTCACTTGCGCTAATGAGCATTTTAGCCTCCTAATTGACTATTTTATCATACTAATAATAAGACTATTACTTTAAAAGGTCAATACAATGAAACGCTGAAAGCATAAATAAAACCAAGAACTAATTGATTTTAATTTAAACTGATAGAACAAAATAAGCATATTTGCTAATATGCTTAAGGATGCAAGATTAGGGCACAGCTACAAACAAGCTGAGAAAAGAGGCTGTTAGTTGGTCTTTTTTTAATTAGAAAAGGCTTCAAATCTAATGCGTCGGAAAACAGAAAAAAATGAGCTTTTGAAAAGCTATACACAGATGTTTTTTAGGGGATAAATATGGAAAAATACTACATAGAAATACCAGAAGACACAATCAGAGCGTTGGGGATACCTAAAAAGGAAGTGAACTCAACAATAAAAAAGGAGCTTGCTGTATATCTTTTCGAAAAAGGCAAACTCTCTTTTGGCCAAGCAAGAAAGTTAGCAGGACTATCTGTTTGGGACTTTATTGAACTGTTGAGAAAAAGGGAAGTGCCGCTTCATTATGACATAGCAGAATGGGAAGAGGACCTAAAGACTCTGGGGAATGTTTGAGTGGAAGGTAATAAAGGTAGCATCTAATGCTACGCCTCTTATTGTCATACACTATACAAAAAGACATCTTTAGTGC
>JALWEJ010000067.1 GCA_027014115.1 Desulfurellales bacterium
AAGGTTTCCAACCTTACTATTGGAAGATATCATAAGGGTAGCAGGCTACCCTTATGAATGGTTGAGTAAGTTTGTGAGCCTGTATATATTTAGTAAGGGTGGTAAGTATGTGTGGACCAGTTACCATGAATAAATTTGATACATATGTTACCGATGTATTAAATTGTCATTAGAAGTTAAGAAGGAATTGTGATTTAACAATAAAACAGATTGTCTTAGAATGCTTGATATTGTTGAACTTATTAAAAAGGATGCCAGCAAGAATTTAGAAACCATATTAAAATATATAGCAAATTTGTTTGGTGCTGATGATGCTATTTTTACACATTGCAAAAACATTATATGCAAAAATAAATACATAGAAAATATGTGCAAACAAACTGTGACTATCGAATATTGTGATTCTGATAATATATTTCCGGAAATATCAGAAAAAAATAATATAAAATCCTTGATGGCAACTCCGGTTTTTCTTGAGGGTAAACCTTTTAGCATATTACAACTGCATTACAAAAAATATCATCGGCATTTTCACAGAAAAGAAATTATTTTATTCGAAAAAATAGCATCAATGCTTTTCCCCCCAATGCTTGTGTTATCAGAAATAGAAGAAAAATTTATAGGTTCATCTGTGCTGATGATGGAAGTAAGAGATATTTATACAAAAGGGCATTCGCAAAGAGTAGCAATTTATTCAAAAAAATTGCCGAATCAATTGGTTTAGACGAAAATGAGCAATTTAAGTTGTATATAGCAGGTATTGTACATGATATAGGCAAAATAGGCATACCTGATGCCATACTGCTCAAATCCGGTAAACTAACACAAGAAGAGTATAAAATTATAAAATACCATTCCGAATTCTCGTATCAAATAATAAAAGATATATACAAGCTTGAACAGATAGCCAATTTTATCATATATCACCACGAACGATACAATGGAAGCAGATACCCTAAAGGATTAAAAGGCGAAGAAATACCGCTCGGGGCAAGAATTCTTACAATAGCCGACTCGTTTGATGCCATTACAACCCTAAGACCTTACAAAAATGCAATAAGCCTTGAACATACAAAGAAAGAGCTGATAAAAAATGCAGGCAGTTAATTTGACCCTTATGAGATAAACAGGATAATACCCCATCTTAAAGATGCATGAACTCGGTAAAAATTTATCAGAAAATAAAAAGCCGTTTTTTCCGCAATTTGTTGAAAATACAAGAAAAAATCTCTTTTATGCAGATTGGTTTAGCGGTCTTATGAGGATGGAGTATTTTGAAGAAATTGTGGGTGGACTTATCACAAAAGATGTTGAATTTTTTCTCTGCCGCATTGATGTTGTTGATTTTTCTGGCATAAAATACAAAATTGGAAGAAAAAAGGCATCAGAGATTATACTGTTTATATCTACTGTACTAAAAGAATATGTCGGAAGCGATGCTGTTGCAAGAACATCTGAGGATGTTTTCACATTTATAGTAAGGAGCGATAGAGAGCCAAAAGAACTGCTGAATGAAATAATAGAAAAGATAGAGCCAAAAACAGAATGTTCCATAAGGTTTGCCTATGTCTCATATCCAAAAAACGGCAAGAATGTTGATAAGCTTATATATAGATTGGACAAAAAACATAGAATGGGTGGTTATAGAAGAAATATATCTTTTGATTCCTAACTACTCACTATTCTGTTTTTTCCTGATTTTTTTGCTTTATAGAGTCTTTTGTCGACAAACTCAATAAGCTCATCTATGCTGTTTGCTTTCTCCATTGTTGATGCAATACCGCCGCTTATTGTAAGTGTTATAATATTATCCGCAAACTCCGTTTTGAGATTTTCTATGGATGTTCTTATTTTTTCTGCTACCTTTAGAGCACCCTCTGTATCGGTGTTTGGCAAAAACAGCAAAAATTCTTCACCGCCAAAGCGTATAGGTATATCTGTTGCGCGTATGCTGTTTTTAATTGCCTTTGCTATTTCCTTCAAAACAATATTGCCTGCCTGATGTGAATAGGCATCATTGACAATTTTAAAATCGTCAATGTCCAGCATTATAACGGAAAGTATCTGATTAAATCTTTTAACCCTTTTGAACTCCAGCTCCTTAAACATCTCCATATATCTTCTGTTAAACAGGCCTGTAAGCTGGTCTTTAATGGATTCTTCGTAGAACTTTTGACTTTCTTTTTCCAAACAGAACATCTGTCGCTCGTTTAAGACAGCCATAGATATTGGAATTTCAAATTTTGTCATAACCTCCAAATCTTTAGGTATGCTGACATTTGCCGTATTGAAGGCTATAAAACACACACCGTAGTGTTTGTGATTTTTGTCCTTTATCGGAAAAACATAAGAGGGTTCGTCTATATTGAACATTTGGTGAAGCGTTGACTGCTTGTAAAATATACCTCCGTTTTTTAAATAGTATGAAGCGTTAAGCATATTTTCCACTTTTTTCTTTCCCTCTATGGTGGATATGGAATGTTTGGCCGAATTAATTGAGATTATTTTGTCATTTTTGTCATTTACAACAAAAGCATTGATGTAATCTATATTGTAGAAATGATTGATTGAGTCAATTATTTTGTTTGCTACACCGAAGAAATTTTCCTGATATGCAATAATCTCCAAAACCTCATCAAGTGCGCTTTTTAGCCTTGAAAGTTTCTCTACATCCCTTGTATATCTAAAATCGCTAAACAGTCCGCATTTGAGTTTTCTTAGTTGTTCTATTACAGGTTTTATAAACTCTTTTTTTATAATTGAGCCGTGCTGCGGTGCAATCAGATTTATAGGTTCTACCTCTTCTATTCTGTCAAGTCCGTGGTTTAAAATAGCACTGCTTGGCATATAGTGTTCATGGAAAGGCTTCATTTTTTCAAAGTAATCATTTGCGCTTTTGGCAAAAAGCTCAAACTCTTTTGTAAATCCTCCAAACAAATCGCTTGAAAACAGAGTTTCCGTTTGCTCATCAAATGTACAGAAAGCCCCCGGTGAGTGCAGGTAAGGTGTGCTGATAAACTGTAGGGTTTTTTCGCCGATTTTCAACTTGCATGCATTTTCTTCAATTTCATAAAGCGGTACATTCCAGTCGTAGTGTTTTAAGAGCGCCCATATACGCCAATGCGTTATAATATATTTATCCTTTGTGCCAACCTCATAAAAAATATCCTGCATACACCCGACAATATCCGGGTCTTGATGGTGGCAGATGAAGTATTTTATGTCATTTATATCCATAAGCTGTTTGATTTTTCTTCTTGTCTCTTTATAGGTCAGCTTTGAACCTGGGTCTATCAAAACAGAATCTTTTCCATTTTTTATAAGATATACATGACACTGAAACGGGTCATCGGGTATGTTGTGTCCAACCCAATATACATCTTTGGCAATCTCAATAGGCTCTTTTATATTCACTACTTTCCTTTTAATATTTCTATGGTTTTCATGTCGAACATGCCAAAAACATTCTTGTATTTTTCAAGGTTTTCTATTGTATCATAAAATGTTTCTCCAAGCAAACCGTCGCAGTAGTCCATTTCAACGCCGTTTTTTGCAAATTCTATACTTTTATGCAAACTTGATACTGCATTTGCCGCCTTCATTGAACAGCTCTTTTTTGCACCGTCACATATAACCCCGCTGTTTGCCGAAATATAGTTTTTAAAGGCTGCATTAAATAAATCAAGCTTTCCCTCAAAATATAAAATACCTGCAATAGCACCAACAGCAGCAGCATGTACCAGACCGCAGATTGAAGATACAAAACCAAACCTTGATGTAATTATGGATGTTACAAAACATGACAATAGTGCTGATTTTGCAATCTGTTCTTTGTTTGCGCTGCGTTTTTTGGTATATTCGTAAACACTGATAAAAGATGCCAAACCCTTATTTCCGCTTCCTGCGCAGCTTGCAACCCTTATCTTATCACCCTTCATTCTGGCATAAACAGCCCTAAAAACAGAATCCTCACCATATGCAGAGCTCTTTTTTGATGCTTCAATGTTTGTTTCCAACGCTTCTTTTAACTTTTCCAATAAAGGTTTGCAGTTATACATCTCATTAACAAAGTTGTTCCATTTTGATATATCAAAATACTCTTTTTCAAATCTTAAACCTTCCTGGTTTTTTACATCCTTCTTTACCTTAAATTCACCGTCTATAAACACCTCTGAGATGTTTTCGTGGGAATGAACGGTTACAGCGTATGATGTTTTGTTGTTTTTTGTGATTTTTGTTTTTATAAACATATAGTTTTTATCTATTATTTTTATTTCTATGGAGTCTTTCATCTGTTTCGCTTTTTCTATAATGCTGTTATCCAATGCGTCAAATATCTCAAAGTTTAACTTTGGGTTTGCTATCAAATATCCGTATGCTGCAGACATTGCTACACCGATATTGTCATCTGAGTTCGGAATTCCTGCACGGTATGCGTTTTTAAAGGTCATTTTATCTATCTCAAGTTCTATTTTGTCTGCATCCTTGATATATTGCCCAACGCGCGATGCATTCAGTGCAATTGCGACAGGTTCTGTGCAGCCTTTTGTAAATTGAATCATATTCTGCATTGTTTCACATAAAAAACTCATTGGTTAAAACTCCTTAACAATCATAAATTATCATATAAATACCTATATCATAAACAAAGTCAAATAAAAACTACTCTATATGCTTGACAAGAAACAATTTTTATGTAGCTTTAAATTATGAGTTTTATATCCAAGTACCTGCCCAATGCTGCACTCATACTGGCTGCTCTTATATGGGCAAGTTCGTTTATAGCACTTAAATATGCTTTTTACACCTTTGACCCCATGGTTGTTATATTTGGAAGGCTGTTTGTTGCATCAATAGCTTTTTTATTTTTGTGGCGGTACATATCGGATGTAAAAATCCAAAAAAGCGACATAAAATATCTTCTTGTGATGGCTTTATTTGAGCCCTGCATCTATTTTATTTTTGAATCACAGGCTCTATCAAACACAACAGCTGCAAATGCCGGTATAATTACAGCACTTCTGCCTTTGATGGTGGCGTTTGCTGCAAGGGCATTTCTAAAAGAAACATTGACTAAAAATATGCTTGTAGGTTTTGCTTTGGCAATATCAGGCTCTATTTGGTTAAGTTTGACAATAAATTCATCGCAGTATTCGCCAAATCCACTTTACGGCAACTTTATGGAATTTTTGGCAATGGTGTGTGCAACCGGTTATACAATAATGCTAAAACATTTAAGCAGTCGTTTTAACCCGTTTTTTTTGACAGCAACCCAAGCGTTCGTGGGCGCTGTTTTCTATCTGCCCATTATGTTTCTGCCGAGTGTTCAAAAACCTGTAAGTTTTGAGATTTTGCCTGTTATTGCTGTTATTTATCTTGGTGTTGTTGTCACAATAGGGGCATACGGCTTGTACAACTACGGCGTAAGCAGAACAAAGGCATCAACAGCATCGGCGTATGTAAATCTTATTCCTGCATTCACAATTATTCTGGCTTTTATTCTTTTGAAAGAAAAACTCTCTTTATCGGGACTGCTTGCCTCTTTTGTAATATTTTTTGGTGTATACATAAGCCAAACAAAAAATTTGAAAGTGAAAAAGGTTATATCTCTTTCTCTTTTGATGTTTGTTTTATTTGCAACTGTCGCCTCTGTCTGTTCTATGTGGTAAATCTTCCAAAGAATCACATATTTGTTGACATACACGCTGTTGTATAATAGTATAATGAGCTGTTTTTTAGGTGGTGGTGTATGTTTTCTGATTTAGGCGAAAAGCTTAACGGTGTTTTAACCAGGCTGAAGAGCCAGGGCAGTATAACAAAAGAAGATTTGGATAAGGCTTTAAAAGAGGTGAAGTTTGCCCTTTTGGAAGCCGATGTCAACTATAAGGTTGTTAAGGATTTTATAAAAGAGCTTTCTTTGTCCCTTGAAGGCAGAGAATTGGAAAAAAGCTTAACACCCGGTCAGATTATTGTTGAAGAGGTGCATAAAAGACTTACTGATATACTTGGCGGAGATTCTTCTCAGATTGCCGTAACAAAAACACCGTTTATTATTATGCTGGTTGGTCTTCAGGGAAGCGGAAAGACAACAACAGCAGCAAAGCTTTCAAAGTTTTTTAAGAAAAAAGGCAGACAGCCTATGCTTGTTGCCTGCGATATATACAGGCCGGCAGCCGTAAAACAGCTTCAGATACTTGGAGAATCACTTAAAGTGCCGGTTTTTTCAGAAGACAAAAAGCCCGAAGAGATAGCAAAGGATGCCGTAAAATTTGCAGGTCAGAACGGTAGAGATGTTATCATTCTTGATACTGCTGGAAGGCTGCATGTTGATAATGAGCTTATGAATGAGCTCAAAAGAATCAAAGAGTATGTAAACCCCGATGAAATTCTGTTTGTTGCCGATGCCATGATTGGTCAGGAGGCTGTCAATGTTGCAAAGGCTTTTGATAATGATATTGAAATAACAGGTTCCATTTTTACGAAATTGGATGGTGATGCAAGAGGCGGAGCAGCTCTCTCCATTGTCAAGATTACAAAAAAACCCATAAAATTTGCCGGTGTCGGTGAAAAAATAGACGATTTCGAACCGTTTTATCCCGATAGGATTGCATCAAGAATTCTCGGTATGGGCGATGTTTTAAGCCTTATTGAAAAGGTCAGAGAAGAATCTGATAAGAAAGAGGCAAAACAGCTTGAAAAGAAACTCAAAAAACAGCAGTTTACATTTGATGATTTTCTTGATCAGCTTAAAAAAATCCAAAAAATGGGTTCATTTACAAAAATTTTAAAAATGGTTCCAGGTTTAAATAAAATAAAGATAGATGATGAAGAGGCTTTTGATAACGAAATTAAGCATATAGAAGCAATCATTCTTTCAATGACAGCTCAAGAAAGAAGAAATTACAAGATAATTAACGCAAGCAGAAAAAGGAGGATAGCAAAAGGCAGTGGCACTAAGGTTAGCGATATAAACAAGCTTATTAAGCAGTTTATTGAAATGAACAAGATGATGAAGGGTATGAATAAGACAAAGGCACTGAATATGATGAAAAATATGGGAATAATGAATAAAGGAGGATTCTAAGTGGTAGCAATAAGATTAAGAAGGGGTGGTTCCAAAAAGAAACCCTTTTATAGAGTTGTGGCAATTGATTCAAGGAGAAAAAGAGACGGTAAGGTTTTAGACAATTTAGGTTATTACGACCCAAAAACCGAAGAGTCAACAATAAAGATTGATTTGGAAAAATACAATGCATGGATTGAAAAAGGTGCAAAGGCATCAGAGGCTGTTAAAAGTCTTGTTAAAAGGGTCGGATAGTTTTAGAAGATGGATTGGGTTTGGGATTTTGATATAGTCGATGAATATATACATAATATCTATTTTCCCCGATATGTTTGAGAGTGTTTTTGGGCAAACAATCATAAAAAGGGCTCAAGATAAAAAAAGGGTAACCATAGAGACTATAGATTTGCGTAATTTTACACACGATAACCATAGAACAACAGACGATTATCCATACGGCGGCGGAGCCGGCATGGTTATGAAACCCGAACCTATATATGAAGCAATGGATTATGTTAAATCAAAGGATAATAATGTCCACACTATACTGCTTTCACCCGGTGGAACAGTATTTAATCAGGATAAAGCCAAAAAGCTAAAAGACAAACCCTCTTTGGCTTTTATATGCGGCAGATATGAGGGTTTTGATGAAAGAATAAGGTATCTTGCAGACGAAGAGATATCGATTGGCAGGTTTGTTTTAAGTGGTGGAGAGATAGCCGCAATGGTTATTGTTGATGCTGTTGTAAGGCTTATACCGGGTGTTTTGGGAAACAGTGAATCCCTCAATGAAGAGAGTTTTGAAAACAATCTTATTGAATATCCGCAGTATACAAGGCCGAGGGTTTATAGGGGTATGGAAGTCCCCGAGATTTTAATAAGCGGCAATCATCAAAAGATTAAAGAGTGGAGAATGAAAAAATCAATAGAGAAAACATTAAAGACAGAGGTGGAAGATGGATAAGCTAAAGGCATTCGAAGAAGATGTTGTAAAAGGTTACAATAAGGATTTACCTGAGCTTTGGCCTGGTGATTCTGTAAAAGTTCACACAAAGGTTAAAGAGGGAAACAAAGAGAGAATTCAGATTTTTGCAGGCACAGTTATAAGGAGAAGAGGCGGAAGGGGCTTAAACGGCACATTTACCGTAAGAAAAGAATCGTACGGTGTTGGTGTTGAAAAGATTTTTCCATACCTTAGCTCAACAGTTGAAAAGGTTGAAATTATCCACAGAGGAAAAGTGAGAAGAGCAAGACTCTACTATCTAAGAGACAGGAGAGGTAAGGCTGCCAAGATTAGAAAAAAAGGTTATTAATAAAAGCAGAAAATATGGCGGATGGGCTGAGGAATTTGCCGTCCGCCTTCTTGAAAAGAACGGCTATCGAATTGTTGGTAGAAATTTTCGCTGCACAAATGGCGAGATTGATATAATTGCATCAAAGGATAAATTGTTGATTTTTGTTGAGGTAAAAGCAAGAAGTTCAAACGAGTTTGGCTATCCTTCCGAGTTTGTAAACACAAAGAAACAGAACAATATAAAAAGATGTGCAGAATATTTTCTAATTAAAAACAATATTGATGATATATATCTGCGATTTGATGTTATTGCTGTAAGCGGCTCAAAAGACATAGAATGGATTGAGAACGCATTTTAGAATTAGGAGGTAAGATGAGTAATATAAAATTTGTTAAGCTTGTAACGGGTGAAACTGTTATGGGAACATACAGCGAAGAGAAAAATGTTTTGGAAGATGTGGCTTTAATTCAGGTTGTGCCTTCTGCAAAAGGTATCCAGATAGCAATAGTTCCATACGGTTTTCCATTTGAAGAAAAAATTTCAGGTTCTATTGCTGTGGATAAGGTTGTCTATGAGTATGTAGAGGTTCCATCCGATATAGAAAACAAGTATATTCAGGCAAAGAGCAATATAACAATTAGCTCAAGTATGCCAGGCACAAACTTATCCGGAGCTGCTCAATCTTCTGATAAAGTTGTTGATTTAGAGAATTTATTTAAAGGTTAATCGTCAAAAAATATAAAGGGAAGCTTGCTTCCCTTTTTGCAGTCCGCTTTGTGTGTATCTAAAAAAACAAATCCGTCGGCATTGGCGATCGAAAAGAAGTTATCGGTTTTTTGGGAGCCTGCACTTTTTAGATAAAAAGCACCATCCCTATTTTCGATTTTGACTCGGTTGAAATAATCTTTGCCCTTTTGTGAATGCATATCTTCATCCAGTATGCCGTATAAAAATTGTGTTTTATAATTGTTCAAGCCTGCAAATTTCAGCATGAACGGTTTTAAATAGATATAGGCTGTAGTATAAAGAGCAGCAGGCCAGCCGGGAAGTGCAAAAATATATTTATCGCTATATACTGCGAATGTTGCAGGTTTTCCAGGTTTAATTGTGGATTTTTCTATGAGCATATCTACTCCTATCTCTTTTAAAACGCTTTTTGTATAGTCTTTTGTGCCTTTACTTACACCACCTGTTGTAACTACGATATCGCATCTGCTTAGTGCATACAGCAGTCTTTCTTTGAATACCGTTTTATCATCTGGTGTATGTCCGAAATATATTGTTTGAGCATGCCATTTTTCAACAAGACTGTCCAATATAAAGAAGTTTGAGTTGTATACACTGTTTTTGGGCAGACTGTATGATGGAAAAACGACCTCGTCTCCTGTTGTTATAATGCCAACTATGGGTTTTTGATAGACCTTGAGAGTCGCAACGCCTGCATATGCCAAAAGAGACATCTTTTTTGCTGTAATAACTTCACCTTTTTTAAGAAGAGCCTCGCCTTTTTTTAGTTCTGTCCCTATTTTGGTAAAATTTCTTTCTTTTTGTATACTGCCGTCTATTTCAATATAACTGTTGTCTATTTGTTTTGTTTTTTCAACCTCAACGACAGCATCAGCTGTTTTTGGTATTGGAAAGCCTGTATTTATTCTTATGCAGCATCCCTCTTTAAGTTTGGCTTCATCTTTAACTTCAATATATTGATTGTTTCTACCAAATTTCAGTGCATAGCCGTCCATAGCACTTCTTGTAAATGTTGGTATATTTATCTTTGAGAATATATCCTCTGAGCATGTTCTGTTTAGTGATTCATTTATATAGATTTCTTCTGTTATCTGTTTTTGTTTTGTATTTTCTATGATAATTTCAACAGCTTCTTTTACCGTTAACATTTAAGCCTTGCCAAACGGACATACAGGATATACGCACACCTTGCAGAAGTGGCAGAGTCCGCCCAATGCATATTCGGCTATCTCTTTTTTTGTGATTGTATCTTGAGCGAGCAGTCTTGGTAAGATAATATCAAATGCACTTGCCTTATAAAAAAGCGCACCTGCGGGAACCAAACATACAGTTGTGTTTTTATAATAGCCTATTGTCAGATTATTTGCCGGCTGAATAGGATTTCCTTCTCTAATAAATTTTACTCCGCATTTTTTTAGAGCCTCTTTTGTAACATCATCAGGATCAACACTTGAACCGCCTGTGACTATTAAAAGCTTTGTGTACAGAAGATGGTTAAAGGCATTTTTTATTTGTGTAATATCATCAGGTGTAATAGCGGTTTTTGAAACACTAACACCAAACTCTTTTAATGTTGATGTAATCTTAGTAATAAATTTATCCTTAATCAATCCGCTGTAAATTTCCGTTCCCGTAACAATAATATTTGCTTTGTTCATTGTGTAGGGTATAACATTAATCAACGGTGTTTGTGCAATTTTCACTGCTTTATCAAGGATTTTCTTTTTGGCATACAGCGGTATTATGCGAAATGAGGCAAGCTGTTGTCCTTTTTTTACAGGAAAGTTGTTGTGTATTGTTGGAAAAGATGTTTCGCTTATGCTGTTTAGTTTAATGAGCCTTTTTTTATCAACCTTAAAAAGGCCATTTGCTTTTGCTTTGAAGGTTATTTTACCTTCGCTTGGCTTTTTGGAAAACGATATATGTTTGCCTGCAAGCATGGGAGCCAGTGTTTTTGCGAAATCATCCTCATGTATATCATCTTTTGATGGAATCAATTTGTATATATAGTTTTTGCCTATCTTTTTTAGCTCTTCTATATCCTTTTTTTGTATTATGTGTCCTTTTTTAAAGTATGCACCTTTGAAGTTTGAATCAATTTTTGTAAAATCGTGGGATATCTTTTCGCCTACTGCTTTCTCTATAGGTATTTTTATTTTTTTCATGTTAGAGTATCTGGCTTAAGAACTGCCTCAATCTTTCACTTTTTGCATTTGTAAATACCGTTTCCGGTGTTCCTATTTCAACAATCTGTCCGTGGTCCATAAACACAATTCTTTCAGACACCTCTTTTGCAAAGCCCATTTCGTGTGTAACAACAACCATGGTCATACCCTCTTTGGCAAGACTCTTCATAACATCAAGAACTTCGCCTACCATTTCAGGGTCAAGTGCACTTGTTGCTTCGTCAAACAGCATAATCTTTGGTTTCATAGCCAACGCTCTTGCTATGGCAACCCTTTGCTGCTGTCCGCCAGATAGTTGTGTTGGATAAACACCGCTTTTATCGGCTATACCCACCTTGTTTAAAAGTTCCATTGCTATCTCTTCTGCTTCTTGTTTGTTTCTTTTTTTGACTATTATTTGTGCCAAGGTCACATTCTCAAGGACGGTTAAATGCGGAAAAAGATTAAAATGCTGGAAGACCATTCCTATCTCTGAGCGTATTGCCGTTAATTTTGTTTTTGGGTTTGTAACCTCTATGCCGTCTATTATTATTTTCCCTTTGTCAACTGTTTCCAACTGATTTAGCGTTCTAAGCAGTGTGCTTTTTCCGCTTCCTGATGCTCCTATTACAACAACAACCTCGCCCTTTAAAACATCAAGTGTAACATCTTTTAAGGCCTCTACACCGTTTGGGAATGTTTTGTATATATTTTTTATTTCTATTATATTACTCACCTTTAGCCATTCTCCTTTCAAGATATTGTGTAAACAAAGAAAGTGTGTATGTCAAAACAAGATACATAAATGCTACTGTAAACCATATCTCAAACGGGCTAAAGGTTGAGGTTATTATCTCTCTTCCGGCTTTGGTTAAATCTGTAATAGAGATGACAGACACCAAGGATGAATCTTTTATTAGTGATATAAACTGTCCGGCGGTTGCAGGAAGTGTTCTTTTTATTGCTTGAGGCATGATAATATGTTTCATTAATTGATAGTAGTTCATGCCCAAAGATATGGCTGCTTCTCTTTGGCCTTTGTCGATTGATTGTATTCCTGCTCTAATAATCTCTGCTATGTATGCTCCTTCAAATACAGCCAATGCTCCGACACCGGCCACCAATCTGTCGAGATGAAACACCGTACCTATAAAAAAATAGAATATAAATATTTGAACAAGAAGCGGTGTACCCCTTATCAACTCAATGTATGTTATAGCCATATTTTTTAATAGAGGGTTTGACGATATGCGCATAAGACCTGTTACCAATCCAATAATTACGGCAACTATAATTGCGAAGAATGATATTTTTAAGGTCATAAACAATCCCATAAGCAGGGGTCCGCTTTTGTATTTTTCGTTATAACCCAACTCGTCTGTTGTATCAACGACATCACCCTTTTTTACTTCGGGATGTTCGACCTTTATTATTTTTATTTTTCCATCAAGTGTTTTTATGTATAATTTGTGGTCTTTGTAATCCTGAACTATACCTTTCACAGGGGAATCTATATCAATATGAGCTTTATATACTATAAAAGACGGAACATTTTTCCATCTCCAGATATAATTAACCTTTGAGCTTGACACGTATATAAAATATCCAATGCCGATTATTACTATTACATAAGCAATATTCCATAGCAAGGCATTTTTCTTTGTACTCACTTCTTTTTATCCTCTTTTTGTTTTTTGATACATTAAAAAGGCGGAGATTATATGCCCCGCCGTGAGTGTGTGGGAATTACTGAACATCCTTAAGCCATTTGTTGCTTAAAAACCATTTTTTGTATATTTTGTCGTATGTGCCGTCATGTTTTATCTGCCTTAGGAAGTTATTAAGCCAGTTAAGAAAATCGGGGTCACCTTTTCTTACTCCCCAAGCCAACGGCTCAAATGTAAAGGGTTTATCCAAGAAAACAAGTTTGCCCATACCTTTTTTTGCATAGAAAACAGCGTTGTATGGTTTGTCGTAGACAAAAGCATCAGCTTTCCCGTTTACAACCTCCATTGCAGCCTCAGGCTCTGTCTCGTATGTTTTTAGGATAGCTTTGGGTATATATTTTTTTGTTGCAAACTCACCTGTAACACCGAGCTTTGTAACAACTGTATATTTAGGATTGTTTAAGTCTTTGTAGCTTTTTACCTTTCCTGCCAAGCTCTTTTTAAGCAGTATTGTTTGTCCTACAACAATATAAGGTTCTGCAAAGTTGATTTTTAGGTTCCTTGACTGCGTGATTGTCATACCGCTCATAATAATGTCAAATTTGTTTGTCATAAGGGCAGGGATAATACCATCCCATGCAGTATTGACAAGTTTTAATTTAACGCCCATAGCCTTTGCCATAACCTTTGCAACATCAACATCAAAACCAACAATTTTTCCTGTCTTGCTTCTCATTTCAAAGGGCATATAACCTGCTTCCAATCCAACCCTCAACACACCCCTTTTGAGGATTTGATTCAATGTTGATTTTTTCCAAAGATCCATGTCAGCAGAAAACGATGCCGTAGCAAGAAGCATAAAACCAAGAACCAATGCAACCAATCTTTTCATAAAAACCTCCCAACTTTAATAGTATTTACCTTCTGTTAATATTTCGCTAATCATCATTTGAGTTCCGCATTTCGGACATTTTGGTATATTTTCTTTTGGTGTATAAATTATCTTTTTGTAGCCGCATTTGGGGCATACAACCTCAAGTGTCATAACCTCTTCTTTTTCTTCTTTAGCTTTTTTATCCATACATTACACCCCCAGTTTCGAATAGCATTTTAAAGAAAAAAACAGCTAAATTCAATAAAAATCTTTACAATAATTAAATATTCTAATGCTTTTTAAATAAAAATTAATTTTGGCTCTATTTTTGCAATTTTTTTAGAATATTTTATTGAATGTATTTTTTGATGCTATGTATTTTTGTAACTCTATATGGAATTATTTCAAAAATTTTCTTGACTAAATACCATATAAAAATAAAATGCGCTATTAATATTGGAAGGAGGTATAAGGATGGAGAAGGCGGGAAAACTTAATAGGTACATCTTTACAGTGGTTGTGCTGTATGTATCTTGGATATTGCTTACAGCCACAACACATAAGGATGAACTTATTGCGGGCCTTATTGTTTCTCTATTGGTTGCTATCGGAAGCTTTGATTATTTGTCGGAACACGGTTTGGGTCATTTTTCACCAAAACGTGTTATGTATCTTATAATCTATGCCCCGTATTATTTATGGCAGATTCTTCTTGCCAACTTTGATGTTGCTTACAGGGTTTTGGCGCCCAGTATGCCCATCAAACCGGGAATTGTTAAGGTTAAGACAGGCCTTAAAACAGATGCCGGAAAATTGGCATTGGCAAATTCCATTACAATGACACCTGGAACACTGACCATGGATGTCAAAGACGACACACTTTTGGTTCACTGGATTTATGTCAAGGATGAGACTGTTGAGGGGGCAACAAAAGAAATTGGAACACCTTTCGAGAAGTATTTAAAGGAGATTTTCGGATGAGTATATTAGACTGGATCTATCTTGCAATTGTATCGATTGGTGCGGTTTTGGCTGTTGTAAGAATGGTCAAAGGTCCTGATGTAACAAACAGAGTTGTTGGACTTGATGTTTTTACAACTATAACCGTTGCTCTTTTTGTTTTTTTTGCAATGATTTTTGACCGCTACATTTATATAGATGTAGCTTTGGTTTACGGACTCCTCGCCTTTATCGGAGTTCTTGTTATCGCAAGGTTTATTGAGAGGGGGTTCTAAGATGAGACTTATTTTGGGTTATTTTCTACTGTATTTTGGTGCAATATTTCTGTTTCTCGGAGCATTCGGACTTATAAGACTGCCCGATTTGTACACCAGAATGCAGGCATCTACAAAATCCACTACCTTAGGAGCTTTTGCCTCTGTTTTGGGTGTTGGCATTTTGCATCCCGATTGGTTTGTTAAATGTCTCGTTGTTGCTCTTTTTATCCTCTTAACAGCACCGGTTGGTTCAAGTGCTTTAATGAGAGCTGCTTACAAGACAGGCGTTCCGTTGGATGAAAGAACAACAGTAGATGATGCTAAAGAGTTTTTTGGTGAAGAGGAAAAGGGGGAAGCAAAATGATTTACATATCATGGATATTAATCGTTCTTATGCTTGTTCTTTCTATTCTTTCAATACAGCTTAAAAATCTTATAGCTGCTGTTGTGGCTATGGGTGCTGTAAGTTTAATAATCTCTTTGCTGTTTCTTATGCTGCAGGCTCCCGATGTTGCAATGGCTGAGGCAAGCATCGGTGCGGCTTTAACTATGATAATATACATCATAGGTATAAGAGAGACAGAAAGGAGCGAAAAATGATTAGAAAAATAGTATATTCAATTTTTCTTGCCACTATCGTTCTATCCCTTGTTATGTTTTTTGCAGCTTTTCCTTTTGGACAAAACAAGATGTCGGTTGGTGAATACTATCTTAATCATGGTGTTGCTCAAACCGGTGCATCAAACATTGTAACATCGGTAGTTGTTGACTACAGGGGATTCGATACGCTTGGTGAGGTTTCGGTTTTGTTTGGAGCAGCCGCAGGTGTTGCCATACTGTTCTTTGTTCTTGGTGAAAACAGAAGAAAAAGAAGAGAACAGGTTGCGCCTAACTTTATAGTGCGTGTTGGCTCAAGAATAATTTTTCCGTTTATACTGCTTTTTGGAACTTACATATTTATCCACGGGCACTTAACACCCGGTGGAGGTTTCCAAGGAGGTGCCATTATAGCTTCCGGATTCCTACTGCTTTATCTTGCTTATCCGGGTACTACTGTTAACAGAAGCAGACTTTCTATGGTTGAGGGTCTTGCGGGTATAACATTTATTGTTCTTGGTTTGTACGGACTTCTTATGCCTGAATCTTCTTTCTTGTATAACTTTTTGCCGAAGGGTGAGTTGAATGCCCTACTAAGCTCTGGTATTCTTCCTATTATTTATATAGCCATAGGATTTAAGGTTGCCGCTGAGTTTGCAGGCATTATTGATGATATGATGTGCGAAGTGATTTGCCGCGGAGGTGAAAAATGAGTTATTACCTTGGCTCTTTTCTTCTGATTGCCATCGGACTTTATACTGTTATAATAAAGAAAAATCTTATAAAAATAGTTATCGGTTTAAACTTTATTGCATCCGGTGTTAATCTTTTGATTGTAAGTATCGGATATGTAAAGAACGGAACGGCTCCTATATTTTCAAAAATCGGTATCAACCCGTCTGCTATGGTTGACCCGATACCGCAGGCGCTAACACTGACAGCTATCGTTATAGATGCTTCCGAACTTGCTTTGGCCGTTGCTTTTGTAGTGCTTCTTTACAGACATTATGGAACTCTTGACATTAAGAAAATAAGGAGTTTGAAATGGTAAATTTAGCTAACCCGATATTACTGATAGTAATTCCTCTGCTTTTTGTATTTCTTATAGCTTTTTCATCTGCGTTTTCAAAAAGCGCTGCCAAGTATCTGCCTATTATTGCTTTCGGTATTAACGTTGTTGTAGCCATGCTGCTTGTGCCGGAGGTTTTGAAAAACGGACTTGTATTATCAACAACCGCAGGTTTTAAGCCGCCTATAGCAATAGATATGATTGTTGACAAGCTTGCTCTGTTTTTGGTTATTATAGCTTCTGTTTTGGGTTTTGTTGTTTCCATATACAATGTTGCATACATAGATGAAGAGCCCGAAGAGAAATTTTATGCTCTGTTTACGCTTTTGATAACCGGTATTATTTGGATGATAATAACAGGCGACCTTTTCAACCTGTTTGTTGCATTTGAGGTTACATCAATTGCAGCATTCGGTCTTGTTGGATTCCATAGAGATAAAGGTTCTGTTGAGGCTGGATTTAAATATCTTGTGATGGGTGCAATAGGCGGTTCTTTGCTGCTTGTCGGTATTATAATGCTTTATGCCGCAACGGGAACATTAAATATAATTGATGTAGCTCAGAAAAGTGCGGAATTAACATTTCAGCAGAAATTCTTGGCCTATGCTTTAATCTTTGTGGGTCTTGGTATTGAGGGTGCTCTGTTTCCATTGAATGCATGGCTTCCGGATGCTCACCCTGCAGCACCGTCATCCGTATCATCCATACTGTCAGGTATCATGACAACAGCGGCTATATATGCAATAATAAGGATTACGAATATAATATTTGACTACAATCAAATATATCTTTTCTTGATGTTTTTTGCGCTGTTGACTTTAATTTTCGGAGAGATTGCTGCATACTACCAGAAAGACATAAAAAGAATGCTTGCATATTCAACAATAGGTCAAACAGGGCTCTTTTTCTTTGCATTCACCATACACAGCACAAACGGACTTCAGGGTGCATTTTTACAGATTATAAATCACTCTGTATCTAAATCCATGCTCTTTTTGGTTGTTGGTGCTATGATAGTTCAGGTGGGTTCAAGAAATATTGAAGATTTTGTCGGATTGGGAAGGAAAATGAAGGTTTCTTCTTTCTTTTTGGCAATCGGTATGTTCTCTTTAATGGGAATGCCGCCTTTCTTCGGTTTTTGGAGCAAACTTAAGATTATATTTGCAGCTCTTCAGCATTCAAATGCATTGATGATTGGTTCTGTTGTTATAATTCTTTTGATGTCTGTTGTGGAGGGTGCTTACTTTTTTAAACTGTTGCAGATGATGTTCTTCGGAAAAGCAGAGCAGGATAGGGAAATTAAAGAAGCTTCTTTTGGCATGCTTGTTCCTGTGGTTATTTTAGGCTTCATACTGCTGTTTATCAGTTTCTATCCTACGCCTGTTTTGGATTTTGCTCACCAGGCTGCAAGCGACCTCATGAATAAAAATTATATTAATCTTGCTCTAAAGTTAGGAGGTCTATAATGAATATGTCTCTTGAACTTCTGCTTGCAACGCCTTTTATAGGCGGCTTGCTTACATATATTGGCGGCAAGGTTCACAGATGGGTAAGAAACCTTATTGCCGTTTTGTTTTCTCTTGCTACGGTTGGAGAGATGGCTATGTATTACAACACGACATTCAAAGGTGTTGTATGGGGTAGCCTGTTTGGTTCAAACCTCGTTCTGCAGACAAACCCTATAACATGGCTGTTCCTCTTTATAGTTACCGCTATTTCTCTGCTTGTTATAGTCTTTTCAATTGATGATATGAAAAAGGAAGAGGATGAGATAGTACTTGATTCTTACTATATGCAGCTTCTGTTTGTTGAAGGTGCTATGGTTGGAATAGTGCTGGCTGGCGATTTGATTACATTTTTTATGTTCTGGGAAATTATGAGTTGGACATCATATTTTCTTATAGTTCACGGCGGCAAAAAATCTATGGCAGCCGGCTACAAATATATCATTATGAGTGTAATTGGTGCTTATGCAATGTTTATTGCAATAGCAATGCTTTATGCCAAAACTCACAGCCTTGTATATTCGGATGTTGCGCTGGCACTTTCTCAGGCATCTCCATCATTTATTATCTGGACTGTTGTTCTTTTGAGTGTTGGATTCTTTGTTAAGGCTGCTGTTATGCCTCTGCATACATGGCTGCCTGATGCTCACTCAGAGGCTCCATCACCAGTTTCACCGCTTTTGTCAGGTGTTTTGATTAAAATGGGTGCATATGGACTGTTTATTGTGTTCTACGGACTATTATCTGTAAATCTTGCAAAAAATATTATGCCATCTGTTTTTTCTACACCGATTTTACTTTATATAATTCAATGGCTTGCAGCTTTATCCATAGTACTTGCCACATTCCTTGCAATTATGCAGGAAGATGCAAAGAGACTGCTTGCTTACTCATCGGTTTCACAGATTGGGTATGTTGTTCTCGGTCTTGCAACAGGAACATCTTTGGGTGTTGCAGGAGGACTTTTCCATGCATTGAATCACGCTATATTTAAGGGTTTGCTCTTTCTTGCAGTTGGCGCTGTTATTTACAGAACAGGCACAAGAAATATGAGCGAACTTGGCGGCCTTGTGAAAAAGATGCCGTTTACATTTACAGCTTTGCTTTTGGGAATAATTGCTCTTGCAGGCGTTCCGCCTCTAAACGGTTTTGTATCCAAATGGATGATTTATGAGGCATTGATTCAGAAAAAAGAGGTTTTCTTGCTTATTATGGCATTTGTAGGTTCAACAGGAGCATTCCTGTATGTTTACAGGCTTATACACTCCCTATTTTTGGGTCAGCTGCCAGAAAAATATGAGAATGTAAAAGATGTTCCTATTTTAATGCAGATTCCTATCTGGATTTTGGCTTTATCAACAATTGTTTACGGTATTTTCCCGGGTCTTGCAATGGATGTAATCGTTAAGGGAATGAAGCTCTTTGGATTTACACCGATAGCGTACAATCTTTTTGGATTCCCAGAAGGAACAGCAATGGGTTCACTTACAGTCATCAACATAGCAGCTGTTTTGATGACTGCATTTGTTGCTGTATTTATAATCTTCATTCTTTTCCCGAAAACAAGACAGGTTTCTCAGTATGACAACTATGCATCAGGTCAAGAATTAACGCCGGATTTCAAATACAATTAC
Source organism: Desulfurellales bacterium (assembly GCA_027014115.1). Lineage (GTDB taxonomy): Bacteria > Campylobacterota_A > Desulfurellia > Desulfurellales > Hippeaceae > JALWEJ01. The sequence goes on from JALWEJ010000067.1 coordinate 19,834, forward strand.
AGCTTTGGCTTTTATATGTCATTCGGCAGGGTAATAAAACCAATTTTGAGCATGAGCATAGAAAGGGTCTACAACTATTGGATTGATGCATTCAAAATATTTGGTGATTACTACATGAGAAGGATTTATACGGGTAATCTTGAGACATACAATTCATACATAGTGATAGTTGTTACTATTGCTGCTGCAGCTGTGCTCTTAGGAGGTAAGCTATGGTAAGTACTATTTTAATTGCAATTTGCGTTCCTCTTCTTGCTTTTGCCATAGGTTTGACGTTTATTATGTTCAAGCTGAAGATAACGGCAAGGGTGCAGAGGAGATATGGACCGCCCATTATACAGCCGATTTACAATCTTCTTAAACTGCTGCTTAAAGAGGATAATATATCCCACGGAGTTATATTTAGTTTGGGTCCAATCATTGCTTTGGCAGGCTCAATATTAGCAGTATTCTTTATACCTATACCAGGCTTAAATTTACTAACAGGTTCTGGTGATTTAATTGCACTGCTTTATATTATGGCAATAGGTTCTTTGGGTATGGCACTCGGTGCAGGCAATACTGCAAACCCCAATGCAAGTATAGGTATTTCAAGGGCATTGACACTAATGTTCGGATATGATTTGCCGCTTGTTATTATTGTCATCTCCGTTATTTTGCAGTATCATACGACAAATCTTGCTGATATTGTTGCAGCTCAGGCAAACGGACACTGGACTCTATGGACTCTTCCGCTTTCTGCAATTGTTGGCTTTGTCGTAACTTACGGTGCATTGGGCGAACATCCTTTTGATATTATTACTGCACCCCACGAGGTTGCAACAGGTCCTATGGTTGAATACGGTGGAAAACATCTCGGTTTTCTTATGATAAACCACATGTTCCATATATATATTGAAATTGCCCTATTTGTTGATTTGTTCTTGGGCGGAGCAAGCAATCTATTCTGGTTCTACATAAAGATGTTTGGCGTTTTCTTTATTATGATGCTCTGTGATGAAGTATTCCTCAGATTTAAAATTGACGATGCAGTGCGTTTCTTCTGGAAATGGCCTACAGTTGTTGCATTGATAAGTCTTATTATAGTGTTGGTAAAATAGGAGGACTATGTGATGGAAAAAATGACTCAAGACCAAGTTAGAACTATAGCAAATATGCTTAGAAAACGTTCTCTTTGGATGATACACTACTGTACAGGTTGCGGTGCTATGGAGCTTCCTCCTACTATGACCTCACGTTATGATATGTCAAGGTTGGGTCTTGCACCCTTTGTTACCTCAAGACAGGCAGACATACTGCTTATTACCGGATATCTCAATGTTAAAACATTAAGAAGGGTTATAACAGTTTATGAACAGATGCTCGACCCTAAGTATGTTATAGGTTTTGGTTCGTGTGCCTTAAACGGTGGAGTGTATTGGGATTCTTATGCTGTAATAAAACAGCTTGATAGATATATACCTGCAGACTTATATATTGCAGGCTGTATGCCAAGACCTGAGGCTATCATTACAGCATTTCAGGATCTGATGGATCTTATAGACAGCGGCAAGGCAGACGGATACAAACGATATAAAAGAGATCTTGCCTATTACAAGGAAAACCAAAGGAAGGTGTTGGGATGATGGGCATAGTTGATAAAATAAAAGAAATAGACGGCACAAAGGTAACTGTGCAAAGAGAAAATAGAATTTTTGTCGATGTTGAGAAAGAGAGGGTTATAGGTACTCTCTACAGTATGAAACTGATAGGTTTTAGTCAGTTGTCTGTTTTGAGTGTTATTGACAGGATAGCCGATAATCAATTTGAGATTTTCTATGTTCTCTACAACAGAGATGAAAAGGTCAATGCCACAGTTAGAGTCTGGATAGACAGAGACAATCCTGTTATAGAAACAGCAGAGAAAATATATCCATCTGCACATGCATGGGAGAGAGAAATAGCTGAAATGTTTGGAGTAAAAGTTGAAGGCAATGAAGAAGCAGGAAAGCCTTTTATCTTGGAAAACTGGAATGATTTACCTCCGATGAGAAAAGACTTTGATTCAATCAAGTATTCCAGTGAACATTTCGTATTTAGGCACTCGGAGGATAAAAATGAGTAAAAGTTATGAACTGTTTATTGGTCCAAACCACCCCGGAATCCCCGGAAACTTTTCTGTCAAGATTGAACTTGAGGGTGATACAGTAGTAAAGGCAAAGGGCGATCCGGGTTATTTGCATAGAGCTTTTGAAAAGGCTATGGAGGGTAGATACTATATACAAAATCTTGCTTTAATCCCTCGTATTTGTGTTCCTGAACCGGATATAAACGAAGCAGCTTACGCAATGGCCGTTGAGGATTTGATGGGTATTGAAATCCCTGAAAGGGCAAAATATATAAGAACTATAGTCCTTGAGCTTGCAAGGGTTGCAAACCTTACTTTCTGGATGGGAAGCTTTGCTGCAACATTGGGTCTTTACACTCTGTCTCAATGGAGCTTTGGTGATAGAGACTATGCGCTGGATTTGTTCAACGAAATATGCGGAGCCAGGGTGTATCACATGTTTATATGGCCGGGTGGTGTCAGGAGAGATTTACCGCCGGGTTGGGAAGACAGAGTTCTTGATTATGTTAAATATATAAAGGAAAGATTGGTTGATTACGACAATATATTCTTCAAAAATGTAATGTTTAAATACAGAACAAAGGGTATGGCTGTTGTAACAAAAGAACAGGCTATAGAATGGGGTGCAACAGGTCCAATACTCAAGGCTGCAGGAGTTGCTCAGGATGTTAGAAAGGATGATCCGTATGCAGCTTACGGGTATCTTGATTTCGAGATACCGACTCTTACAGACGGTGATTCATGGTCAAGGGCAATGATTAGGAGAATGGAGCTTGATTTAAGTTTGGATTTGATAGAGCAGGCAGTAAAGAAAATGCCTAAAAAAGGTCCTGTGTGTGCAAAAATGCCCAACCCATTAAAGGGTATTGTGCCTGCTGGTGAAACATATGCAAAGGTTGAATCGGCAAGAGGAGAGCACGGTTTTTATATGGTGAGTGATAATACAGGAAAGCCGTACAGGGTTGCTGTAAGGGGTGCATCTCATACACATATGTTTACAATTGCTGAAAAAGTGTTGATTGGTCAAAGGCTTGCTGATGTTTCTCACACTCTTGTAAGTTTGGACATATGTCCTCCGGAATTTGATAGGTAAGGGGTGGTAGTATGAATATAAAAGATTATGAAAACGGGAGCTTTCTAAAGCCTCTTGCATCTGTGAAATATCTGTTTAAGAAACCACATACATTAAGATATCCAAAAGAGACAAAACCTGTACCTGATAGATACAGGGGTCTTCATATTAACGATGTTGATAAATGTATTGGTTGTGGAAACTGTAGAGATATATGTCCCTGTGCCGCTATAACAATGGCAGATCCATCAGATATACGTCCAATTGAGATAGATAAAAAAGGGGCAAATCCTGTTAGACCGAAGATAGATTACGGTAGATGTTCTTTCTGTGCACTCTGCGTAGAAATGTGTCCGACAGGTTCGCTTAAGATGTCAAAAGACCTTATATATACTTCACCGGATGCTGATGCTTTTGTGTGGATTCCACTTGAGGAGCAGGGAAGAGAACCGGGTTTTACACAAAGCGACGAAATTACTCCTTTAATGCTTGAAGCTGAGGAGATGGAAGAGCTTGAGCCTGAAGTTAGGTTGAAGTCATTTGAAGAGATTGTTCACGGATTTACGGAAGAGCAGGCAAGAAAAGAGGCTATGAGATGCCTTGGTTGTGGTATATGTATGCAGGGCTGTCCGGCTCACATGAAGATACCGGAATATATTCAGGCAATATTTGACGGCAAACATGATGAGTCAACCAAATTTATGTTGGAAGATAATGTACTGCCTGGTATCTGCGGAAGAATATGTACACACAGATGTCAGGACGACTGTGTATATCAATACAGAGGCGATCCTGTTCATATTATGTGGCTTAAGAGATTTGCAACAGATCAGCTTGAGACATATAAAGATGTTGAGATTGCAAAAATGCCAAGCTCAGGCAAAAAAGTTGCAATTATCGGTGGCGGCCCGAGTGGATTATCGGCTGCATACCATTTAACAACGATGGGACATTCCGTAACCATTTTTGAACAAAAACAAAGAGCAGGCGGAGCTTTGGCTACAGGTATTCCTATGTACAGACTGCCTATCTATGAATTGGATAAGGAAATAGGACACATAGAGGACATGGGTGTTGAAATAAAGCTCAATACTCAGGTCGGCAAAGATGTTCAATTTGAAGATTTATTGAGAGATTATGATGCTGTATATATTGGTGTTGGATTGTCTTATGGACGTTCAATTAACCTTAAAGGTGAAGAACATCCAAATGTTGTACAGGCTATCGATTTCTTGAGAGAGGTTAAAGTAGAAGGCAGAAGAGATATAACAAAACATGTTGTTGTAATAGGTGGTGGTAATGTTGCAATGGACGTTGCTAGAACCGTTGCAAGGCTGCAGGAGATTAAATACGGCAGCAAAGATACTACAGTTCAGACAGCAAGCCTTGAGGATTGGGATATTATGCCTGCCTCTCAGGAAGAGATAGACGGAGCATTAGAGGAAAAGGTTATCTTTAATCCTGCCTGGGGACCAAATCAGGTAATATTTAATGAAGACGGCAGCATAAAGGGTCTTGAGGTTAAGAAGGTTAAACATGTATTTGATGAAAGCGGCAGATTTAATCCTGCTTTCTATGAAGACCAAAAGAAACTGTTGGAAGGCGACTATATTATCGAATCTGTCGGGCAGATGTATAATTTTGAATTTATACCCAAAGAGATGCTCGACAAACTTGAGTTTACACCAAGAAGAAAGGTTATGGTTGACGAATACGGTGAAACAACACTTCCTGGAGTATTTGCTGGCGGTGACCTTGTTGAGACTTCAAAGGGAGACGCTATATCTGCAATAGCTAACGGCCATAGGGCTGCAATAGGTATTGACAGATATTTGCGTGATAAAAAGTAGGAGGGGCTATGGAACTGAAGGATAAAATATATTTTCAAGAGCCTATAAGAGACCGTTTTTATAACGGTTATTCCGAAAATGAAACAGTATTGTTGAAATACAGCGGCAAAACAGGCGTTTTTACAATGAGAAACTTATTCAAGCTTGTAAAACCCGCTGAAAGGCTTGTTGCCAAAGAAGAGAATATCTGGCTTAAGGAATTAAAAGAGGATTTCGAAATTTACAGCAAAAACGGATACGAAAGGGTTACTCAAATTATCAGAAGATTGGTATATGAGCCTCTCCTTATAATAGAAACACAAAGTAAGAAAACATCTGTAAGTGCATCGCATCAAATTCCTGTAAAGCGAAACGGTGAAGAACTTCTTTTGAGGGCTGCTGAGCTTAAAAGCGGTGATGTTGTGCTTGTTGTGGATGATACCTTGAATACAAAAGAAGAGAGTATAACAAACATCACAGAGGACAAAAGGGAATATTTATCCATTTACGGCATGATTACAGAATCCGGCGGAGCCTTTATTAGCGGTATTTTTCAGAAAAGCTATTAAGATTTAGCAGTTATTATTAAATCGTTGCCCCTGTTTATTTTTGTAAACAGGGGCTTTTTGGTATATGGAGTTGAACATGATTATAGAAAAAGTAGTTGTTGGTGTTCTTCAAGAAAATTGCTATATAGTAGGAGATGATAAATCAAAGGAAGCAGTTGTTGTAGATCCGGGTGATGATGGTGAGTTAATTGTCGAACGTATCGAAAGGCTTGGTTTATTACCAATCTTGATAGTAAATACACACTACCATTTCGACCATACGGGTGCAAATTATTACATAAAAGAATGTTACAATATACCTATTGCCATAGGAAAGAAAGATGCAGGTTCTCTTGAGGAGTCTTATAAGGATGCAGTTGAGCTTATGATACACTCGCATAAATCACCAAAAGCGGATGTAGAGATGGAAGATGGTGAAAATATAATTGTCGGCAGGCATATATTGTATGTAATGGAAACACCCGGACATACAAAAGGTTCAATTTGCCTATATTCGAAAAAGGATAAAATTCTTTTTAGCGGTGATACTCTGTTTTATGAATCTGTTGGAAGATGGGATTTGCAAGGTGGAAGCAAAAAAGAACTGTTCAAAAGCCTTGATAAGCTGTTTGAGCTACCTGAAGACACTGTTGTTTATCCGGGGCATGGAGAAAAGACTACTGTTGGTTTTGAAGTAACAAACAATCCATACAAAAAAGGCGTGCTGTAGAGTGCACGCCTTTTTTTAAATCGATTATTCCTCTACTTTAATTGACTCTGTAGGACAAGCCTCTGCAGCTTCTTTAATCTCTTCTAAAGAAGCTCCTTCAGGGTTAACAACCTTTGCTTTTCCGTCTTCCATCTGAAATACATCCGGTACAGCATCTACGCAAGCTTCGCATCCTATGCATGAGTCATCTACCCAAACCTTAGCCATTGACACACCTCCATAAAATTCTTTTCAGGTTTTTGCTATGCGTGTTTTATTAAATTTTCATTTTTGTGTCAAGAAAATAGTTTCACTCTTTATTCAACAGTTCATCAGCTTTTTCTTTAAGTTGTGATAGGTCTGGTGATTTTACAATGTAGGCATCAGCAACCCATGTATAAAAATCTTGTTTGTAATGGGAGTATGCAGTTGACATTATAACTGGTGTATTTGGTGATGATTCCTTGATTTTCCCAAGAACATCAAGTCCGCTCATTCCCGGCATAGCGATATCTAAAACAACTAAATCAGGTTTTTCTTTTTGGAATTTTTCCAAAGCCTCTTCTCCGTCTTTGCAGGCAATAACCTCGTATCCTTCATCTTCAAATTCTTCTTGATAAAGAAGCCTTATGGCATCTTCGTCGTCGACTATCATGATTTTTTTCTTGTCACTCATTTTTATCCTCCGGTATTTTATTCTTAGGTATTGGTAGCTTAATAGTACATTCCAAGCCGTTGTTAATATTGCTAAATTCCATTATTCCGTTATGTTCTTTAATTATCTCTCCTACTATTGAAAGTCCAAGTCCTGTTCCGTATGTTTTTGTTGTATAGAATGGTTTTACAATTTCTTTCAATTTGTCCTCTTTTACTCCTCCAGAGTTGTCTCTGATTTTTATGACAATAAATCCGTCTTCTTTTCTTGCTATTACTTTTATTGTACCACCGGCTTTTTTATTGTATGCCTCAATTGAATTTTTAAATATATTTATAAGGACCTGTTCTAATTGTCCTTTGTCGGCATAAATTGTTGATGCTTTTTTGTCGATGCAGACAGAAAAAACAAAATCGGAGTTTATAGTTGTAGCCATTTCTATTGCTTTATCGACAAGCTCGTTTAAATTTACAAATTCTTTATAAGTTGCAGAGGAGTTTCGTGAATATTTGTTAATATCAAGTGTAAATCTGTAAAGTTTACTAAGTTCTGATTCTATTATGTTTATATATTTTGTAGATTTTTCTGTCTTTTCTACAAAGGATTTGAGTTTTTGGAAAAGTCCGATAATACCGACAAGTGAGTTTTTTGTCTCGTGAGTAATTGTTGATGCTGTTTTTCCAATTTCGTAGAGTTTTTGTTTATGTATAAACTCTTCTTTGTTTGATTCAATAAATTTTTCCAAGTTAGTTATTGTTTTTAATGATATTAGCGAATCCATACATAACCCGAGCATTGCAGAAAATGAAAGCAACTCCTGTTTGTTTTCTATGATAGGAGATGCCAAAATAAAGCCTACTGTGGAGTTTTTTGCACAAAGCGGAATATACAACGCTTCTTCTATTCGCATCTGTTTAAGTATATGTGTAACATGCCTGTTTTTTAGTTCATTGATTTTTATATTCTTAATTTCTTTAATTATAAAAGGATTCAAGATGGAGCGAGTTATTTCGTTACACGGTATATTCATCATTCTGATTTTTTTGTTAAAATCGGTTTCATAAAGCTCTGTTATATCAAAATTCAAAAGATAGTTGGCAAAAGAACCAATATTTTGCGATTTTTCCCACATTTCTTTTATGTAAGAAACACTTTCTTTTTCCAAACCAATTTTTGGGTCAAAGCAGAGCTTTCTTTTGCTGTATTTAAATAAAACTATTTTTTCAAAATCAAAAGCCAAAAGCAGTATGGGTAGGGCAGAAAAATAAAGATGCCGCAAGTCTGTTTCTTTGCTTAATAGGATGGAAAATTCGTATAATAGATTTTTAATGTTACTATTATTGTGCATAAATCTCTGTTCCTATGCCCAATTGTGTAAATATTTCCTCAAGAAGCGAATGAAGTTTTTTCCCATTAATAATATGAACTTTGCCGACGCCTGATTGTATAGCCTCTTTGCTCGATAGAATTTTTGGTATCATTCCCCCTGAAATTGTTCCGTCATTTATTAGTTTATCTACATTATTTATATTTACAGAAGAAATGAGACTGCCGTTTTTATCAAGCAGTCCGTCAATGTCGGTTAGAAAAATAAGTTTTTCGGCTTTTAGGCTTATGGATATGGCGCTTGCAACACTATCTGCATTAATATTGTAGCGTCTGCCCTCATCATCAACACCAATAGGTGCAACAACGGGTATATATCCGCTTTCTGATAGATGATTTAATATAGAAGGATTGATTGCTTCAACATCACCAACCAAACCCAAATCAACATCCTCAATTAGTTTTTTCTTGGCTTTTACAATGGATGCATCAACACCGCTTATTCCCACGGCTTTTGCTCCGCTTTTGTTTATGTTTAAAACTATCTCTTTGTTGATTTTGCCTGCCAGAACCATAACAACGACTTCCATTGTGTTCTCATCCGTTATTCTCAAGCCTTGATGAAATCTGCTTTCCATGTTGAGCTTTTTTAGTGTTGCGCCGATTTCCGGTCCGCCACCGTGAACAACAATCGGATTTATACCTACATATTTCAATAAAGACACATCTTTTGAAAAGTTTGTTTTAAGTGATTCGTCTATCATAGCCGACCCGCCGTATTTAATGACTATTGTTTTTCCAAAAAATTTTTTTATATACGGCAGAACCTCTACCAAATATTCGCCTTTATCAAACATAAATCCTCCAATAACTTAATTTGAGTTTAGCATTTTAATAAAAAAAATCAAGTAGTGGTTTGTGTGCAATGATTATTGGTACCTCAACCTTTTTTATACACATAGTTAGGCATACTTTTAAAAATCTCCTCTCTTTTAATCATACCGCTTTTCTTTTCTCTCTTTGATGTATTTTTCCTTCTCTTTTACCTGTTTTCTTGTAA
>JALWEJ010000068.1 GCA_027014115.1 Desulfurellales bacterium
CTCAAAATACCAAAAAGAAAATAAATAAAAGAATAAGCAAACAGGGAGATGCCTATATAAGGAATCTTATCTATATGGCAGGCATGTGTGCAATAAAAACCAATACTAAGATTAAAGAGTTTTTTGAAAGACTTGTATATAACGGCAAAAAGAAAAAGGTGGCTTTGGTTGCTTGCATAAGGAAACTGTTAATTATGGCATTGGCACAGTATAAGAGTGCATACTTTTAAAAAACACACTGAGTTGGCTAAAAGGGGTTGACAAATGACACAGTATCTACATTAAAAAAAGCCGATACGGGCATAGCTGTGTCAGGGGCAACAGATGCAGTCAAAGCGGCAGCCGATATTGTGATTACATCGCCAGGCTTAAAAGTTATTATTGATGCAATAAAAGAAGCAAGAATAACCTTTGAACGTATGAAAAGCTACACAATCTTTCGAATTGCAGAAACAATCAGAATCGTTATTTTTATGACACTTGCAATTGCCGTTTTTAATTGTTATCCTTTAACATCAATAATGATAATTGTGCTTGCACTTTTAAATGATAGACCCCATTCTTGCAATAACCTATAATAATACGAAGATAAGAAAAAAATTCCGTTAGATGTGATATTCACGAGATGCTGGTTTTATCAAGCTGGTTGGGTGTTGCAGATGTTTTGAGCAGTTTTGCTATTTTTTATATTGTTATGATTTATCTACATTCACACGCAGAAGCCACAACTTTTTTGCCCCACATACCCGATTGGGTTAATATAAACAATAAAAAAGAATGGATTTCTTTTGTTTAATTGGTATTTTTTTGCAAAGATGGTTATAGCAGGTCACGGCACCATATATAATACAAGAATAGATGACTGGTTTTTTAAAAAACCGTATCCGTCTCTTTTATTATTTTTAGCTACATTTTCAACAAGAATAATAGGTACAATTATTGCAGTCTACGGATTTGGTTTAATGATGCCTATTGGAGTAAAATGGGCTTTATTTATGTGGATTTATGCTCTTTTGTGGTTTGTATTTAATGATATGGCAAAAATTACGGTCTTGAGATATTATAGGAAAATCAAAGGGGTTGAGGTAATTTAAGGGTAGCTTAACTACCCTTAAATTTATTCGAATTTTTCTATTATTTCATCGGGGATATCAAAGTTTGCATATACGTTGGAGACATCATCGTCTTCTTCCAAAGCATCCATGAGTTTTAGCATACTGACGGCTTTGTCTCCCTCTAATTTAACTGTATTTTGCGGTATCTTTGTTAATTCTGCATCTATGGGTTTGAAGCCCTGTTTTTCCAAAGTCTCTTTTACACCTACAAAATCTTTAACCTCAGTTGTAACCTCAAAAAGAGTGCCGTCTTCGCTTTCGTTAACATCTTTTGCACCCGCTTCAAGTGCAGCCTCAAAGAGAGCTTCTTCGTCTGTTGAGGATTTATCAAAACTCATATATCCAACATAATCAAACATCCAGGATACACATCCATTTTCACCGAGACTGCCGCCATACTTGTTAAGAAGATGTCTTACGCTTGCTGTGGTCCTTTGCCTGTTGTCTGTTGTGGTTTCAATAATCATTGCAACACCGCCAGGACCGTAGCCTTCGTAGACCACATCCTCGTAAGATACACCTGGCAGTTCACCTGTACCTTTTTTGATGGCTTTTTCTATGTTTTGTTTTGGCATATTTGCTTCTTTTGCTTTTTCTATTGCCATTCTTAATCTCGGATTTGCCTCGGGGTTTCCGCCACCTTCTTTTGCTGCTATCGTTAATTCTTTAATGAGTTTTGTAAAAATGGCACCCCTCTTGCTGTCCTCTTTGGCTTTTTTATGTTTTATCGTGCTCCATTTATTATGACCTGACATATCACACCCCTCTATCTTAAAGTTTTGCTGTCACAAGACCCATCTGTTTTTGATACTTTCCTTTCTTGTCCGCATAACTTACCAAACAATCCTCATCACTTTCAAAAAACAGAACCTGCGCAATACCCTCGTTTGCATATATTTTTGCAGGAATAGGCGTTGAATTGCTGATTTCTATTGTCACATAACCTTCCCATTCAGGCTCGAAAGGTGTAACATTAACAATCAATCCGCATCTTGCGTAAGTGCTTTTTCCGACACAAACCGTTAAAATTTTGCGTGGTATCCTGAAATACTCAACCGACTTGGCAAGTACAAAACTGTTTGGCGGAATAATACAGACATCACCCTTAAAATCCACATAGTTTTTTTCATCAAAGTTTTTTGGGTCAACTACAGTGTTGTTTACATTTGTAAATATTTTAAACTCATCGGCTATTCGCATATCATAACCGTATGAGCTTACACCGTATGAGATTACACCCTCTCTTACCTGTCTGTCGGCAAATGGCTCAATCATACCTTTTTTAGCCTGTTCAATAATCCATCTATCCGATTTTATAGACACTTTATGGACCCTCTCTTTTAACTATTTTACCTGCAAAATACAGCAAAAACCACTGTTTTTTATCTTTTATCTCATCTTCGTAGTCAAATTTTACTCTTTTCATCTCCTGAACATCGTATGGAATATTGTTTTCTTCAAGCAGTTTCTCCAGTGATATGATATATTCCGCAAGCTCTTCCAATTCTTCAACAATGGGTGTTGTAACACCTTTTTTTAATATCGTTTCCAGAAACTCCAAAACATCGTCATATTTTATGGGCTTTATACCCTCTTCCAAGCTCTGTTCAAAAAATGGGTCTATTACCTTATCCTTTTCTTGTTTTGACATAACATGTCTCCTTTTGCCTGCAGCTTTGGCAAATTTAGCGTTTAACAAAAATATCCGAACATCTTCTAATATTACAAATCAATAATATTTTTTCAAGCAGTATGAAGGATTGCTTTTTATTTAAGGCTTTCCAAAATAATATTTGCAGCCTTTTTGCCGGACTGCAGCATTCCGCCAAAAACAGGACCCATTCTGTGTGCTCCGCTTACTGCGACAGCAGCCATACCTGCGACAATAAGGCCGGGGTATACCTCTTTTGTGTGTTCAACAGTTGCCTGTTCGCCGATTTCTGCCCACATAGGTTTTTCTCCGACTACACCTCCTGTTGGAGACTCAAGTTCAACACCGGCTTTTTTTGTTAAAACGGTTGCAACATCGGCATCGTGTCCTGTTGCATCAATGACATATTTGCTTGTTACAACAAGCGGATCAACTGGTAGATGAGCCATATTAACAGTAGTCCAACCAACAACAAGTCCGTTTACTCTGTATTTGCCGTCAATTTTTTTGAGAACAACATCTTCTATTTCAACAGCGTTAAATACCTTTGCGCCGGCTTTTGCAGCATGGGATGTGAGTGTTGAAACAGATTCAACAGCGTCTGCTGTGTAGTATCCGTCTGTATATTTTTCATATTTTATACCAAACTCATCGAGTATCTCTTTTCCCATATCCTGAACCACTATCTCATTAAAGAGCATAGCTCCTCCCCACATGCCACCGCCTATGGTTAGCCTTTTATCAAAGAGGGCTACCTTAATGTCCTGTTTTGCAAGATAATATGCACACACCAAACCCGCAGGTCCTCCGCCGACTATGCTTACATCGTTTTCAAGATAATCCATAAGCTTGTTCATGTATCTTTCCACTATTGCCTTTGATATGATTTTCTCATTCAACTCAACCATTTAAACACCTCCGTTTTTTATTCCTATATAGTAGACACCTTCCGGTGTCTCAACAATATCCAAAATACTGCCTGCATTTTCCATATTTCTGCTTACAACAATGCCTTTGGCATTCTTTGAATAAGAATGTATCGGCATTTGAATGTTTTTTGCAAAATAGAAGAACAACTGCAAATTTCCGCCTTCACTCATAACATATTCGGGGTTATTTTTCAAAACAAATTTAGATATTTTGTGTGCATATTTTTTGTAGTTCGGTTGATAGCTGTTTGTATAGTTAATGTATACGGATACATAAAGCAGTTTTAATATGACAGCAGAAAAACCAAATACAAAAAAGAGTATATTTGAATCATCTTCCAATTTTTTTAACAAAAAGGCTGCTGCTGCGCTTATAAAAACAAGCAAAAAACTCAATACATAATCCTTGGAGTTAATAAACTCAAAGCCAAAAAAAGCAGATAAAAACGCCAAAACAGAAAGACCTACGAATATATAATATGATATTCTCAGGTAATTTATATTGGGTTTTACATACTCCAACTCATAAAAAACAATCCCCGACAGCATGGATATAAAAGCAAAAAGCACAATAAAATCAGCCGGTGTAGTGTATGTTAAAACAAAAAACACCAAGGTCACAGCAATAATTACAGATTGAATAAAATTTAAAAGTTCCCTTATTTTGCTGTTTTCCTGTTTTATGTTTCGAAATTCATCCCTTATATGTTTTTCAAAAAAAACAGCAAAAATAAGAAAAAAGGGCATGGCAAAATAAACAATCTTTAAAGGAGCTGTTAGTATGTGTTTGATAAACTGCGGTATTGTTAAATGGCTTATGTGGTTTAGGGTTGGGTTTAGTAAAAAGACGCCCAAAATATAGTTGATTTTATGTATATCGCTTGATGATATAAAAAAGAACCACAAGCCAACAATAGACAAAAACAAAATAATGCCGAAAAAATGGTATTTTGATAATAGATATTTTTTCAGACTGCCTGTTTTATATCCATACAAAAAAACAGCGGCATAAAATGTTGTAATTGACAAAAAACCATATATCAAAAAAGCAAAAGATAAAAGAAACAGCCCGATACAGAGCCCCCTGTCTTTGTAAACAAAGATGGATAAAAAAGCGAAAAACATAAATGCTGCATATAGAATATGGGGTGTTGCCTTTTGTGAGTAGATGAAAAATGTGATAAACGACAGCAGAAAACCGTATGCTCCAAAAAGTGCAGCCTCTTTTCCTGCAGCATTTTTTGCTGCAGAATATATGCCAAAAGCAATAACAATCGTAAAGACAAAACTAACCGCTCTAACAAGAAAAGGTTTTGTTGTTATGCTAAAAAGTAAAGATTCTACAGCAGTATAAAAAGGAGATTTGCTTATTATTGTTTGTTTTAAGGATGAAAACTCTAAAGGATGTTTAGCATTGTAGAGATTTATGGAGTAAAAAGCGTATCTTGTCTCCTGTTTGTCAAGATACGCTCTATTTGCATGCAAAGTAAAGCTAAGTAGATACAAAGCTGCGATTAAAAAAAGGATTGTTTTTGAGACAAACATTGTTTAGAACATTATAAACAGCTCATCTTTAATCTTTGAAGCTAAATCCTTTAACACATCTTTTGATGTCTGCTTTCGTGCAATCTCTGTTGCAGAAATCAAATCGGTAGAACTGTAGTCTTTGTAGGCTGATAATTTTCTGTCTTTTATTATGTACTCTTTACCCTTCTTTAGGGATACATTTACTGTTATCTCGCATCTGTATACGGAGGCAAAACCGCTTTCTCCGAATGACGAAGGCGATATATTGTAATTTGTTATGGTAACATATACAATACCGTCTGCATGTTTTTTATCTGTCAACCTTGCCCTTAAATCAAGATTGAATTCATCTATGATGTATCTTTTCAGATCTATTTGGAGATTGGGCTCATATGTTGAGTTGTTTATGTTGGCTATGTATATGCTCTTTATGCCTCCCGGAATAGATGAATACTTGCCTGCAAAATCGTATACGCACGATGATAAAACCAAAGCTACAAATACAAAAACAGCAGTTCTTAACACCTTCATGTTATTTAACCACAATATTTATCAACTTATTTTTCACGAAAACAACCTTTTTAATCTCTCTGTTTTCGATATGCTTTTGAACCTTCGGGCTGTTTTTAGCCAATTCAAACACCGTATCCTGGTCTGAGTCCGTTGGCACATCGAGTGTATCCCTTAATTTACCGTTTACAGTGGCTGCAATCGTAACATTTTCTTTAATAAGGGCTTTTTTATCATATTCAGGCCAATCCTCTTTTTCAACAAGAGTATCGTGACCCATTATTTGCCACAACTCATCGGCAATATGAGGCACAATAGGGCTTAACAGTTTTATCAGCGTCTCAAGCCCATACGCAAACATTCCCTTTTCTTTGTTGTCTTGAGGATTGAATGACTGCATAAAGTTTACAAACTCCATACATGCTGCGATGGCTGTGTTAAAGTGATATGCTTCAAAATCCTCACTGACCCTTTTTATCGTATTGTTAATCGTAAAAGACAACTCTTTAAGCCTGTCTGTGTCGGCTTGTATATTTTCGGCTTTTAGATGTTTGTTTGAATGTATAAGTCTCCACAATCTGTTTAAAAATCTGTATGCACCCTCAACGCCGTCGTCAGACCATTCAAGGTCTTTTTCAGGTGGTGCCGCAAACAGCATAAATAGTCTTGCCGTATCTGCTCCGTAGTGCTTTATTATATCGTCAGGGTCAACAACATTGCCCTTTGATTTGCTCATCTTTGCGCCGTCTTTGATGACCATGCCCTGCGTCAATAGTCTCGTAAACGGCTCTGTTGAATCAACATAACCCAAGTCCCTTAAAACCTTTGTGAAATATCTTGCATAGAGCAGATGCATTACGGCATGTTCAATGCCGCCCACATACTGATCAACATCCATCCAGTAGTTTGCGGCATTTTTATTAAATATCTCTTTGTCAAACTTTGGTGATGTGTATCTCAAGAAATACCATGATGACTCAACAAACGTATCGAATGTGTCTGTTTCCCTTTTGGCTTTTGCACCGCAGATCGGACAGGTTGTTTCTGTGAACTCTTTAACCTTTTCCAAGGGTGAGCCGCCTTCGCCGGTGATTTCAACATTCTCTGGAAGTTTAATAGGCAAATTTTCTATTCTTTCAGGCACTATGCCGCATTTTTCGCAGTATACAACGGGAATTGGAGCACCCCAATATCTCTGCCTTGAAACATTCCAGTCCCTTATTTTGTATTGGAATGTCTGTTCTGCCAAATTATTTTCTGAGAGCCATTCAACTATTTTCCATTTTGCATCTTCGTTTTTTAAGCCGTCAAATTGACCCGAATTTATCAAAAAGCCCTCATCTGTATATGCTTCGTCAAGTTCGTTTGGGTTTTTTGTCATATCTTCTTTGTGGATGACAATCTTTTTCGGAAGATTGTATTTTTGGGCAAACTCAAAATCTCTCTGGTCGTGTGCGGGAACTGCCATAACAACGCCGGTTCCATATTCCAAGATAACAAAATTTGCAGCATAGAGTGGTATTTCTTCGTTGTTTACGGGATTTATGAGATAGATGCCTGTAAAGATACCCTCTTTTTCTTTTGAGAAGTCTCTTTCAACTTTTTTATATTCATAAACAAACGCTTCGACATCCTTTTTGCGGCTTTCCGGTACAAGGTCTAAAAGCTCCGGGTGGTTTGGCGCAATGGATGCAAATGTAACACCAAACAATGTATCAGGCCTTGTTGTAAAAACCTCAAAATGTTTGTTGTGACCTTTTATTTTAAATTTTACAAAGGCACCCTTCGATTTTCCTATCCAGTTTGTCTGCTGCGTTAAAACCTTACCCGGCCAGCCCTTCTCCAAAAGCTTCATATCCTCAAGCAGCTGATCTGCGTAATCAGTTATTTTAAAAAACCACTCATCGAGCTCTTTTTGGACAACCTCCTGCCCGCATCTCCAACATTTACCGTCTTCAACCTGTTCATTTGCCAAAACCGTCTGGCATGTGCTGCAGTAGTTAACGCTGCTTTTTTTTCTGTATACCATGCCTTTTTTGAACATTTCTATAAAGATTTTCTGTTCCCATTTATAATATTTCGCATCGCATGTTGCAAGAAGCCGCTCCCAATCATACGAAAAACCCAGTCTTTTGAGCTCTTTTATCATGTAATCCATGTTTTCGTATGTCCATTTTGCAGGATGCGTTTTGTGTGCTATAGCGGCATTCTCGGCCGGCATGCCAAATGCATCAAAGCCTATTGGATGCAGAACATTATACCCCTGCATCCATTTATATCGAGCTATGGCATCGCCGATTGAGTAATTTCTGACATGTCCCATATGTATTCTGCCCGAAGGATATGGGAACATTTCAAGCTGATAAAACTTTGGCTTTTTGTCAAAATCCTTAGCCTCAAAAACCTTTTTTTCTTCCCATATTTTCTGCCATTTTACCTCTATCTCAGAAGGATTGTATTTACACAAAGCCTCATACCTCCGTTTATTCGAATATGGCGCCCTTATGAGCAGGACCTACCAGTTTTGCATATCTTGCAAGCCAGCCGTAATTAATTTTTGGCTTCTTTGGTGAGAAATTTTTCTTTCTTTCTTCTATCTCTTTATCGTCAACAAGCAGATTGATTGTTTTTTTGTTAACATCTATCTCTATCTCGTCACCCTCTTTTATCAAACCTATCAAACCGCCTCTTGCAGCCTCAGGTGAGATATGACCTATAGATAATCCTCTTGTTGCTCCGGAGAACCTTCCGTCTGTAATTAATGCAACATCCTTATCCAAACCCATTCCGGCTATTGCGCTTGTGGGCTGGAGCATCTCTTTCATACCTGGTCCGCCTGCAGGTCCTTCATATCTTATGACAACAACATCACCTTTTTTAATTTCTTTCCCAAAAATAGCTTTTAGTGTATCCTCTTCTGAATCAAACACCCTTGCTTTGCCTATGAAGTGGTTCATGGAGGTGTCGACACCTGATTGCTTTAAGATGGAGCCGTAGGGTGCAAGATTTCCGCTTAGAACACTTAATCCTCCCTTTGGATAGTAGGGTTTGTCAAGCGGTCTTATAACCTCATCCCTATATACGCGCGAATTTTTGTAGTTTTCATAGATGGTTTTTCCTGTAACGGTTATACTGTCTTTCTTTAGAATACCGAGTGGATCGATTCTGTTTAAAAGTGCCATCATGCCGCCTGCTTCGTCCAAATCCTGAAGGTGGTATGGTCCAACTGGTGAAAATGCACACAAATCAGGAACCTTATCACTAATCTCATTGAACATATCCAGTTTTAAATCAACCTTTGCCTCTTGAGCTATTGCCAAAAGGTGCAAAACGGTGTTTGTTGAGCAGCCCATTGCCATATCTGCACAGATTGCATTTTTAAATGCATCTATTGTTAAAATATCCCTCGGCTTAATATCTTTCTCGACAAGCTCCATAATTTTCATTCCTGCAAGCTTTGCAAGTCTTATACGTGATGCCATTGGAGCAGGTATTGTTCCATTTCCGGGAAGGGATAAGCCCAAAACCTCACTGATACAGTTTATGGAGTTTGCAGAATACATTCCCGAGCATGAACCGCAGGACGGGCAGCCTATATCCTCAACAGCCCTTAAATCTTCTTCCGATATGTCGCCGTTTAGATATTTTCCCACAGCCTCAAAAACCTGCGCCAAATCAATATCCGTTCCATTGAAGCGCCCTGCAAACATAGGGCCGCCTGAAATCATAATTGTCGGTATATTGACTCTTGCAGCAGCCATCATCATACCGGGAACTATTTTGTCGCATGCAGGCAGTATAACAAGTCCGTCCACAGGATGTGCCGAAACCATGGTTTCAACCGAATCTGCTATCAATTCTCTTGAGGGCAGTGAGTAGTGCATACCGAGATGCCCCATGGCTATACCGTCGTCAACACCTATGACATTAAACTCAACAGGTGTGCCGCCTGCCATGTATATGCCGTATTTTACAGCTTCAACAACGCTTTGCAAATGAACATGTCCGGGGACAATTGTATTATATGAATTTGCTATTGCTATGATTGGTCTGTTTAATTCAATATCTGTATACCCGTCTGCTTTAAACAGTGATCTGTGAGGCGCCCTTTCTGGTCCTTTTAACATAATATCACTTCTTCTTGCCATCTTTTCCCCCTTAAATTAAAGATAGTCTGTTTATATTACTAAAATCTCAAGCTGTCAATATTCTAAGATTTTGTATTAACAAACACACCCTTCTCTGAAACCCTTGATAGGCAGCGCATGACCTTGTTTTTAAATTTACCGTCTTTTAAATCGTCTGAGAACATATGCCACAGCTGTATATCTGTACTTGCATATATATCCACAGCGCCGTAGTATAAAATATCTATCAGGTATGTAAAACGCAGAGCATCCAAAAGCTCATCATCTGTAAACTGCCTCAAATTTTCTATAAAGATGGCATCCACATGCTCATTTAGGTTTGTATATCTGACCGGATGAACGCTTCTCATCATGTTTATCAGCTCATCAAAGGTCAGATAAAGTTTTTTTCTATTTTTCGGCTGATATTCACTGTATAAATCTGTCAATGTTTTTTTAGACGAATCATACTCCGTTTTTGGTGTTTTTGTGACCCTGTAGTCTTGTCCGTCTATGGCGTATGTATCAAAATAATTAACCAGCTTGCCTATACGTTCTTTAAATACCATAATATCAAACTTTCTTCCGCCCAAGGCAACAGGCGTTGTGTTTGAGGTTGTGACTACTATTGTATCTGTTTTGCTTATTTCCCTTATGAAGTTTATACCCATCATGGCATCGCCCGGATCATCCAATTCAAACTCATCCAAAAGCACAACATCAAATTCCGACATTTTTTCAACAAGCGGCAGGAGATTAAAATAGGCTATTAAATACATAAGTTCCGAAAATGACACAAAGATGGATTTTCCTTTATAGGTGTTGCCTATGGATGATAAAAGATGGGTTTTGCCCACACCGAATCCGCCGTCCAAATATATACCTTTTGGTTTTTTTGTGTTTTTGACAAATCTTTCAACAAATGTTCTACAGCACTTTTTTTTGTTGTATTCTTCAAGCCTTCTTACAAAGTCCATAAGTTTTTCTTTTATTTCCTGCTGTGACGGATAGTCTTTGTTTGGTATGTAGTTGTCAAAACTGCAGTGCTGAAATTTTAAGGGTATCTTGTTTTTGTTTATTATTGAATCAATAGGCGTGTCAAAAACTATCTGGCTTAGTTTGATTTGGCTACCTGTGTCCATAACTCCCCCGAATAAAAAATCTTTGGGCTTATTTATACCTGTTTTTATCAAAAATTGCTATGTTTTTATTATATGTACTCATCAACCGTTCTTTATTATAGAAGTATCGGATGTGCTGGCAGTGATAAAAAATTACTTTTAAATATTGAACAAAAAATGTATAAAATAGTCAGAATTGTTGATGGAGATTGGTTATGAAGATAAAAACATTTGAGGATGCCGTTAAAAGACTCGAAGGCATAGCAAAACAGCTTGAAGATGAAGAAATAGAGATTGATAAGGCTGTTTCTCTATATGAAGAGGGTATGAAGCTTGTGGATTTCTGTTCAAAAAAACTTGAAGAGGCTGAAAACAGAATAAGACTCATAACAAATATCAAAGACGGAAAAATAGAATCAGAGGAATTTGATGAAGATACTGAAACAGTATAGGGAAGATGTTGACAAATTTATAGAAAATCTTTCACAAAACAGAATTTTTCCTAAAACCTTCAAAGAAGCCATGTTTTATACACCCAAAAGTGGCGGGAAACGTATAAGGGCTATGCTCGTTATGCTTGCAGGCAGTATGTTTGGTGCAAAAAAAGAAGACACTCTTCATGTTGCATCAAGCATAGAGCTGATACACGCATATTCGCTCATTCATGACGATCTACCGGCAATGGATGATGATGATTTTAGACGCGGACAACCGTCAAACCATAAGGTTTTTGGCGAAGCTATAGCAATATTGGCAGGGGATGCCTTAAATACCTATGCATTTGACCTTATTTTGGATTCTGCATTACCGGATGAAAAAAAGGTAAAAATAATAAAAATACTAAGCCATGCAGCCGGAGTGGGCGGTATGGTTGTGGGTCAAGCTGCCGATATTTTATCAAGTGAAAGCAAACTTACAGACAGAAAAAAAAGGTGGCTTGTAAACTTCATACACAAACATAAAACGGCAAAACTCATTCAAACAAGCGTGGAATGCGGTGCACTCTGCGGGAACCCAAATAAAGATGAATTTGAGAAAATTTCAAAATATGGTCTTTATATAGGTGTTGCTTTTCAGATAATAGATGACTGTTTGGATATTGTTGGAGATGAAAAAAAGCTGGGCAAAAAGAAGGTAGATGAGATTAACAACACACTTACCTATCCAAAGGTTTACGGACTTGAAAAATCCTTTGAGATGGCAGATAGGCTGAAAAACATGGCTATATCTCGGATAGAGGGGTTGAGGGATGCTGAAAACCTTGTTGACATAGCAAAATTTATTATAGAGAGGGACAGATGAGTAAAGAGACACTGAAGAGAATAACAAAAGAAACTGTTATAAATATAACAATAGACATAGACGGAATAGGAGATAACGACATAGATACAGGTATTGGTTTTTTCAACCACATGCTTGAGGCTCTATCCAAACATTCCGGTATTGATATGTATATAAAAGCCGAAGGCGATACGGATGTTGATTGTCACCATACTGTTGAGGATGTTGGTATTGTGCTTGGTGCGTTAATAAAAAAATCCTTGGAAAAACGGGGTTTTGCAAGATACGGCCATTCTGTAATACCGATGGATGAAGCACTTGTTCTATCAAGTATGGATATCTGCAACAGATGTTTTTTGAATTATGACTGCAACATTACAGGAAATATCGGTAATTTTGATTCTGAGCTGATAGAGGAGTTTTTCAGGGCATTTGTCAATAACGCAAAGATGGTCCTGCATATAAAACAGCTCTACGGCACAAACAAACACCACATAGCAGAGGCAATATTTAAATCTGTGGCATATTCACTAAAATCTGCTGTTGCAGAGAAAAAGGAGACGCTCTCAACAAAAGGCACACTATGAAAAAAGCTTCCATTGCCACATTCGGGTGTAAGCTCAATCAATACGAAACACAGCTTATGGTTGAGCAGCTTGAAGATGAGTATGAGTTTGAAGATTTTTCCGAAAAATGTGATTTATACATAGTAAACTCTTGCGCAGTTACCTCAAAAGCCGCTAAGGAATCAAGAAACGCCACAAAAAAAGCCAAAAAAATAAATAAAAATGCAGTAATAATTTACACAGGATGCGACAGCTACCTTGAAAAAAATTTGGATGTTAATATCGTTGGAAACTCATACAAACACAGAATAAAGGATGTGATAAAAAACAGCATATCTGATATATCGGATGCCACAAAAACCTACCCCATAAACACAAAATTAACCTCTTTTAGGGATAAAAGCAGGGCTTTTATCAAAATACAGGAAGGGTGCAACAACCACTGCACATACTGCATAATTCCACAGCTTAGAGGAAAAGAACGCAATAAGGATATGGATATTGTATTGAGTGAAATTGCAAACTTCAATGGAAAGTTTGCAGAAATTGTATTGACAGGCACGAATATAGGTTCATACGAAAATTTTAAGGAATTGTTAATACGGATAGATAAGATGCATCTCGATTTGAGAGTTAGAATAAGCTCAATAGAGCCTATGTATGTGGATGATGAATTAATTGATATTATTGCTTGCGGAAACTTTGCAAAACATATACATATACCAATGCAGTCTGGTGATAACAAAATATTAAGACTCATGGGAAGAGACTACAGGGTTGAGGATTTTCAACATATTGTAGAGAGATGTCATAAAAAAGGCATTTTTGTAGGTACCGATGTTATTGTTGGTTTTTTTGGCGAAGACGAAGAAAGCTTTCGAAAAACATACGATTTTATAGACTCGCTACCTTTGACATTCGGACATGTCTTTACCTACTCAAAAAGACCAAATACGCCGGCTTGCAGTATAAATATGCAGCTTGAGCGAGGTCCTGTTGTAAAGCTGAGAAATGCCGAATTAACAAAACTTTTCAAGGAAAAATTCAAAACTGCGGCAATGGAAATGATTGGCAAAAAGACAACACTCGTTGTTGAACCGACAGTTATATTAAAAAACGGAAAAAAATTTTATAGAGCCGTATCAAGTGAATATTTTCCCGTTCTAACAGATAAATTCTCAAATACCTTGCAAGAGGTTGTAATAGATAAATTTGACGGAGAGTATGCTTACGCATGAGAGTTAATACAATAGGCAGCAATCAGCTTATATTTCTCGGTACAGCCGGGGGTAGGTTTACCGTTTTTAATCAGTTGAGAAAATCCGGGGGAATTTGGTTTAATATAAACGGAAAGATATTTGCAGTAGACCCTGGGCCTGGAGCATTAATTGAATCCATAAAACACAAACTATCACCAAGTAAGTTGTCCGGTATATTTTTAAGCCACAGGCATCTTGACCACTGTGCGG
The DNA here is from genome assembly GCA_027014115.1 of Desulfurellales bacterium. Classification (GTDB taxonomy): domain Bacteria; phylum Campylobacterota_A; class Desulfurellia; order Desulfurellales; family Hippeaceae; genus JALWEJ01. The sequence goes on from JALWEJ010000068.1 coordinate 14,297, forward strand.
ATATAAATGCCGTCATAGAGTCTATGACTGAAGGAGGGCACAAAAAAAGAGGCGTTGTGCTTGCACCGTATGATGCAACGGAGATCGACCCTGTTATCTTGAAATACAACAGAAAAAATTTCACATTAATAAATACCGAAGAATTTTCCACATATGAAATTGACGGAATAAAAATAAAAACAAAAGTAAAACACCGCCATACAGTTGAAGTTTACGGAGCTATCTTTGAAAATAGATTTGCATTCATACCCGACACAAGCTATTTTGATGAACTTCCACAGGTCTATCAATCTGATGTTGTGATTGCCAATGTTGTATTCTGTCATGAAAGAAGAGGATTTAAACATTTAAGCTCAGACGATGTTTATAAATTCCTTGAGGTTTTCAAGCCTAGAAAGTTTATAATAACTCACTTCGGTCTCTCTTTTTTGAAACAAAAGCCGTGGGAGGTTGCTAAAGAGATATCAAAAAAAACAGGCTGTGATGTAACTGCAGCCTATGACGGTATGGTGATTGATATATGATAGCCATTATAGCAAATCCCAATGCATTGAGGTTTAATACGGCAAAACTTAAAAACGTTATACAATTTCTTGAAAAAAGTGGTGCATCTGTCGATCTGTTTTTTACACAAAAAGCAAAAGACGGAACAGACATAGCAAACAAAATAGCATCAAAATACAGGATTATTGCAGCATACGGTGGAGACGGCATAATAAACGAGATTATAAACGCAGACTTGGGCAGTTCGGTTTTGGGCATACTGCCCGGTGGAACAACAAATGTGCTTGCCGTAGATTTGAGTATTCCTATGGATATACAAAAAGCTGCCGAACTTTTTATCAGACCGAAATTCAAAAGGATATATCTTGGAAAAATAAACAACCAAAAATTTACTTTGATGGCTGGTATCGGCTTTGATGCATGCTCTGTCATGAATGTTGACTACAGGATAAAAAGGATAAGCGGTAAGGCTTCCTATTTTCTTTCAGGTATAATGTCGTATTTAAAATCAAAAAACTACACCATAAAGGTGAAAATAGGCGATATGGAAAAACACTGCAGATGGGTTGTTGTATCAAAGGCAAAAAAATATGCGGGCAGCTACAATATCTCACAAGAGGTTGATGTGGATAAGCCTTTATTTGATGTATGCATATTTAAACCTATTTTGAACAGTTTTTTCGATTTGCCCATTGCAAACCTTGCTCTATTTTCAAATTATTCGCATAAATTTCTATTTATTGTTGAACATATTATTACAAATGAAGAAATATTTATAGAAGATAGTTTGCCTATTCAAATAGACGGTGATTTTTTTGGAATTAAAAAAGCAAATATTTCACTTTGCAGCAAGGCTTTAAGTGTGGTTGTGCCGTGAATGTATCAAAAAATATAAAGCTGTTTGACTATATAAACATAGCCTACTATTTTTTTATGATGGCAATAATAATAGCACATTACAACACAATACCTAATCCTTTGTATCTTATATCTGTGTATGCAGCCATAATAGTCGCTACCTTTTATCTGATAAACAAAAATAACCACACAAAATTTACAAAAGTTTTGAGGTATTTCTATCCGTTCATCTTTATAGGTTTTGTTTTTGAATCGTTAGGGTTTATTGTTCCGTTTATCAATCCTCACAACAAAGATGCTGTATTTATAAAAATTGACAGATTACTGTTTTCATCCGATGTTGCACTTATTTTTAATTTCCTGAACATAAAAGGACTGGTTGATTATCTTCAGCTTGCATATTTATCTTATTATTTTTTACCTCTGTTTTTAATCTACTACTTCTATTCCAAAAAAGAGATAAAAAAGTTAAATTATGCACTTTTCGCTCTGTCTTTGGGGTATTATATATCTTACATAGGTTATATTATACTGCCCGCAATAGGGCCAAGATATTCACTTACCTATCTTGAAGGTATACCCTTAAACGGAGGTTTTATTTTTAATTTTGTCCATCCTTTGCTAAACTCACTTGAGCACATAAAACAGGACTGTTTTCCAAGCGGACATACGGAAATCTCTGTTTTGGTTTTGTTGATTTTTAAAGATGAAAACAGAAAAATAGCCTGGATTATTCTGCCTATTGTTTTGTCGCTAATTTTATCAACGGTAGTCTTGCGCTACCATTACGGCTTAGATGTTATAAGCGGACTTGTTGTTGCTTTTTTTGTCTATTACCTATCCAAATACATCTACTTTTATCGATAATCTATCCGGATACACGTTCTTTTGCATATTTCGTCAGCATATGACCCGTAAAAAGCATAAAGGCTGATACAGAAATGGATATTAAACCGGAATAATCATTTTTATAGATAGAAAGTATCAATGCAAAAGCTGCAGAAACACCCATGGCAAATAGTGCGTATTTGTTGTCTATCTCTATTTTATCTTTAAAAAACCCCAATATTAAAGGTATGGCAACACTGCCTGTATATATACCGTATGATATAAGCAGCGTCTTTATAATTCCACCGTAGTAGAGTGCTATCAATACGGCAGTTGTGCCTACTGCAAACACGGCAATTCTAATGGACTTTACAGATGGATGTTTTAGAATATCAAGTGATATGATTGATGATGCCGATAAAAGACAGGTGTCGGCTGATGATATAATTGCAGACAACAGGGATGCTATCAAGATATAGGACAAATAAGACGGCAGTATATGATTAATCATAAAAACAAGAAGTTTTTCATCTTTTATATTGAAAGAATGAGCATATATACCTATCACCGCTATCATTGCAGAAAATATTAAAACCGCAATAATAGTTATCAAGACACCGTTTCTTGCTGCTTTTGGGTTTTTGGCTGCAAATATGCGTGAATACATATCAGGACCTGCAGCATAAGGTATTCCCACAACAAACAAAAACAAAAAAAGTTTTTTTATGCCGAAATTGTGATTAATGGGAAACGATAATAGATTGTTGTCAATATTAGGCTTTGAATAATTTATCAACAAAAAAACACAAACCGCCAAGATTCCGAAAAAAAGTATGCCAAACTGCAGCCTGTCTGTTTTAAATACACTAAACTGCCCACCCACAAGAGTGTATACTATTGTGAATATGCCTGATAAAATAACAAGGGTTTTATAGTCTATACCGCTTACAACGCTTAAAATTTTTCCTGCTGCTATAAATTGGGCTGCAACAATTCCGCTCCATGCCATAACAATTAAAATGGCGGAGAATGTTCTTGCATACTCCCCGTAAAATTTTCCCATTGCCTCAGGCAGTGTCATAACATTCAGCAAATTAGCTTTTTTTGCTAAAAACATATGCAAAATTACAAGACCTAAAACACCGCTTAGAAGCCACCATACGCCGGGTAGGCCCATTTTGTAAACCAAAGCGGTCATGCCTATTGTCGAGGATGCACCCATTATCGTTGCAGACAATGAAAACCCAACAGATAATGAATCTTGAGATTTATTTGCCAAAACATAACCTTTTATATTATTTGATTTTTTAAAATCCAAAATACCAACAACAAGAAAGACAAAAAACATGCTTAAAACAATGTAGAATCCCACTAATAAATCCTCCAGATTGTTAAATCTGATTTTTTATACCATTAACAATACAAAAAGTAAAGCTTTTTGTATGCAGTAAAAAAGCTCCAAAATCTTTAAATTTTGTGTATACTGATATGTTATGATTTTGCAAACAGTAAAAAGGTTTTTACACATTGTTTACCATAGTTAAAAAAAATAGTTTCTTAAAAATCAACAACATAAATTTGCTCATCAACTATTTTGTTGTTGCATATGCTTTTATTATGCCTCTATCGCGCGCAGCAGTAAGCGCCCTATCTATTGCTTTGATTATTTTGTGGTTTTTTGACGGTCATCTCAAAAGAAAACTTGACCTTATGAATAAAACTTATATGGCTGCTTTTGTTTTGGTTTTTTTTATGCTTATTTCTTATTTGTGGAGTGAAAATTATGCCTATGCAAATTCGTTTATGAGAAAGTATATTCAATATTTTTTCGTCTCTTTCGTAATTTTTACAAGCATAAAAAAAGAATTTGTCAAAAAAGCTGTAGATGCCTTTATATCTGGAATGTTTGTAAGCGAATTATTATCGTTTTTGATATTTTTTGGAATTTTACACAAACAGGGCTCATCCGCCCATGACCCTGTTGTTTTTATGAATCATATTGAATATTCAATATACTTAGCTGTCTTATCTGTCATATTGATAGATAGAATTTTATCAAACAAAACAGATATAAAAAATAGACTTATATTCGTAATGCTATTTTTTGTCACATCAACCGTTATGTTTATCACACAGGGGAGAACGGGGCAGTTTATCTATTTGATTGATATATTTCTTATCCCTGTCGTTTATTTTGGGAAAAACTTAAGAAACATAGCAGTAGGTTTTGTGATTGGATTATCTGTATTTGTTATAAGCTACAACTTAAGCACTGGTTTTAGGCATAAATTTGATAATACCGTAGAAAGTATATTAAACATAGAACAAGCCAATCCATGCACATCTGTCGGCACAAGAATTAACATGGCAGTTGTAGGTTTAAAAATATTTATATCCCATCCGGTGTTGGGTGTGGGGCTTGGTGATGCTGTTGATGTATTTAGAGATTATGTAAAGAAAAAATACCCCGCATTCCGCTGCTCTTTAAAATACAATCAACTACACAACCAATATACACAAACAATGGTTCAGCTTGGAGCTTTTGGTCTTTTTGTGTTTTTATCCATATTTTATCTTGCCTATAAAGAAAGTTTGGATAAAAAATTTTCCACCCTTGCAGTTGTTTCAATCATGCTTGCCTTTATGGGAGATACGCTTTTTGCGAGACAGTTTTCTTTTGCACTTATAACATTTTTACTGTCTATTATTCTATTGAAAAAAGAAGATAAGCTTGCTCAATAATCTATTTTGTTTTGTTATTTTGTTGCATAAGAGAGTTATTTGTGTATATTATCCTTTGAATATTGGGTTTTTTGGGAGTGCTTATGAATTTTCACAGCAGTGCTGTTGTTCATCTGAAAAACTTTCATCATAATTTCAGGACTATATCCGATTATGTTGGAAAAGGCATAAGCATAATACCGGTTATAAAAGCAGACGGATACGGTCACGGTATGATAAGGATAGCAAGAGAGCTTCAGAATTATAACAATGTTGCATATCTTGGTGTTGCCCATATAAAGGAAGGGGTAATCCTGAGAAAAAACGGCATAACTCAAAAAATACTGGCAATGAGCTGCCTTGATTCGTTTGATGTTGAGATGATGGATGAGTTTGATATAACACCTGTTGTTCACAGTCTGTACCTTTTAAAAAAGGTTGTGGATTATGCAAAGACATACAACAAGCAAATACATATTCATCTAAAATTCGATACGGGTATGGCAAGACTCGGTATAAGAAAAGAGGATGTGGAAGAATCTGTTGCCTTATGCAAAAAAGAAAAGAATTATGTTGCAGTAGACGGAATAATGAGCCATTTTAGCGATTCGGAAAGTGATGATGCCTGGACGCTTGAGCAAAACAAAAAATTTTCCCAAATAATCAAATTCATAGAGGAAGAGGGTTTTTCACCGAGATACAAACACATAGCAAATTCAGGCGGTGTGTTAAAACATAAAGAAACTCACCACAACTGCATAAGGCCAGGTTTGATTTTATACGGCTATACACCATCGAATAATCTGCAAAAAGCCATTGACCTAAAACCTGTTTTAGAGATAAAATCTCAACTAATCAGCATACATTCTTTGAAAAAAGGAGAGGGGATAAGCTACGGAAGAACATTTAAAGCACCTTATGATATGAAAATAGGAGTTGTTGCATTTGGGTATGCAGACGGTCTGTTTAGAAACTTATCGAACAAGATGGAGTGTTTAATAAACGGTAAAAGATGTAAAAATGTAGGAACAATATGTATGGATATGTTTATGTGCGATCTAACGGATGTTGAGGCAAGTGTTTCTGATATTGCAACAATTGTTGGTAAAGACGGAAACGAAAGCATAACGATAGATGATTTGGCATACTTGAGCAGCACCATAAACTATGAGATTTTAACCAATATCGGTAAAAGCATCAGAGTAAACCGATTATATGCGGACTAAATTATGCTAAGAATGATTGAAGCTGTGGGTAGTGCTACCCTGAATTTTTTGAAAGACACAGGTGGAATTGTAAAACTTATGCTTGAAGCTACCGTATCTGTTACAACAGGACCTGTTAGAATACACAACACATTCCAACAGATGTATTCTGTGGGCGTAAAGTCTACACTCATTGTTGTTTTGACATCGCTTTTTGTGGGAATGGTTGAGGCTCTTCAGATATACCACGGATTTCATAAATTTGGCGCAGAGAGCATGATTGGCTATACGGTTGCCGTTTCTTTGGGTAGAGAGCTTGCACCTGTTTTAACAGCTTTGATGATTGTAGCAAGAAATGTCTCGGCGATGGCTGCAGAAATCGGAACAATGAAGGTTACTCAGCAGGTGGATGCGCTTAGGGTTATGGGTGTAAACCCAGTAAATTTCCTTGTTGCACCAAGGGTTATTGCAATGACAATAATGCTTCCGGCTTTGGTTGTCATATCCAATGCCGTTGGAAATTTTGGAGGATATCTTGTGGGTGTTGATGTACTGGGTCTAAATCCAACTGCATACATTAAAAATATCCAGATATACATCGATATGAGCGATTTGACATACGGGTTGATAAAAGCGGGAGTCTTTGGGTTTATTGTGTCTTTGATAGGATGTTATATGGGTTTGGCAACAACAAACGGAGCCAAAGGCGTTGGAATTTCGACAACAAAGGCTGTTGTTGCGTCAAGCATTTCCGTTCTTGTTGCAGACTATTTTTTGACGGCGTTTTTGTTTTGATATGATTAGAGTAGAGAACCTAAAAAAGAGCTTTGGTGCACAAAGTGTTCTAAACAGTGTAAACCTAAACATAAAAAACGGTGAAATTACAGTTATTATAGGAAAAAGCGGAACAGGTAAAAGCGTTTTGCTGAATAACATAATAGGGCTTTTAAAACCGGATGAAGGTAGTATTTTTTATAAAGACAAAGACATAACAAAATTAAAAGAAAAAGAGTTAAACAGCATTAGAAAAAAATTCGGTGTTCTGTTTCAGGATGCTGCACTCTTTGACTCTTTGTCGGTTTTTGACAACATAGCTTTTCCCTTGGTAGAGCATAAAATTTTAAAAAAGAAAAGTGACATTGAACAAAAAGTAAAGGAAACATTAAACCTTGTCGGCTTAAACGATATTGAGAATAAAATGCCTTCGGAACTGTCGGGTGGTATGAGAAAAAGAGTCGGTCTGGCAAGAGCAATAGTTACTCAACCGGAAATTATTTTTTTTGATGAGCCTACAACGGGACTTGACCCTACATCATCGCTATCAATAGCCGATTTAATAAAGAATATGCAGATGCACCTTTCTACAACCTGTTTTATTATCAGCCATGATTTGTCTTTGACTTTTAGAATTGCTGATAATATCGGCCTTTTGGATAACGGAAGTATAGTTGAGTTTGGAGATAAACACTCATTTGCAAATTCGAGCAATGAAATAGTCAATAATTTTATAAATGCCTATAAAATAGGAGAAAGCTTATGAAAAATAACAGTGTTGAAATCATAGTCGGTCTGTTTGTTGTGGTTGTGTTTGTTGTGCTTGGTTGGCTGACAACACAGATGGGGAAATTCAGCTTTAAATCCAAGCCTGTCTATACCATTTATGCTCCGTTTGACAATATCGCAGGGTTGGATGTCAATACTAAAGTCAAGGTGGCAGGCGTTGATGTTGGCGTAATAAAGAGTATACAGCTTGAAAAAGGGAAGGCCGTTGTGGAGATGGCAATTTTCAATAAATATAAAATACCAAAAGATTCTACTGCCTTAATAAAAAGCAAAAGCCTTCTTGGGGACAAATTTTTGGAAATTAGGTTTGGAAAATCGAATGAATATTTGAAAAACGGTGATTTTCTGACAAACACGGAATCGGCAACAGATATAGGCACGCTTGTAAATAATGTTAACAAAATTTTCAGCAATCAACAAAACGGCAATGCAGGACTCATTCAAGCAATTACCAAGATAAGCGAGTTGGCTGAAAACTTAAACAGTATTGTTCAAGAAAACAGAGAAACACTTAAGGTTGCCATAGCTCAAACAAAAAGCGCTATGGAAAACTTTAATGCATCGATGAAAATAATAAAAACCCTTGTTCAAGAGAATAAAAAAGATGTAAGGCTTGCAGTTGAAAATGCAAGGATGTCGATGGAAAAATTAAATCAGACTTTGGACAATCTTTACTTTATGACTTCTAACATGAGAAACGGTAAGGGCACTATTGGAAAGCTGGTAAGTGATGATAGTTTGTATAACAATCTCAACAACGCATCAAGCAGCCTAAACAATATAGGCAAAAAAATAGACAGCGGTGAGGGTACAATAGGTAAATTGGTAAACGACGATGCTGTCTACAATAACTTGAATGATACACTAAAATACATAAAAAGATATTTAACAAAGGCAAACAGGATACTCATAAATGTTTCGGCAAGAAACGAATACCGTTTTAGAGATAAAAACTCCAAAGGAAAGATTTATGCCGACATTTATACAATGCCCGATAAATTCTATAGAGTTGGTTTGACAGACGAAACAGACCACAGTGAAGATATAAATGGCTCAAAAGATAATAAGATGAGACTGACTGCACTGATGGGCAAAAGGTATTATAATTTCACGCTCAGGGGCGGAATTATAGAGTCGACCTTTGGTTTCGGAGTTGACTATACACCGTTTGACAATCTAAAATTTAGCGTAGATGCTTTTGATTTTAATCATGATAATGACATAAGGGATACTAATGCCCAACTTAGAGCCGAACTTGTTTATACATTCCTAAGACATTTTTCCGTATTTGGAGGAGTTGATGAGATATTAAACCCAAAGACCCGCTCTGTTTATGCTGGTGCCGGTATGGAATTTTCAAACGACGATTTGAAATATTTCATAGACAAGGTTCCCACAGGGGCGTTTAGTAAATAAATCTTAACTGTGGATTTTGATTTATTATGCCGCATTTGTGGGCATAATAAAAGAACTGTTTTATTGATTCTATTTTTTCATCTGTTAAATCGTAGGATATGTTTTGAGAAAGGTAGCTTTTACACTCATTATTATCCAATAAATTATCGCAAGATGTAAAGTTTCGGCATATTGTATCCAAGTGTTTTTTACCCCACTCCTTAGATTCAATAAAAAGTCTCAAGATGTCAGATTCAATCTTTATGTTTGAAAGCCAGGCTGCAAAAACAAACGGCAGATTTGTCATATTGTGCCATTCAACCGCCAAATCTAATCTTTCTTTTCTGCTGTTTTTTATCTTTTTAAGAGCTGCATCGCCTATAACGAGCTCACAGTCCGATTCTTGTTCATATGTATAGTCAACGCTTAGGTTGTATTTAAACTCAAAAAGCACCTTTGTTAATGCAACAGATGTGTTTGAATTTTTATCAAGCTTCACGGTTTGAATCTTATTAAGCGGTTTTTTTAAAAACAGAACAACACTTTTGACCTCTTTGTTGCTTGATATACAGCACTCTTTTAATATTTTATAATTTTCACCTTTTGCATACTCAATAATCGGGACATTGCCTATATCGACCTTCTTTTCTCTTAAGAGTTTTGCGCAGACACTAGGAGGATAGGATAAAAATTCAAAATCGTTTTCAATAATATTGTTTTTTAAAGCGCAGTATAACGGATAAGCATTTAGAAATTCAACAAGTGCTACTTTCATAAAAACAAAAAAGGCGAGTTACCCCGCCTATTTTCTTCTTTCAACCTTTTGAAGCCACCCTTTTGGTGCCTCAACTTTTCCGGTTTGTATGCCGGTGTAGTATTCATATATTTTTTTTGTAACTTCCCCTACTTCACCGTTTCCTACTGTTATGGATGTAGCATCTTCAAAAACATATTCACCGACCGGTGATATAACCGCAGCTGTTCCAAGACCTCCTGCTTCTGTTATGTTTTTGTTTTTTACAGCTTCAATAAATTCTTTTATCTTTACCCTTTTTTGGGTTACATTAATGTTTAGGGTATCCGCAAGTTCAATAATAGATTCGGATGTGATAGAGCGTAAAACGGAATCAACAAATTCCGGTATGACTACATCTCCTTCTCTTGTAATATGGAAATGGTTCATGGCCCCGGCCTCTTCTATGTATATGTTTGTAGTATCAAGATAAAGAACCTGACTAGCGCCAAACTCCTTTGCAAATTCACCCGCTTTAAGCGATGCTGCATAGTTTCCGGCTGCCTTCGATGAACCTGTTCCGCCCGGTGCTGCTCTGTGGAATTTCTCCGTAATCAATAATTTTATAGGTTTTGTAAAACCTGCCGGATAGTATGGTCCGCTTGGAGATAGTATCACCATAAATTTGTATGAGCTACTTGGATGAACACCGAGTGAATCCTGTGTTGCAAAAATAAACGGTCTTATGTATAAGGATGCCCCTTCCTGATGCGGAAACCATAGCCTGTCAATATCAATAAGAGCATGAACTGCCTCAATTTGTATTTCTTCGGGAATATTGGGTATACACAAAATGTCGGCAGATCTGTTCATTCTCTGTGCGTTCTTATCCAATCTAAATGTGTATATCTCACCATCGTCATGCTGAAATGCCTTTACTCCTTCAAATATCGCCTGCCCGTAATGAAGAGTTGTAGCACCCGGTGCTATGGGTATGTCACCGTAGGGTACAATCCTTGCATTCTTCCACTGCCCGTCCTCATAATCCATTATAAACATATGGTCTGTTCTCAAAACGCCAAAAGGTAAAGGCTCATTTGGTTTGAGTGGCTCTGTTCTTCTTTGTGATTTATCTTTTAGTTCGTATTTTATTTCCATAACACACCTCCAACTTTTTTACAAATATATATTTTAATATAAAAAAGTCAAAAAATATAACACATATTTAGACGGATAAAAATATACCGTTTTGTTAATTTTGTTTATAAAAAATTTGTATGTACATTTTGTGAATTTTGTATATCGATACCCTCTTTGTCTTTTGTGTTTAATATTACATTGTTTATCTCAACCAATTTCATATTGTCCATAAAAATTGTTTTTTTACTGCTGCTGTTTTGTATAATGGAGTTTGTCAGAATAGCCTTTGAATCTTCAAACCAAATAGGTGTTTTGTTGGAGTTATTAACAATTTTACAGTGATTCATTTTTAACTCGGAGACCTCAAAAATACATATTGCACCGAAGTTGTTTTCTATTTTGCATGAATTTGCGTATATATAGCTATTTTTTTGTCCGTATATACCGCATGCACCTTCCGCAATCAGACTGTCTTTTATTGTTAGGTTTGAATTATCAACCCAAATTTGTAAAGTTTCTTTAAACTCATTACCGTTTTTAAAAAATTTACAATTTCTTGCAAATAATTTTGAGTCTCTTTCTACCGCAGCACCGTTTTTTGAGTGGTTTGATATCTCCGAATTTATAACAGATGATTTGCTTTTGTCTGTTATTGATAAACCGTTTGAATTAATGCCGTTGACGATTTTTGAATTTTGTATAATGCCTTTTGAGTCGTTTATTAAAATCTGAGAAAAATCGCTGTCTATTTGGCCATTTTTTTCGAACCCACAATGTTTAATATTGAAGATGCAGGACTCCAAAGACAAACCACAGCCTTGATTTTTAAAAAACTCAACATTGTTTATTTTAATTTTGCTGTTTTTTGCCTCAAGTCCAAAACTATTCACACCGTTTTTTATTGTAGAGTTTTTTATATCCAGTTTAGAATCGTCAACAAAAATCTGACATCCAAGCAAGTTTTGTGAGCCGTTTTCATAGATTTGACAATGGTCAAGGATGCAAAAAGAACCGTTTTCTATTGTGAGTGCCGTATCTTCAATTTCGCTGAATATGCAGTTTGTAAAACGACAATTGCTTGCATGTATTGTAATATTTGTGAGAAACTCACAATTTGCAAATTTAAGATAGGAATTTTCTATTTTCAGATTTTCAACATTTTTCTCAAATATTATATTCTCAAACATATCTCTTCTACGGTTTATGTGTTTATATGTATAAGGAAATATTTTTTTGTCACTGTTCTTCATGATGTTTTAAAGCCTTTATACCTCTCATCAGACAAGAAAGTGAGAAACAAAAAGGTTTTCTATTTTTTAAAAATTCGCAGTATCTGTTTCCAAATTGGACAATTGTCTCTCTTTCTTCAACAGCCATAATAAAATACACAGCAAAAAAACTCACCCAGCCAGCCCAGAGTATTGTTATAATTTTAGCATTAAGCATTGCAAGGCCTATTGAAAAAAATATACTCCCAAACATAGCAGGATGGCGCATGCAGGAGAATATGCCGATGTCTATCATTTTGTCGGGTTTGTGGATGCCTTTCTTTATATCGAAATGGCCGTATTTCTTGAGTGTTTTGCCGGCTACGGCATTTAGAAGCAATCCGTAGACAATTAACAATATTCCAACTATAGGAGAAATGAGTTTGAATGGTGCATTGTGCAGTATTGCGGGAGAAGTATAGTCAACAATAAATATTGATATCCATAAACCAAACCAAAAAATAAATTTCCAGAAAAAATACATTTTGTGTTTTACCTCACAGACAGCCTATGAATAAATAATAGTTATGTCAAGTCTGCCAAAGCTTTGAAAACGGCCAAAAAAGCTTTATAATGTAAGTGCGATGATTGATAATATAGTTTTTAGACCGATAGGTATGGTTAAATCTGTCTTTAAAAATTCACAGGTTATAAAATCCGTAAAAATAGACACAAAAGCTGCGATAGTTCTATTTGATGAGTATGTATTCGGCTTAGAAGGATTGGATGGTTTTTCTCATATTATTGTGGTGTTTAATTTTCATTTATCAAAAGATTTTAAACTTATTGTAAAACCGCCAAGACACAACCCCAAAGGGCAGTCTGTAGGTGTATTTGCCACACATTCACCGTTTAGACCGAATGCCATCGGTATTTCTATAGTTGAGCTTCTCGGTATTGAAAAAAACAGGCTGTTTATAAAAAATAAAGATATATTGGATGGTTCGCCTGTTATAGATATCAAACCCTATATACCGGAAAAAATAGATAATGTCAGATTGGGGTGGTTTATTTCTTTATAAAAATTGAGAAAAAAGGAGAAAGTTATGTTTGAGGTAGATATTCCGGGTTATAAAAAATTGAACATTAACTATCTTGTTTGCGATTACAATGGAACTTTGGCGGTTGATGGACAATTAATTGACGGTGTGGATAAGTTTATTTATCAACTTTCGGATATTGTTGAAATTCATGTTGTTACTGCCGATACATTTGGTCTGGCAGAAGAAAATCTAAGCGGTTTGCCAATAAAACTTTCTATTTTATCAAGCAGCAAGCAGGATAAGCAAAAAGCCGAATATGTGTATAAACTGGGAAATACCCAAACAGTTACACTCGGAAACGGACGTAATGACTATTTAATGTTAAAGGAATCGGCTTTAGGGATTTGCATCATGGAAAAAGAGGGTATTTTTTCACAAAATCTTTTGGTTTGCGATGTTGTCTGTACGTCTGTTTACGAAGCATTAAATTTATTTTTACATCCAAAGCGTCTTGTGGCAACCTTGAGGGCATAACCTATTTTTTAAGTATCTTAAAAAAACTATATTACAAGAATGTAGAATAATATACAATTTTGTATTAATAGTATTATTATTTACTCTTTAAAATTATAATTATTATTGTTATAATAGGAACGGAACGATATTTGTTATATTTACACCGATTACATTTTAGGGGGTGTATTTATGAAAAAAATAGAGGCAGTCATCAGACCTTTTCAGTTGGATAATGTAAAAGAAGCGTTGTTGGAGGTTGGTATAAAGGGTATGAGTGTATCTGAAGTAAAAGGTTACGGAAGGCAAAAAGGTCATACGGAAATTTACAGGGGTGCCGAGTATATAGTGGATTTTCTGCCCAAGATAAAAATCGAAGTTGTTATAAAAGACGAAGAGCTTGATGTTGTTTTGGATGCTATAATAAACTCGGCAAGAACAGGCAAAATCGGTGATGGCAAGATTTTTGTAAGCAGTGTTGAAACTGCTGTAAGAATAAGGACAAAGGAGATAGGGTATGATGCACTTTAAAAACAGCAGCGTAATTGTCTGATTTTTGCTGTTTTCTTTAATGTGATTTTTGTTGCTTTTTTTAAATTTTGTTAAAAATTTGTAAATTCAATCTTTTGTATAACAGCTGCTTTGGTTTTTGTTATGTTTATTGTTCTGAAATAAATGGATGCATAAAGATCTGAAAAAAGGTTGTGGAATACTCTTGTAAAAACCTACATCCTCTTTATAAATACTATATCAGCAACCAATCCATAATGGCATACGCAAGAAGATGTTTGAAAGATTTTTTAATGACGAAAAAACATATTCTATGTTTATACAAAGATAGAACATTCAGACAGTTTTAAAAATTACAAAATTATGTTATTCGGTAACTGGCCCACACATACTTACCACCTTTAGTAA